>NZ_DATCVQ010000689.1:0-12685 GCF_036566765.1 Streptomyces sp.
GGGCGCGGTCGGCGCGCTCCTCGGCGGTGCGGCGGCGGGGCTGCCCGGGCCGGTCGCCGGGCGGGCAGGCCTCGATCTCGCTGCCGTCGACGGGGTTGACGGTGAGCAGCAGGTCGCCTGCGACGAGCCGTACGGTGCGGGCGACCGTGGGAGCGGACTGGCCGAAATCGGACGTCAGGGGCTCGCGGGAGCCCCGCCGACCGCCGGCGGCCGCACCGGTGCGGTCGTCGCCCGTGCCGTACTCGTCGGGTTCCCGGTTCATCGGGTCCATGGTGAAAGCTCCCAAAAAAGCGGTGCGCGCCGAGCCCCTCCCGGCCGATCTGCACGCTCGCTGACGCCTCGGGTCCGGTGCCCGCCGGGTGGGTCCGTCAATCGGCGGGCGACCGAACCCTAGACGGTGGAACCGCATTCGCGCACGCGCGGGGTACTACCCCGCCCGTGACGTCACGGTCTCATGAGGATTGAGCCGGACCGCCTGAGTCACACAGGTGCTTCACACACCGGCCGGCCGCGTTCAGACGCGTGGAAGCGACTCCGCGGCGAGCCCGCCCTCGATGGCGAGGATGCGGTGCAGCCGGGTGGCCACCAGCAGCCGCTGCATCTGCGGCGGCACCCCGCGCAGCACCAGCCGGCGGCCGCAGCGGCCGGCCCGCCGGTGCGCGCCCATGATGACCCCGAGCCCGGTCGCGTCCCAGGAGTCGAGACCGGTCAGGTCGAGAACCAGGTCTCCGTCTCCGTCGTCGACGGCCGAGTGCAGGACCGTACGGGCGTCCGCCGCGCTGCGGACGTCGAGGCGGCCCCCGACGACCAGCTCGACGTGGTCGCCCCTGATGTGCATATGCGCTCCCCGAGAGTGCTCCGTCTATGCAACAACTGACTGCCGGACCGGCAGAAGCGTTGCGCCTTGTAAGCGAACCGAGACCGAATTCACCCGTCGGGGTGATGGCGGATCAGTGCTTATAGAAGCCCTGCCCGCTCTTGCGGCCGATGTCACCGGCGTCCACCATCCGGCGCATCAGCTCCGGCGGCGCGAACTTCTCGTCCTGGGACTCGGTGTAGATGTTGCTGGTGGCGTTGACGAGGATGTCGACGCCCGTCAGGTCGGCGGTGGCGAGCGGGCCCATCGCGTGCCCGAAACCGAGCTTGCAGGCGATGTCGATGTCCTCGGCGGTGGCCACGCCCGACTCGTACAGCTTGGCGGCCTCGACGACCAGCGCCGAGATGAGGCGGGTGGTGACGAAGCCGGCGACGTCGCGGTTGACGACGATGCAGGTCTTGCCGACCGACTCGGCGAACTCCCGCGCGGTGGCGAGGGTTTCGTCGCTGGTCTTGTAGCCGCGGACCAGCTCGCAGAGCTGCATCATCGGGACCGGCGAGAAGAAGTGGGCGCCGACGACGCGCTCCGGGCGCTCCGTCACCGCGGCGATCTTGGTGATCGGGATGGCGGAGGTGTTGGAGGCGAGGACGGCGTCGTCCTTGACCAGCTTGTCGAGGGTGCGGAAGATCTCGTGCTTGATCTCCAGCTTCTCGAAGACGGCCTCGACGACGATGTCGGCGTCGGCGACCGCGTCGAGGTCGGTGGTCGGGGTGATCCGGGCGTACGCGGCCTCGGCGGCGTCCGCGTCGAGCTTCCCCTTGGCGACGAACTTGTCGTAGGAGGCCTTGATGCCGTCGGCGCCCCGGGTCAGGGCCGCGTCGGTGACATCGCGCAGCACGACGTCCCAGCCCGCCTGGGCGGAGACCTGCGCGATGCCGGACCCCATGAGTCCGGCTCCGATGACGGCGAGCTTCCTGGCCACGTTGTTCCCCTTAACGACTGTTCACCAATGACTCTCCGGCGGAGATTAGCGGTCGGGGGGCTTCGTGTGACCGGGAAGTAATGCGCGTCACGCCCGGTTTGACGGACGTCACACTCACGACACCCCGCGGGCCGTTCGGTCAGCCGCGCACGGCGTACGTGAGGACCTTCTCGCTCAGCAGTTCCTCGATCTCGTCGAGGAGGACGAGGGTCTCGCGGGAGACGGCAGTGGCCTTGCGGCCGGCGGTCATCTCGCGGGTGATGTAGCCGACGGCGGTGTTCTCGATCCAGGCGATCTGCCCGCCGACGAGCAGCGGCAGCGGGTCGCCCTCGGCCGCGCCGGTCTCCTCGCGCAGGGTGGCGACGACGGCGTCGTGGACCTGCTGCTGGAGGTAGAAGAGCCGGGCCTTGAGGGTGGGGGCGTGCTCGATGACGTTCATGAAGGCGTCGAAGCCGTCCATGAGTCCGTACGCGGGCGAGACGGCGCCGATCTGCCCGCGCATCTCGCGCAGCACCGCATGGGCCGCGGACTCGCCCCGGTCGCGCCCCCGGATCATCCGCGACAGGCGGAGGGTCACGCCCTCCATCCGGTCGAGGAAGAGGTCCTCCTTGGCCGGGAAGTAGTTGTAGACCGTGTTGACGGACACGTCCGCGGCGTCGGCGACGTCCGCGACGGTCACGGTCACGAAGCCGTGCTCCAGGAAGAGTCCGGTCGCGATGTCGGAGATCCGCTGCTTCGTCTCGCGCTTCTTGCGCTCCCTGAGCCCCTCAGCCATGCCCCCATCCTAGGGCCGATGAAAACTTGGTGACATTGCAAAATTTCAGGGACTCTGTTTTTGTAGTCACCATGCCAATCATCAGTACGGCCGGGCTCGCCCGGACCTTCCAGACGAAACTCGGCCCCGTGGAAGCCGTGCGCGGGATCGACCTGACCGTGCGGCAGGGCGAGATCCTCGGCCTCCTCGGACCCAACGGGGCCGGCAAGACCACCACGCTGCGGATGCTCACCACACTGCTCCCGCCCACCGGCGGGGCGGCCACCGTCGCGGGACACGACCTGCTCGCCGACCCCGGCGCCGTACGGCGGCGGATCGGGTACGTCGCTCAGTCCGGCGGGGTCGACCCGCAGGAGACCGTGCGCTCCGAACTCGTCACCCAGGGGCGGCTCTACGGGCTGTCCAAGGCCGACGCGGCCGCCCGCACCGAGGAGCTGGCCCACGAGCTCGACCTCACCGGACTCCTCGACCGCTCCACCGCGGCGCTCTCCGGCGGCCAGCGGCGCCGCCTCGACCTCGCGCTGGGGCTCACCCACCGGCCCGAGGTGCTCTTTCTGGACGAGCCGACGACCGGACTCGACCCGGGCAGCCGCGCCGACCTGTGGGCGCTGGTCCGCCGGCTGCGCGACGAGTTCGGCACGACCGTCGTCCTCACCACCCACTACCTCGACGAGGCGGACGCGCTCGCGGACCGGCTGGTGATCGTGGACAAGGGCGTCGTCGTCGCCGAGGGCAGCCCGGCCGCCCTCAAGGCGGAGCACGGCGTCACCACGCTCCAGGACGCCTTCCTCGCCATCACCGGGCGAGGCCCGGCCCCCGTCGCCCCCGCCCCCGTCGCCGTTTAGGACTCGCCATGCTGCTCCACGACACCGCGCTGATCTTCGGGCGCTACGCCCGGCAGACGCTGCGCTCGAAGTTCCAGATGCTCTTCGGCGTGCTGATGCCGCTGCTGTACCTGCTCCTTTTCGGACCGCTGCTCGCCGACCTGCCGCTCGGCCGCGAGGGCGACTCCTGGCAGATCCTCGTCCCCGGCCTGCTGCTCCAACTCGGGCTCTTCGGGGCCTCGTTCGCCGGCTTCTCGCTCATCATGGAGAAGAACTGGGGCGTGGTGGAGCGGATGCGCGTCACCCCGGTCAGCCGGCTCGCGCTGCTCCTCGGCCGGGTCCTGCGCGACGCCTCGCTCTTCGTCTTCCAGGCCGTGCTGCTGGTGCTCGCCGCGCTGGCGATGGGGCTGCGGGCGCCGCTCGCAGGGGTCCTGATCGGTTTCGCGTTCGTCGCCCTGCTCACCTTCGCGCTGGCCTCGCTCTCGTACGCGCTGGCCATGAAGGTCCGCACCCCGCAGGAGTTCGGCCCGACCGTCAACGCGCTCTCGCTGCCCGCGATGCTGCTGTCCGGGCTGATGCTGCCGATGGCGCTCGCCCCGGGCTGGCTGGACGTGCTCTCGCACTTCATGCCGTTCCGCTATCTGGTGGACGCGGTACGGGACGCGTACATCGGGCGGTACGCGACGCCGACGATGCTGTACGGCGTGCTGGTGGCGGTCGCGCTCACGGCGCTCGCCGTGACGGTCGGCACACGGACGTTCCGCAGGGCCGGAGCGTAACTACGCTGGGGTCATGGTCAATCTGACGCGCATCTACACCCGCACCGGCGACCAGGGCACGACCGCCCTGGGCGACATGAGCCGGACCGCCAAGACCGATCTGCGGATCTCGGCCTATGCCGACGCCAACGAGGCCAACGCCGTCATCGGCACGGCCATCGCCCTCGGCCGGCTCGACGAGGAGGTCGTGAAGGTTCTCGTCCGCGTGCAGAACGACCTGTTCGACGTGGGCGCGGACCTCTCCACCCCGGTGGTGGAGGACCCGAAGTACCCGCCGCTGCGGGTCGAGCAGTCGTACGTCGACAAGCTGGAGGCGGACTGCGACCGCTTCCTGGAGCGGCTGGACAAGCTCCGCTCCTTCATCCTCCCCGGCGGCACTCCCGGCGCGGCCCTGCTGCACCAGGCCTGCACGGTGGTCCGCCGGGCGGAGCGCTCCACGTGGGCGGCGATCGAGGTCCACGGCGAGACCATGAACGCTCTGACCGCCACCTACCTGAACCGCCTGTCAGACCTTCTCTTCATTCTGGCCAGGACGGCGAACAGTGAGGTCGGGGACGTCCTGTGGGTCCCGGGCGGGGAGCGCTGACGGCTCCGGCTCCGGGGCCTTCCTCGGCCACAGGGTGTAGCTGAGCGCGATCAGGCCGTGGATGCCGACGGCGCGCCAGGCCCCGAACATCCAGGCCTTCAGCGAGGACGTGTCGCCGTCGTCGCCGACGTACCACATCGCGCACAGCAGCAGGACGGTCGCGACCGCGCCGCCGATCAGGGTGCCGAGCCAGATCGCGCCCTCGTGGCGGGCCCGGGCCTTGCCGTACTGCGGGGCCTTCGGCGGCGGCGGGCCGCCGGCGAGCCGGTGCGCGGCGTGGCCGTCGAGCCACTTCACGGTGCGGTGGCCGTGGCCGACGGTGTAGCCGATGTACAGCGCGGCGAGGCCGTGCTTCCAGTCCGGCGCGGCCCCGTTCTTCAGGTCGATCGCCGTCACGACGAGCAGCACGACCTCCAGCAGCGGCTCGCACAACAGCAGGACCATGCCGAGGCGCGGCATCTTGAGCAGGTAGCGGGTCGCGAGCCCGGCTGCCAGCAGCACCCAGAACCCGACCTCGCAGATCATGATCAGCCAGACGATCACGGCAGACTCTCCTCTCGGTTCCCCTTCAGCGTCCCGTGCCGTCCGGGCCCTTTCGTCGTCGGCGCTGACGAAGTGCGGCTACATCCTTCGACGGAGGGGCGGCCCCCCGCGTATCCGCCCGTACGGCGAGGCGGCGGCGGGGCCGCACCGTGTTGGATGGGCCCGTGACACTCCCCCGACCCCACCGCGTCGACCTGCTCATCGCCTCCGCCGGCCTGGCCTGCGGGCTGATGCTGTGGGGGTTCGGCATCGTCAACCGGACCGAGGCGCCGATCGAGCTGCGCTGGGCGCCCGTGCTGCCGCTCGTGGTGATGACCGTGACGGAGACGGTGCGCCGGACCCTGCCGCGCACCGCCCTGGCCCTCGGCACCCTCGCCGTCGTGGCGAACGAGTTCACCCAGGGCAACATCGCGACCATCCTGATGTTCACGGACGTGGTCTACGCCGCCGTGGTGTACGGACCGCCCGCCTCCGCCCGCCGCATCCCGTACACCACCGGGCTGATCACGATCGGCATCACGATCGCCCTCCTGGTCTGGTGGCAGAACGCCATCGCGCTGCTGATCGGCGTGGTCAGCGGCATGGTCTGCTTCCTGCCGGCCGTCACCGGCGCGGTCGTGCGCAACCACCGGGAGGCCGCCGAGGCCGCGCGGCTGCGCGCCGAGCAGACGGCGCTGCTCGCGGAGATGGATCGCAGCCAGGCGGTCGTGGCCGAGCGGGCGCGGATGGCCCGGGAGCTGCACGACATGGTCGCCAACCACCTCTCCGCGATCGCCATCCACTCCACCGCCGCGCTCTCCCTGGACGACGCGGCGACGACCCGGCAGGCGCTGACCGTCATCCGGGAGAACAGCGTCGAGGGCCTGGCGGAGATGCGTCGGCTGATCGGGCTGCTGCGCGACAGCAGCGGCGACGCGGAGCCGGCCGCCGCGCCCACGCTGGCCGGGATCGACGCGCTGGTCGCGCAGGCCCGGACGAACGGGGAGTCGAGCGGGCTGACGTTCACGCTGGACGACGCCCGCGACCCGGAGGACTCCCGGATGCCCGCGCCGGTCGAGCTCGCCGCGTACCGGATCGTGCAGGAGTCGCTGACCAACGCGCTCAAGCACGCCCCGGCCGGGCCGGTCGCGGTGAGCCTCGCCCGGGACGCGCGGACGCTGACCGTCCAGGTCACCAGCCCGTTCGGGGACCGGCCGGGCCCCCGCGCGCCCGGCTCCGGGGCCGGCCTGGTCGGCATGCGGGAGCGGGTCGCACTGCTCGGCGGCGCGTTCGAGGCGGGGCCGGTCACCGCGGCCGACGGCACGAAGATCTGGCAGGTGCGGGCAGAACTGCCCGCCGAGGAGAGGACGTCGGACGGATGACGATCCGGGTACTGGTCGCCGAGGACCAGAGCGCGGTACGGGCGGGACTTGTACTGATCCTGGGCAGCGCCCCGGACATCGAGGTCGTCGGGGAGGCGGCGGACGGCGAGCGGGCGGTCGCGCTCGCCCGCGAACTGCGGCCGGACCTGGTCCTGATGGACGTGCAGATGCCCCGGATGGACGGCGTGACGGCGACCCGCCACGTGGTCTCCGAGGGCCTCGCCGATGTCCTCGTGCTGACCACCTTCGATCTCGACGAGTACGTCTTCGGGGCGCTGCGCGCCGGCGCGGCGGGCTTCCTGCTGAAGAACACCGACGCGAAGGACCTGATCGAGGCGGTACGGACGGTGGCCCGCGGTGAGGGCCTGATCGCGCCCGCGGTGACCCGCCGGCTGATCGCGGAGTTCGCCGCCCCCACCCCCGTACGCGCGCCCGGCGCGCCGGACCCGTCGGTGCTCGACGTGCTGACGCGGCGGGAGCGGGAGGTGCTGTCGTCTCTGGGGAAGGGGCTGTCGAACGCGCAGATCGCCGAGCGCCTGGGGATGGCGGAGGCCACCGTGAAGACGCACGTCAGCAAGGTGCTGGGGAAGCTGGAGCTGCGCAGCAGGGTCCAAGCGGCGGTACTCGCCCAGGAGTTGGGCGTCTGACCCCGAGCGGCCGGGCGGACTGGACCCACCCCTCCCGCGCACCGAACCAAATCCTGCCTACGTTGGTCTGGACCTCTTGACGATTGGTCCAGACCTTCCTACGCTCACGGCGCGCGCGCAGTTCTACGGACCACCCCCATCTTGTCCGTCCGCAACTTGAGGAGCACCGTTGAGCACTCAAGCACCCACGCGCAGAACAGGGTTCAGACACCGGGCCGCCGCCGGTCTGACCGCCCTGATCCTGCCCCTGGCCGCGATGGTCGGCCTCGCCTCCCCGGCGGAGGCCGCCACCTCCGCCACCGCCACGTACACCAAGGTCCAGGACTGGGGCTCCGGCTTCGAGGGCAAGTGGACGGTGAAGAACACCGGCACCACCACCCTCTCCTCCTGGACCGTCGAGTGGGACTACCCCGCCGGCACCGCCGTCACCTCCGCCTGGGACGCAACCGTCACCAGCTCCGGCACCCACTGGACCGCCAAGAACGTCGGCTGGAACGGCACCCTCGCCCCCGGCGCGACCGTCTCCTTCGGCTTCAACGGCAGCGGCTCCGGCGCCCCGAGCGGCTGCAAGGTCAACGGCGGCGCCTGCGACGGCACCAGCCAGCCCGGCGACAACGCGCCCTCCGCCCCCGGCACCCCGGTCGCCTCCGCCGTCACCGACACCTCGGTCAAGCTGACCTGGACCGCCGCCACCGACGACAAGGGCATCAAGAACTACGACGTCAAGCGCGACGGCGCCACGATCGCCACGGTCACCGGACTGACGTACACCAACACCGGACTGACCGCCGGCACCGACTACTCGTACACCGTCGTGGCCCGCGACACGATCGACCAGACCGGTCCGGCGAGCGGCGCGGTCAGCGTCCGCACCACCGGCGGCGGGGGCAACCCGAACCCGGGCGCCGCGGTGAAGATGGGCTACTTCACCAACTGGGGCGTCTACGGCCGCAATTACCACGTGAAGAACATCGTCACCTCGGGCTCCGCGGCCAAGATCACGCACATCAACTACGCCTTCGGCAACGTCACCGGCGGCAAGTGCACCATCGGCGACTCCTACGCCGACTACGACAAGGCGTACACCGCCGACCAGTCCGTGGACGGCGTCGCCGACACCTGGGACCAGCCGCTGCGCGGCAACTTCAACCAGCTGCGCAAGCTGAAGAAGGCGTACCCGAACATCAAGATCCTCTGGTCCTTCGGCGGCTGGACCTGGTCCGGCGGCTTCGGCCAGGCCGTGCAGAACCCGGCCGCCTTCGCCCAGTCCTGCTACGACCTGGTGGAGGACCCGCGCTGGGCCGACGTCTTCGACGGCATCGACCTGGACTGGGAGTACCCGAACGCCTGCGGCCTGTCCTGCGACACCAGCGGCCCGGCCGCGTTCAAGAGCATGATGCAGGCGATGCGCGCCAAGTTCGGCGGCAGCGCCCTGGTCACCGCGGCCGTCACGGCCGACGCCTCGTCCGGCGGCAAGATCGACGCCACCGACTACGCGGGCGCGGCACAGTACATGAACTGGTTCAACGTGATGACGTACGACTTCTTCGGCGCCTGGGCGGCGCAGGGCCCGACGGCCCCGCACTCCCCGCTCACCTCGTACGCCGGCATCCCGCAGGCGGGCTTCAACTCCGCCGAGGCGATCGCCAAGTTCAAGGCGAAGGGCGTCCCGGCCGCCAAGCTGCTGCTCGGCATCGGCTTCTACGGCCGTGGCTGGACCGGCGTCACCCAGTCCGCGCCCGGCGGCACCGCCACCGGACCGGCGGCGGGCACGTACGAGCAGGGCATCGAGGACTACAAGGTGCTCAAGAACTCCTGCCCGGCCACCGGCACGGTCGCCGGCACCGCGTACGCGCACTGCGGCACCAACTGGTGGAGCTACGACACCCCGGGCACGGTCTCGTCCAAGATGGGCTGGGCCAAGAACCAGGGCCTGGGCGGCGCGTTCTTCTGGGAGTTCAGCGGCGACACCGGCAACGGCGAACTGGTCGGCGCGATCAACACGGGGCTGAGCTAGAACCCCTCGGCGCGGCGGGGGCGGCGCAGCACGCCGTCCCCGTCGTACGCCACCTCGTGCCGGACCACCCGGCAGTCGTCGCCGAGCACGGCCACGGCCGACAGGTAGTCCTCGGCCGCCTCCACGTCGTACAGCCGCACCGGAAGGTGCGGCTGTACGCGTCCGGCCCAGGCGAGCAGGGCGGCGGGAGCGTCGGGGGCGCTCACCGTGAGCGTCGCCGGTTCCACGCTCAATCCGTCCCCGGTCGCCTTGAGCACCGCTTCCTTCCGGGCCCAGTACCGCGTGAAGCCGCGCTTGCGCTCCGTGTCCGGCAGCAGGTCGTACACCGCTCGCTCGGCCGCCGAGAGCACGCCCAGCGGCGGCTCCCCCGAGCGGCCGACCTGCTCGACGTCCACGCCGACGGGCCCCGCGTACGTCAGCGCCACCGCCACCCGGTCCCCCGAATGCGACAGCGACAGCTGGAGCGGCGAGTCCGGCAGCATCGGCTTGCCGTGCCCGCCGGAGTCGCAGTGCCGGCACTCCGCGGTGAAGGAGAGTCCCGCGGGATCGCGGTCCAGCTGGGCCCCGACCAGCTCCCGCAGCAGCGCGTGCGCGGTCAGGTAGAGGCCGCGCGGCTCGTCCCGCAGGAACGCCTGGTACCGGGCCCGCTCCCCCGCGTCGAGCAGCCGGAGCAGCGCCGGCGCGGCGGCCGAGCGCACGGAAACGGCCCGGGCGGTCCACACATGGCACTCACCGGGCCGTACGAGATCCAAAGCGGCGCTCACGCGACGTCGACCCTCCCCCAGACTTCGTCCGGGGGTCCCCCGTTCAACGAGACCCCCGTCTCAAGCGACATTGACTCGTTGCCCGGGGGGCGCCGCCTCCAGCCAGGCCAGGAAACCGGTCAGCGCGTCCTCGCTCATCGCCAGCTCCAGGCGGGTCCCCTGATGGAGACAGCCGAGCACGACGGCGTCGGAGAGGAGCGCCAGCTCCTCCTCGCCCTCGGGCATCCGGCGGGCCAGCACCTCGATGGCGGAGCGCTCCAGGACCCGGCGGGGCCGCGGGGCGTACGAGAAGACGCGAAACCAGGCGATCCGGTCGCCGCTGTAGCGGGCGACGCCGTACACCCAGCCCTTGCCGGACAGGTCCGGCTCCTCGGGCACGTTCCAGCGCAGCGAACAGTCGAAGGTGCCGCCCGAGCGCTGGATCAGTCTGCGGCGCAGGCCGAAGACGAAGAGCCCGATCACCACCAGTGCGACGACCAGGCCGCTCACGAGCAGGGCGAGGAACATCTCCACCGACCTCCTCGCATCGTCCCGTAAGCGATCACTACAACCTGTATCCGCATCCACCTCAGCCGCGGTACGGTCTGGAAACTTCCAGACCGTACCGCGGCTGAGGGCACAACTCTCGGTGCGGTCCGCTAGCGGACCGCCACCGCGCGCAGCCGGACGTCGGCGCGACGCTCCGCGGCCGCGTCCTCCTCCGACTTCGCGAGCTCCAGCGCGCGCTCGGCGCGCTTGGCGTCGATCTCGTCCGCCAGCTCGGCGATCTCCGCGAGCAGAGACAGCTTGTCGTCGGCGAACGAGATGAATCCGCCGTGGACGGCGGCGACGACGGTCGCGCCCTCGCTCGTACGGATGGTCACCGGGCCCGACTCCAGCACACCGAGCAGCGGCTGGTGGCCGGGCATGACGCCGATGTCGCCGGAAGTGGTACGCGCGATGACCAGGGTGGCCTCGCCGGACCAGACACTCCGGTCCGCGGCGACCAGCTCGACGTGCAGCTCAGCAGCCAAGGGGGGCTCCTCGGGTCACCACCCGGCGGGGATGCCGGGTGTTGGGGTCAATTCTAAGGGGCGTGGCGAGGGGGGCGGGACGAACCGCCCCCCTCTGTGAGCACGGGGCTCAGGAGACGCCGAGCTCCTTGGCGTTCTTCTTGAGGTCCTCGAGACCACCGCACATGAAGAAGGCCTGCTCCGGGAAGTGGTCGAACTCGCCGTCGCAGATCGCGTTGAACGCGGCGATCGACTCGTCCAGCGGAACGTCCGAACCGTCCACACCGGTGAACTGCTTCGCCGCGTGGGTGTTCTGCGACAGGAAGCGCTCGACGCGACGCGCGCGGTGGACGACCAGCTTGTCCTCCTCGCTGAGCTCGTCGATGCCGAGGATCGCGATGATGTCCTGGAGGTCCTTGTACTTCTGCAGGATGCCCTTGACGCGCATGGCGGCGTCGTAGTGGTCCTGCGTGATGTAGCGCGGGTCCAGGATCCGGGACGTGGAGTCCAGCGGGTCCACGGCCGGGTAGATGCCCTTCTCGGAGATCGGACGGGAGAGAACCGTCGTCGCGTCGAGGTGGGCGAAGGTGGTCGCCGGCGCCGGGTCGGTGAGGTCGTCGGCGGGGACGTAGATCGCCTGCATCGAGGTGATCGAGTGACCACGGGTCGAGGTGATGCGCTCCTGCAGGATGCCCATCTCGTCCGCGAGGTTCGGCTGGTAACCCACGGCGGAGGGCATGCGGCCCAGCAGCGTGGAGACCTCGGAACCGGCCTGGGTGAAGCGGAAGATGTTGTCGATGAAGAACAGCACGTCCTGCTTCTGCACATCGCGGAAGTACTCCGCCATGGTCAGACCGGCCAGGGCGACGCGCAGACGGGTGCCCGGGGGCTCGTCCATCTGGCCGAAGACCAGCGCGGTCTTGTCGAGAACGCCGGCCTCCTCCATCTCGACCATGAGGTCGTTGCCCTCACGGGTGCGCTCACCGACGCCCGCGAAGACCGACACACCCTCGTGCAGCTTCGCCACACGCACGATCATTTCCTGGATCAGAACGGTCTTGCCGACACCGGCACCACCGAACAGACCGATCTTTCCACCCTTGACGTACGGGGTGAGAAGGTCGACGACCTTCAGGCCGGTCTCGAACATCTCGGTCTTGGACTCGAGCTGGTCGAAGGCCGGGGCCTTGCGGTGGATGCCCCAGCGCTCGGCGTCCGCGACCGTGGAGGGGTCCTCGTTGAGGACCTCGCCCAGGGTGTTGAACACCTTGCCCTTGGTGACGTCGCCGACGGGCACGGAGATGGCCGAGCCGGTGTCGGTCACCGCGGCCTGGCGGACCAGACCGTCGGTGGGCTGCATGGAGATGGTGCGGACGAGGCCGTCACCGAGGTGCTGCGCGACCTCGAGGGTCAGCGTCTTCGTGCCGTCGCCGGCCGGGTCCGGCACGTCGACGTGCAGCGCGTTGTAGATCTCCGGCATCGCGTCGACGGGGAACTCCACGTCGACGACCGGGCCGATGACCCGGGCGACGCGGCCCGTGGCGGCGGCCGTCTCAACAGTGGTCGTCATTACTTGTCACTCCCCGCGGTCGCGTCGG
>NZ_DATCVQ010000690.1:0-3173 GCF_036566765.1 Streptomyces sp.
AGAAGGCGGGCGTGACGCCGATCATCGGCATCGAGGCGTACGTCGCCCCGGAGTCCCGGCGGAACAAGCGGAAGGTCCAGTGGGGCCAGCCGCACCAGAAGCGGGACGACGTCTCCAATCTGGGTGCGCCACACGGACGGCGTGACCATCACGCAGTGGGACTACCCGCAGTGCGAGTCGCTCGGCCTGCTGAAGATGGACTTCCTCGGCGTGCGCAACCTCACGATCATGGACGACGCCGTCAAGCTGGTGAAGGCCAACAAGGGCGTCGACATCGAGCTGCTGGCCCTGCCCTTCGACGACCCCAAGACCTTCGAACTGCTGGGCCGGGGCGACACCCTCGGCGTCTTCCAGTTCGACGGCGGTCCCATGCGCTCGCTGCTGCGCATGATGAAGCCCGACAACTTCGAGGACATCTCCGCCGTCTCCGCGCTCTACCGTCCCGGCCCGATGGGCATGGACTCGCACACCAACTACGCGCTGCGCAAGAACAAGCTCCAGGAGATCACCCCGATCCACAAGGAGCTCGAGAAACCGCTCGAAGAGGTCCTCGCGGTCACCTACGGCCTGATCGTCTACCAGGAGCAGGTGCAGAAGGCCGCCCAGATCATCGCCGGGTACTCGCTCGGCGAGGCCGACATCCTGCGCCGCGTGATGGGCAAGAAGAAGCCCGACGAGCTGGCGAAGAACTTCGTCCTCTTCCAGGAGGGCGCCAAGAAGAAGGGCTACAGCGACGAGGCGATCAAGGCCCTGTGGGACGTCCTGGTCCCGTTCGCCGGCTACGCCTTCAACAAGGCGCACTCCGCCGCGTACGGCCTGGTCTCCTACTGGACCGCGTACCTCAAGGCCAACTACCCGGCCGAGTACATGGCCGGTCTGCTGACCTCGGTCAAGGACGACAAGGACAAGTCCGCGGTCTACCTCAACGAGTGCCGCCGCATGGGCATCAAGGTCCTGCCGCCCAACGTCAACGAGTCCGAGTCGAACTTCGCCGCCCAGGGCGACGACGTGATCCTCTTCGGCCTCACCGCCGTCCGGAACGTCGGCTCGAACGTCGTCGAGTCGATCATCAAGAGCCGCAAGGCGAAGGGGAAGTACGCGTCCTTCCCGGACTTCCTCGACAAGGTCGAGGCGGTCGTCTGCAACAAGCGGACCATCGAGTCGCTGATCAAGGCCGGCGCCTTCGACACCATGGGCCACACCCGCAAGGGCCTGGTCGCCCAGCACGAGCCGATGATCGACAACGTGGTGGCGGTCAAGCGCAAGGAGGCCGAGGGACAGTTCGACCTGTTCGGCGGCATGGGCGACGAGGAGAGCAGCGAGCCCGGCTTCGGCCTCGACGTGGAGTTCTCCGAGCTGGAGTGGGAGAAGGCGTACCTGCTCGCGCAGGAGCGCGAGATGCTCGGCCTGTACGTCTCCGACCACCCGCTCTTCGGCCTGGAGCACGTGCTGTCGGACAAGACGGACGCCGGCATCTCGCAGCTCACCGGCGGCGAGCACGCGGACGGCGCGGTCGTCACCATCGGCGGCATCATCTCCGGCCTGCAGCGCAAGATGACCAAGCAGGGCAACGCCTGGGCCATCGCCACGGTCGAGGACCTGGCCGGCTCGATCGAGTGCATGTTCTTCCCGGCCACGTACCAGCTGGTCTCCACCCAGCTCGTCGAGGACGCGGTGGTCTTCGTCAAGGGCCGCCTGGACAAGCGCGAGGACGTGCCCCGGCTGGTCGCCATGGAGCTGATGGTCCCCGACCTGTCGAACGCCGGGACCAACGCGCCGGTGATCGTCACCATCCCCGCCCTGAAGGTCACCCCGCCGATGGTCACCCGCCTCGGTGAGATCCTCAGCCATCACAAGGGCAACACCGAGGTGCGGATCAAGCTCCAGGGCCCGCGCAGCACCACCGTGCTCCGGCTCGACCGGCACCGCGTCCAGCCGGACCCGGCGCTCTTCGGCGACCTGAAGGTGCTGCTCGGCCCGTCCTGCCTGGCCGGCTGACCGGCCGTACGCAGCTGCGAAAGACGCGCGAGGGGCGCGCCCGTCGTCACGGGCGCGCCCCTCGCGCGTGTGCGCGATGCGCTCGGTCAGTTGTGGCCGAAGCGCTTCTGGCGGCTCTTGCGGGCGATGTCGCCCGGTGTGACCTGCGCGGCGCGATTCGAAGCCTCGGACTCCATCGCCGACTGCTGCGCCTGCTGGGCGCCTCGCTCGGCCTGGTGCGCGGCCTGCTGACTGCGGTTCTGCTTGCGGTTCTTGGCCATGGGGGTGATGCCTCCTCGATGGGTCTGGGGGCCAGGGCCGCTGCCAGACTCACACAAGGGACGAATCCGCGCATTTTGGATCATTGCGGACCGTAATCGCGGCGATCCGGGAATTCGGCGTGACATCCGCCACGCCGATGATCCAGTTCCGACCGTCAAGCCCCCGGCGGTCGGGCAGACTCGATGCAACCCGAAGCACTCCCGATCCCGAGGTTCCCGAAAGAGGGTGGAACACGTGGACCGCTGCGTCGTTCTGGTGGACGCCGGCTATCTGCTGGGCGCCGCCGCGAGCCTGCTCGCCGGGGAACCGGCCCGCTCCCGCATCACGGTCGACCACGCCGCCCTCATCCAGGGACTGCGCGAGCGCGCCGAGGCCGACACCGCCCAGCCGCTGCTCCGGATCTACTGGTTCGACGGCGCGCCCGACCGGGTGCCCCAGCCCGAGCACCGGCGGCTGCGGGTGATGCCCCGGGTCACCGTCCGGCTCGGCGCGCTGACCCGCAGCGACGGCCGCTGGGCCCAGAAGGGCGTCGACGCGGCCATGCACGCCGAGCTCACCGAGCTGGCCCGGAATCGCGCCTGCTCGGACGTCGTCCTGGTCACCGGCGACGGCGACCTGCTGCCCGGCCTGATGTCCGCCAAGGAACACGGCGTCGCCGTCCACCTCTGGGCCGTCCAAGCCGCCGACGGCGACTACAACCAGTCGGAGGACCTGGTCGCCGAGGCCGACGAGCGGCGCGTCCTCGACCGGGTCTGGATCACCCGCGCCGTCCGCGCCAAGGACCTCACCGGCATCTGCGCGCCGCCGCCCGTCCCGCGCCCCGAGATCGCCGCCATCCTCTCCGCGCCGCTGCCCGAGTCCGCGCTCGCCGCCTCCGCCGAACGGGCCGCCGAGGCCGCGGCAGCCGCGGCCCG
>NZ_DATCVQ010000691.1:0-28076 GCF_036566765.1 Streptomyces sp.
GCCGAGACCGAGGGCGCCGGCTGCGGTTCCCACGCGGGCGGCGGCTGCGGTCCGTGCGGCGGCCACGCGCCGGAGCCGGAGCAGGTCCCGGCGGCGGAGGCCGCGAACGGCGCCCGTACCGACCTGGTGGCGGTACGCCGCCGGGGCGCGGGGACGGACCTGGCGCCTAATGCGTGACGGCGAACTCCTGGCCCTGGACCGGGCGCACGTCTGGCACCCGTACGGCCCCATGCCGGGCCGCGAGGACCCGCTGGTCGTCGCGTCCGCGTCCGGGGTACGGCTCCGGCTCGCCGAGCCGGCGCAGGGCCACGACGAGCTGATCGACGGCATGTCCTCGTGGTGGTCGGCGATCCACGGCTACAACCACCCGGTGCTCAACGAGGCCGCGCGCGGTCAGCTGGACCGGATGAGCCATGTGATGTTCGGCGGGCTCACGCACGAGCCCGCGGTCCGGCTGGCTGCGAAGCTGGTGGAGATCACCCCCGAGCCGCTGCGGCACGTCTTCCTCAGCGACTCGGGTTCGGTGGCCGTCGAGGTCGCCGCGAAGATGTGCCTGCAGTACTGGCGCTCGGTGGGCCGGCCCGCGAAGCAGCGGCTGCTGACCTGGCGGGGCGGGTACCACGGGGACACCTGGCAGCCCATGTCGGTGTGCGACCCCGAGGGCGGCATGCACGAGCTCTGGTCCGGGGTGCTGCCCCGCCAGCTGTTCGTCGGCGAGCCGCCCGCGGCGTACGAGGAGTCGTACGCGCAGGAGCTGCGCGCGGCGATCGGGCGGCACGCGGACGAGCTGGCCGCGGTGATCGTGGAGCCGGTCGTGCAGGGCGCGGGCGGCATGCGGTTCCACGCGCCGGAGTATCTGCGGGTGCTGCGCGAGGCCTGCGACGAGCACGGCGTGCTGCTGGTCTTCGACGAGATCGCGACCGGTTTCGGCCGGACCGGCACCCTGTTCGCGGCGGACGCGGCCGGGGTCTCGCCCGACGTGATGTGCCTGGGCAAGGCGCTGACCGGCGGCTATCTGTCGATGGCGGCGACGCTGTGCACGTCCGAGGTGGCCGACGGGATCTCCCGAGGCGAGGTGCCGGTGCTCGCGCACGGGCCGACGTTCATGGGCAATCCGCTCGCCTCCGCGGTGGCCTGCGCCTCGATCGAGCTGCTGCTCGGGCAGGACTGGCAGCGCGAGGTCAAGCGGATCGAGGCCGGGCTGCGCGAGGGGCTCGCGGCGGCCGAGGGGCTGCCGGGCGTGCGGGAGGTACGGGTGCTCGGCGCGATCGGCGTCGTGCAGCTCGACCACGACGTCGACATGGCCGCGGCGACCGCCGCCGCGGTGCGGGAGGGCGTGTGGCTGCGCCCGTTCCGCGACCTGATCTACACGATGCCGCCGTACGTGACGAGTGACGCGGACCTCGCACGGATCGCCGCGGCGGTGTGCGCGGCGGCACAGGCGGGCTGACGGTCGCGGAGGCGCGCCCGCAGGGGCGCCTCCGTCGTGCCCATGCCTCTCAGCAACGGAAGGACAGCAGCATGACCGTCATCGTCGTCAGCGGCACCGGCACGGAGATCGGCAAGACGATCGTCACCGCCGCCGTGGCCGCCGTCGCCACCGCACAGGGCAGGTCGGTCGCGGTGCTCAAGCCCGCGCAGACCGGGATCGGCCCGGACGAGCGGGGCGACGCCGACGAGGTCGTACGCCTCTCCGGCGCGGCTGCCTCCGTCGAACTGGCCCGGTTCCCGGAGCCGTTGGCCCCGGTGACCTCGGCCCGGCGGGCGGGCATGGCGCCGGTCGGGCCCGCCGAGGTCGCGGCGGCGGCCCGGAAGCTGGCCGAGGAGCACGACCTGGTCCTCGTGGAGGGCGCGGGCGGGCTGCTGGTCCGGTTCGACGAGGCGGGCGGGACGCTCGCGGACGCCGCGCGGCTGCTGTCCGCTCCGGTGCTCGTGGTCGCCCCGGCGGGCCTCGGCACGCTCAACTCCACGACGCTGACGACGGAGGCGCTGCGCGCCCGGGACCTGGAGCCGCTGGGCGTGGTCGTGGGCAGCTGGCCGGCCGCGCCGGACCTGGCGGCCCGCTGCAACCTGGCCGACCTGCCGGAGTCGGCGGGCGCGCCGCTGCTCGGCGCGGTGCCGGAGGGCGCGGGCGCGCTCGCGCCGGAGGAGTTCCGCGCGCGGGCGGCGGACTGGCTGGCTCCGCTGCTCGGCGGCGCGTGGGACGCGGACGCCTTCGCCCGCTCCGTAGGCTGCTGATCATGAGAGCCAAGGTCAGTGAGATCGTCCTCGACTGCGCGGATCCGGCGGCGCTCGTCCGGTTCTGGGCGGAGCTGCTGGGCGGTGAGCCGGTGGACCGGGACGCCGGCTGGTCGTACGTCGAGCCGCCGGGGTTCGTCCGGATCGCCTTCCAGCGGGTGCCGGAGGGCAAGACGGTGAAGAACCGGGTCCATCTGGATCTGGAGGCGGGCCCGGTGCCGGCGGCCGCGGACGCGGCGGTACGCCTCGGCGCGGTGCGGGTCGGCGGGATCGTCGCGGACGCACAGGGCGACTTCCAGGTGATGCGCGACCCCGAGGGCAACGAGTTCTGCTTCGTGCACTGATCCGCGGGGGAGAATGGGCGTATCCGCCCGAGGAGGTCCGTCATGTCACCGCGCACCCCCCAGGTTCCGCGAGACGCCGTGCACCATCCGCTGTTCGCCCGTTTCTACGCCCGCTTCAGCGTCCAGGCCGATCTGAAGGGCGGGATCGCCGCACACCGGGAGGCGCTGCTGGCGGGCCTGTCCGGCCGGGTCATCGAGATCGGCGCCGGAAACGGGCTGAACTTCGCGCACTATCCGGGCACGGTCTCGGAGGTCGTCGCGATCGAACCCGAGCGCCATCTGCGGCAGTTGGCGACGGACGCGGCGGTGCGCGCCGGGGTCCCGGTGGACGTGGCCCCGGGGACGGCGGAGGCCCTGCCGGTGAAGAGCGAGGCCTTCGACGCGGCGGTGGCCTCGCTGGTGCTGTGCACGGTACGGGACGTCCCGCGGGCGCTGCAGGAGTTGCACCGGGTGCTGCGCCCCGGCGGTGAGCTGCGGTTCTTCGAACACGGACGGGCGCCGGGGCGGGCCATGGCGACGGCGCAGCGGGGCCTGGACCTGACGGTGTGGCCGCTGCTGTTCGGCGGCTGCCACACGGCGCGGGACCCGGTGGCGGCGATCGAGGCGGCGGGGTTCGAGGCGGTGACGTACAGGCGGCTCGTCATCCCGGAGAAGGGGCCGCGGCTGCCCAGCTCGTACTGCGTACTCGGCTCGGCGCGCCGACCGCTCGGGTAGGCGGCGGCGCGGCAATCGGCAAGGCGCGGTCAGCGGGTCCAGTGGCGCAGTTCGTCGGCGATCGCGCGTACGTCGCCCTTGCCGTCCTTGACCAGCCGGGCCAGGTCCCGGACCTGTTCGGGCGAGGTGACGACCTTCAGCCCGCAGGCGACGAGATAGCCGTAGGCGACGGCGGAGGCGTACATGGCGTTGGAGTGCTCCAAGGCCGGTACGTGCAGCAGCAGTTGGAGCAGCGAGGCGGCGCGGGCGTGCGGGTCGGAGTAGACGGGCACCCCGAAGATCTCCGCGTCGTGCCGGGCGACGGCGGCGACGAGCGCGCCCCAGTCGGTCACCTGCGGGTCCCCCGGGGTCCGGTGCTCGGCGACCATGAGCAGCCAGGACAGGTCGATCGTCACGTTCATGCGTGGGCGCCGCGCTCCGGCCCGAACTCCTCCGCGAACACCGTCTCGTACTGCCGCATGAAGTCGGCGGCAGCCTCGACGAACGTGCGCCCGACCTCGCCGGCGTCCTGCTGGACGAGCTCCTCGATGTACCGGTTCACGCTCATTCCGCGCTGCTGCGCCCGGTGTCGGGCGACCTCGGCGGTCGTTTCGTCCACGCGTACGTTCAGCTGCCTCTTGGCCACAGCATCACGCTAGCGCGGGCCCGCTAGCACCGACAAGCCATCCGGGCGTTCCCGCCCGGTTCCACGCTGTGGAATCCGCTCGCCGGGCGGGCCGGCGCTCTGCTTGGCTCGCCCCATGAACGATCTTCCGAGCGATCTCCGCATCCGCTGCGCCGCCCCGTCCGACATCGACGCCGCGCTCCGCTTCTGGCGCGAGGCCGCTGAGGGGACGAGCATCACCGACGACCGCGACGGGGTCGCCCGGCTCGTCGCCCGCGATCCCGAGGCACTGCTCCTCGCGGAGCGGGGCGGCGAGCTGGTCGGCACCGTCATCGCCGGGTACGACGGGTGGCGCTGCCACCTGTACCGGCTCGCCGTGCATCCCGGGCACCGCCGGCAGGGCATCGGTGGCGCGCTGCTCGCGGCGGCCGAGGAGCGGTTCACCCGGCTCGGAGGACGGCGGGCGGACGCGATGGTGCTCGACCGCAACGCGCTCGGGCAGCGGGCCTGGCGGGCGGCCGCGTACGGGCCGCAGGAGCAGTGGACCCGCTGGGTGAAGCCGCTGTCCGCGCACCCGACGGCCTGAGGGTCGGGCGCGTAGCGACCGATCACTCTCTGCTTTGCCCGTCCTTTACCATGGTGTCCCCCGATCTCGACGCGACCGCGTCCGGGGCCCGACGATTGAAAGGTGTGAGCGTCCGTCCATGGGCGAGCCTCCCAGTAGCCGACATCGAGCGATCCCCCTCCCCCTGGCCGATCATGGGACGGAGGTGAACCGATGACCGAAGTGCTCCTGCTCCTGGTGGCGCTCCTGCTCTCGCTGGCGTGCGGCGCCTTCGTCGCGGCCGAGTTCTCCCTCACCACGGTCGAACGCTCCGAGCTCGAGCGGGCCGTGGAGCGCGGCGAGCGCGGGGCCGCCGGCGCGCTCAAAGCCGTACGGTCCCTCACCTTCCAGCTCTCCGGGGCGCAGCTCGGCATCACCGTGACCAACCTGGTCGTCGGCATGCTGGCCGAGCCGTCGGTCGCGGCGCTGCTGCGCGGACCGTTCGAGGCCATGGGCCTGTCGGAGTCCGTCGCGTCGTCGGTGGCCCTGGTCGTCGGCACGGTCCTGTCGACCGTCGTCCTGATGGTCGTCGGCGAGCTGGTCCCGAAGAACTGGGCCATCTCCTCGCCGCTCGCCGTGGCGAAGGTCGTGGGCACCCCGCAGCGGATCTTCAGCGCCTCCTTCAAGCCGTTGATCGGCCACCTCAACAACACGGCGAACCGGATCGTGCGCCGGTTCGGCATGGAGCCGGCCGAGGAGCTGGCCTCCGCCCGCACCCCGCAGGAGCTGGTCGCACTGGCCCGGCACTCCGCGAAGCAGGGCGCGCTGGAGGCGGACACGGCCGAGCTGTTCGTCCGTACGCTCAACCTGGCGGAGCTCACCGCCGAGAATGTGATGACGCCCCGCGTCCAGGTCACCGCGCTCGACGTGCAGGCCACCGCCGAGGACGTCGCGAACGCGACCCGCGCCACCGGCCTGTCCCGCTTCCCGGTCTACCGGGGCAACCTCGACAGCGTCGTCGGCATCGCCCACATCAAGGACGTGCTGGCCATACCCGCCGACGAGCGGCGGCGCAGGCGCGTCGGCGAGATGGTGCGCGAGCCCCTGCTGGTCCCGGAGACGCTGACCGTCGACCGGCTCCTGGACCGGCTGTCCGGCAAGCGGACGATGGCGGTGGTCATCGACGAGTACGGCGGCACGGCCGGCGTCGTGACCCTGGAGGACATCGTCGAGGAGGTCGTCGGCGAGGTCCGCGACGAGCACGACCCGCACGAGACCCCGGACCTGGCACGGGCGGGCGAGGACGCGGACGGGCGCGAGCTCTGGTCCGCGGACGGCGCGGCCCGTACGGACCAGCTGGAGACCATCGGCATGCGCGTCCCCGACGGACCGTACGAGACGCTGGCCGGCCTGATCGCGACCGACCTCGGGCGCATCCCAGAGGTCGGCGACAGCGTCGAGCTGGTGGGCTGGCGGCTGGACGTCGTGGACGCCTCCGGGCGGCGCGCGGCGCGGGTGCTGATGCACGCGCCGCTCGACTCCGGCGCCGAGGACGAGACCGGGAGGGCGGGCCGATGATCGCGATCCAGTTGCTGATCGGCCTGCTGACGCTGGTCGTGAACGCCTTCTTCGTCGGCGCGGAGTTCGCGCTGATCTCCGTGCGCCGCAGCCAGATCGAACCCCTGGCGGAGGCCGGGAACCGGCGGGCGCGCAGCGTCATCTGGGGCCTGGAGCACGTCTCGGCGCTGCTGGCGGCGGCGCAGCTCGGCATCACGCTGTCCACCCTGGTGCTCGGCATCGTCGCCGAGCCGGCCATCGCGCATCTGCTTGAGCCGTTGTTCGACGCGATCGGCGTGGCGCACGGGCTCGTGCACCCGATCTCGTTCGTGATCGCGCTGACGGTGGCGACGTACCTGCACATGCTGCTCGGCGAGATGGTCCCGAAGAACATCGCGCTGGCCGAGCCGGCCCGCACGGCGCTGATGCTCGGCCCGCCGCTGGTCACGCTGGCGCGGGCGCTGCGTCCGGCGATCTTCGCGATCAACGCCTTCGCCAACGGGCTGCTGAAGCTGATGCGGGTGGAGGTGAAGGGCGAGGTCGCGGCGACGTTCTCGGACGACGAACTGGCGCGCATGGTGACCGACGCCGGGGACGCCGGACTGCTCGACGACCGGGCCGCCGAGCGGCTGCACGACGCGCTGGAGCTGGGCCGCCGCCCCGTGCGGGACGTGGTGATGCCGGTGGAGCGCGTGGTGTACGCGCGGGTCGGCACGACGCCGGAGGAGCTGGAGGCCCTGTCGGCCCGGTCGGGCTTCTCCCGCTTCCCCGTGGTCGACGCGGGTCAACAGATCCTCGGCTACCTGCATGTGAAGGACGCCCTGGACGTCACGCCCCGCGACCTGCCGTTCCCGGTGACGGCGATGCGGCCGATCGCCCGGGTGCGGGCGGCGACGCCGCTGGACGACGTCCTGACGGCGATGCGGCGCAGCCGTACGCACCTGGCGGCGGTCCTGGACGACGACGGCAAGCTGGCCGGACTCGTCACGATGGAGGACGTGCTGCGGGAGCTGGTGGGCAAGCCCCTCGCGCCGTAGCCGCCTGGTTCTAGAGGGCGGTGGCGGCCAACCAGGCGTCGAGGAGCGTGCGGTCCCCGGAGACGGTGAGGCGCGGGTCCTCGGCGCCGTACCGGCGGTGGACGAGCAGCAGCAGGTCGGCGGCGGCGCCGCGCACGGTCGCCGTCGCGGTGTCGTCCGCCGCCGTCGCATCGCCGGCCGCCTGGCGCTGCCAGGCGAAGCCGCCCGCGCCGAGGGTGACGCTCCAGGCGGCGCCGGTGTCGGTGGCCGCGAGGCGGAGCACCGCGCCGTCCCGGTCGAGCTGGGCGAGGGGCTCGGCGATCCACGGGATGTACGGGGCGTTCGTCAGGAAGCAGTCGATGCCGTCGGCGGCGGTGCCGGGCTCGATCCGGCCCGCTGCCCCGCCGAGCGCGAGCTCGGCGTCGGCGAGGTGGACGACCAGTTCGAAGAGCAGGTGGCGCGGGTAGTACCGGACGTGCGCGTCCGCTCCCGGCGACCAGATCCGGTCGTCGGGTGCGGCGTCCTGGAGCGTCTTCAGGCAGGAGTCGGCGGCGGCCTCGAGCCAGTCGGGGTACGCGGCCGGGTCCTCCGGCAGATCCAGCGGGAGGTCTCCGGCCAGGACGCGGGTGGCCGACCGGGTGCGCACCAGGTGCTCCGCCCAGCGGTGCACAGCGCCGACGTGCCGCGTCAGGTCGGCGAGGGTCCAGCCGGGGCAGGTGGGGACGGGCGTGGCGGGGTCGGCGGCGCGGACGGCCGCGACGAAGCGGCCGACGTGGTCCTCGATCGCGTCGCAGCGCTCCGCGTGCACGTCCACGGTGAGGCCGAAGCCCTCGGAGACGTTCAGGAGTGAGTCGCGCCACGGTCCGGGCTCCTGCCGGAGCGCCGCCTCGCGGAAGAGGCCGTCGAGGGTGCGGCGGTCGCTCTCGGAGAGCCTCTGCAATGTGTACCCGGTGGACTCCAGCCACTTCACGGCCGTGTCGGGGTCGAGCACCTCGTCGTCGCAGGTCTCGATCACGGTCACCAGGTCCGCCAGCGCCTCCGCCAGCGCGCTCTGCAGCGCGTCGCTCATGGGTCTCCCTCCATGACTCCCGCGGACTCTTGCGTCCATACCGCACGGTATGATCGCTCCGCCATGGAGATCAATGCCAGTTACAACAGTCTCGTCGCCGTGGGCGACAGCTTCACCGAGGGTATGTCCGACCGGTTGCCGGACGGGACGTACCGCGGCTGGGCCGACCTCCTGGCCGCCCGCCTCGCTGCGCGTACCCCGGATTTCCGGTACGCGAACCTGGCAGTTCGCGGCAAGCTGATCGGCCAGATCGTCGACGAGCAGGTGGACACGGCCGCCGCCATGAAGGCGGACGTGGTCACGCTCGTCGGCGGGCTCAACGACACCCTGCGGCCGAAGTGCGACATGGGCCGGGTGCGCGGGCTGCTGACCGAGGCCGTCGAGAAGCTCGCCCCGTCCTGCGGGCAGCTGGTGCTGATGCGCAGCCCCGGCCGGAACGGGCCGGTCATGGAGCGCTTCCGGCCCCGGATGGAGGAGCTGTTCGCGCACGTCGACGAGCTCGCGGCGCGGCACGGCGCGGTGGTCGTGGACCTGTACGGCGCACCCGTGCTCGCCGACCAGCGGATGTGGGACGTGGACCGGCTGCACCTCACCGACGAGGGGCACCGGCGGGTGGCCGAGGCCGTGTGGCAGACCCTGGGCCTGCCGGCCGAGGCGGACTGGCGCACGCCGCTGCCGCTGACCGTGCCGCCCCGCTGGGCGAGCCGACGGGCCGCCGACGCGCGGTTCGCGCGGGAGCACCTCGGCCCGTGGATCATGCGCCGGCTGACCGGCCGCTCCTCGGGCGACGGCCTCCCGGCCAAGCGGCCGGAGCTGCTGCCGTACGAGCCGCCGACGGCGTAGCCGCGTGCGTCGGCGGGCCGACGGACGTGACGGGCGTCTCGTAGCAAGCTCCCAACCCGTCCGTGGCGCTGGCCTGCACAAACCGCCAGTAGAATCTGGTCACGTGACTGCCAAGCCCCGCATCCCCAATGTCCTGGCCGGCCGCTACGCCTCCGCGGAGCTCGCCGTCCTGTGGTCCCCCGAGCACAAGGTGAAGCTGGAGCGCCGGCTGTGGCTGGCCGTGCTGCGCGCCCAGAAGGACCTCGGGATCGAGGTGCCGGACGAGGCGCTCGCCGACTACGAGCGCGTCCTCGACCAGGTCGACCTCGGCTCGATCGCCGAGCGCGAGAAGGTCACCCGGCACGACGTGAAGGCCCGCATCGAGGAGTTCAACGCCCTCGCCGGCCACGAGCACGTCCACAAGGGCATGACCTCGCGCGACCTCACCGAGAACGTCGAGCAGCTGCAGATCCGCCTCTCCCTGGAGCTGATGCGGGACCGCACCGTCGCCGTCCTCGCCCGGCTCGGCAAGCTGTCCGGCGAGTACGCCGAGCTGGTCATGGCGGGCCGCTCGCACAACGTCGCCGCCCAGGCCACCACCCTCGGCAAGCGCTTCGCGACCGCCGCGGACGAGCTGCTTGTCGCCTACGGCCGCCTGGAGGACCTGCTCGGCCGCTACCCGCTGCGCGGCATCAAGGGCCCGGTCGGCACCGCGCAGGACATGCTCGACCTGCTCGGCGGCGACGCCGAGAAGCTCGCGGACCTCGAGCAGCGCATCGCCGGTCACCTCGGCTTCGCGCACGCCTTCACGTCGGTCGGCCAGGTCTACCCGCGCTCGCTCGACTACGACGTGGTCAGCGCGCTGGTGCAGCTGGCCGCCGCGCCGTCCTCGGTGGCGAAGACGGTCCGGCTGATGGCCGGTCACGAGCTCGTGACCGAGGGCTTCAAGCCCGGCCAGGTCGGCTCCTCCGCCATGCCGCACAAGATGAACACCCGCTCCTGCGAGCGCGTCAACGGCCTCATGGTCATCCTGCGCGGCTACGCCTCGATGACCGGCGAGCTGGCCGGCGACCAGTGGAACGAGGGCGACGTGTCCTGCTCGGTGGTCCGCCGCGTGGCGCTGCCGGACGCGTTCTTCGCGCTCGACGGTCTGCTGGAGACCTTCCTCACCGTGCTCGACGAGTTCGGCGCCTTCCCCGCCGTCGTCGCCCGCGAGCTCGACCGCTACCTGCCGTTCCTCGCCACGACCAAGGTCCTGATGGGCGCGGTCCGCGCGGGCGTCGGCCGCGAGGTCGCCCACGAGGCCATCAAGGAGAACGCCGTCGCCTCCGCGCTGGCGATGCGCGAGCAGGGCGTCGAGCGCAACGAGCTGCTCGACAAGCTGGCCGCCGACGAGCGGATCCCGCTGGACCGGGCGCAGCTCGACGCGCTGATGGCGGACAAGCTCTCCTTCACCGGCGCCGCCGCCGGCCAGGTGGCCGCCGTGCTCTCCCGCATCGAGGAGATCGTCAAGCAGCACCCGGAGGCCGCGGGCTACACCCCGGGCGCCATTCTCTGACGTCCCCGACCGGCATCGCCGGTTCTGCTGTGGGCCGCCCGCCTCAGCGGGCGGCCTTCCGCGTTCTCAGGGCCGGTTCCGCGGTCACGGCGCTCGGTCACGGCGGGTCGACCGTGGTGACGACCAGGAGCAGTTCGAAGGCCGGCTCCGTGTCCCACTGGGACACCCCGAGCCCTATCCACCGCTCCTCCGCCCGCCAGAGGTACAGGTCCGGGGTGTGGTTGCTGAGGACGCCCCAGGGCTCGGGTATCTCCTCGCCGTCCATGCTCCGCGAGAAGACCGAGAACAACGAGAAGTGCTGCGGCGCGCCCCAGCGCGACCCGAGCCGCTCGGACAGCGCGTCGCGCTCCGCCTCGTACTGCTCCTCGACCTCTAAGCGGCGCGTGCCGTCGTCCTCCCAGAACTCCTCGCTCCGGGCGAGCGCGGCGACATGGAAGCCCGGGCCGCTGTCGCCCAGCTCCGATCTGCCCGGCGCCTCAGGGAAGGGGCGGGCCCGGAGCCGGTCGATCGTCGCGAGATGGCCTGCGATGGTCATGGACCAAGTAAAGCGAACCCCTCTGACAGCCGAGGCTCCGTCAGACGACCACGCGCCTCGCCGTCCTGGAGAACCATTGAGTACCATCCGGCAGACATGCGTGCGAGCTGGGAGGACACACTGTGGGGCGGCTGACCGGCGGGGACCCGTCGCTGCTGCGGCGGATCAATTCCGCAGTGGTACTCCATGCTCTGCGGGGCGCCGACGCGCTCACGCTCACCGACCTGACCCGGGTCACCGGTCTGTCCCGGCCGACCGTCGAGGGCGTGACCGAGGGGCTGATCGCCGGCGGGCTCGTCGTCGAGGCCGCGCCCGAGGAGGGCGAGACCCGGCGGCAGGGCAGGCCCGCCCGAAGGTTCCGGTTCCGCGTCGAGGCCGGGCATCTGCTGGGCATCGAGATCGGCCCGCACCGCGTCGCCGCTCTGCTCTCCGGGCTCGACGGCCGGATCATCGGGGCCGGATCGCGCGAGGTCTCCGAGACGGCGTCGGCGGACGAGCGCCTGGAGCGGGTCCGCACGGTCGTCGCGGACGTGCTGCGGCGGGCCGGGGTGCCGCGGAGCAGCCTGCGGGCGGTCGGCGTGGGCACGCCCGGGATCGTCGAGGCGGACGGCACGATCCGGCTCGGCACCGCGCTGCCCGGCTGGACGGGCCTGGCCCTGGGCGAGCGGCTGCGCCGGTCGTTCCGCTGCCCGGTCCTCGTGGAGAACGACGCGAACGCGGCGGCGGTCGCCGAGCACTGGAAGGGCGCCGCGACCGACTCGGACGACATCGTCTTCGTCCTCGCCGGACTCAGCCCGGGCGCGGGCTCGCTGATCGGCGGCCGGCTGCACCGCGGCTACGGCGGCGCCGCGGGCGAGATCGGCGCCCTGCACCTGCTGGGCCGCGGGGCCACCCCGGAGCGGCTGCTCTCGACGACGGACGAGCCGCTGCACCCACTCGACGAGCAGGCGGTGGCGGAGGTCTTCGCGCTGGCCCGGAGCGGGGACGCGCGGGCCGGGGCCGCGGTGGAGCGCTTCATCCAGCGGCTGGTGCACGACGTCGCGGCGCTGGTGCTGGCCCTGGACCCGGAGTTGGTCGTGGTCGGCGGCTGGGCGGCCGGCCTGGACGGGGTGCTGCAGCCGCTGCGCGAGGAGCTGGCCCGATTCTGCCTGCGCCCGCCCCGGGTGGCGCTGTCCCTGCTGGGCGAGGCAGCGGTGGGCACGGGCGCGCTGCGCCTGGCGCTGGACCACGTCGAGGAGCAGCTGTTCGCGATCGACGGATCGGCGACGTCCCGCCGCTGAGCACAGCAGGGCGTGAAGTACAGCAGAGCTTGAAGTACAGCAGGGCATGAAGTACAGCAGGGCGTGAAGTACACCAAGGCGGCCCCGGCGTTCGGTTGAACGCCGGGGCCGCCTTCGTGGGTGGGTGTCAGGACGCCATCACGAGGTCGCCCGAGTCGCCGAAGGTGAGCCGGCAGGTGTCGGCGCGGTAGGTGGCCACCGAGACCGCGGCCGTGCTGCCCTCGGAGAGGTAGCGGGTGGTGACGACGAGGACCGGCGCGCCAGGCAGGCGGTCGAGTTCCTTGGCGTCGTCGGCGCGCGCGGAGCCCAGCTCCACGGAGCGGTCCTGGCCGTCGAGGACCAGCCGCTGGAGCTCGCTCAGGACGCCGCGAGCCCGGGCGGGGCCGGCGAGCGCGTCGACGGCGGACTGTCCGGGGACGGAGCCGAGCGGCACGTACAGCAGCTCGGCGGCGACGGGCTGGCCCTGGGAGACGCGCAGTCGGCGCACCACGTGGACGGGCTCGTCGGGAGCGATGTCCAGCTGGCGGGCGACGGCGGCGGGCGGGACGGCGGTGGAGGAGTCCACGGACTGCCAGACGTCCTCGCCGGCGCCCGGCCAGGCCTGCTGGGCGGTGGAGACGTCGACGCCCATGCGCGGCGGGGCGACGGTGGTGCCGACACCGCGGCGGCGCTGCAGCCGGCCCTCGAGCTCGAGCTGCTCCAGTGCCTGACGGAGCGTGGCGCGGGCGACGCCGAAGCGGGCCGCGAGCTCGCGCTCGTTCGGCAGGATCTCGCCGACCGCGAAGTCCGAGTCCAGCGCCTCGCCGATCACGGTCTTGAGGTGCCAGTACTTCGGCTCCGGCACCGATTCGAGCTGCGTGGTCCCCACCCTGATCCTCCGCAATCGCCGTGTCCTCGGCGGCTTTTCCGCGCCCTTGTTTATTAAAGGTTCCTGCACTAACTCTGCGACCATAAGACGGCACACCCCCTTGGTCAAGACCAATCCTGCGTCGGGTCGGCTCATCCACCATGCTCCGGCGCGCAGCGTTCACAGGACGTTCGCGCCGCCGTGAGCCCCGTGCAGCAAACCGCCCCGCGTCCGGGCGGACGCGGGGCGGTACGGGGAACAGGGGCAGGCCGGTCAGGCGGGCACGGCCTGCAGTTTCTCCGGGTTCCGCATGATGTAGACGCACTGGATCGCGCCTTCGACGATCTCGATCTGGAAGACGACGTCAATCGTTCCGTCGATGAGGCCGACCAGAGCCGGAGCGCCGTTGATCTCCTCGAAGCGGAACGTATAGCCCGCGCCGTGCTCCTGGGCGACGGCGGCCAGGAAGCGGCCCACCTTGTCGGCGCTCTCCATGATCCGCAGCGGGCCCTTGGACTTGCCGCCGCTGTCGCCGACCAGCCGTACGTCCGGCGCGAGGAGCGCCAGCAGGTCCGCCAGGTCCCCGCCGGCCGCAGCCGCGAGGAAACGCTCGGTCAGATCGCGCCGCTCGGCGGGGTCGACGTCGTAGCGGGGCCGGCCCTCGTCGACGTGGCGGCGTGCACGGCCGGCGAGCTGGCGCACGGCCGGCTCGGTGCGGTCGAGCGCGGCGGCGATCTCGGAGAAGGGGAAGCCGAAGGCCTCCCGCAGCACGAACACCGCGCGCTCCAGCGGGGAGAGCGATTCCAGCACCACGAGCACGGCGAGCGAGACGGAGTCGGCGAGCATCGCGCGCTCGGCGGTGTCGGGCACGGCGGGGCCGAAGTCGGTGACGACGGGCTCGGGCAGCCAGGGGCCGACGTACGACTCGCGGCGGGACTGGACCTGGCGCAGCCGGTCGATCGCCAGCCGGGTGGTGACCCGGACGAGATAGCCGCGCGGCTCGCGGACGCTGTCGACGTCGGCGGTGGACCAGCGCAGCCAGGCCTCCTGGACCACGTCCTCGGCGTCGGCCACGCGGCCGAGCATGCGGTAGGCCACCCCCGTCAGCATCGGGCGGTGTTCTTCGAACTGGTCGATCACGGTTTCCGTCGGCACTCCCCCATACCAGCCGACGAGGACACGCCGTGTCCAGTTTCGGCCACGCTCTTGAAGTCATCGCTACTGATGGGTAATTGTTGCTGACAGGGTGTCTAAGGCAGGGAGTCGCCGTATGTCCGCACAGATCGAGTTCACGATCGAGTCCCCCCACGGGCCCCGCCCGGTGTCGGTGACGTACGACCGCCGCGGCGCGGGCGAACCCCTGCTGCTGCTCCACGGCATAGGCCACCACTGGCAGGCCTGGGAGCCGGTGATCCCGATCCTCGCCGCCGAACGCGACGTCGTCGCCGTCGACCTGCCGGGCTTCGGCGCGTCCGCGCCGCTGCCGGACGGCTGCGCGTACGACCTGTCCACCGTCGTCCCCGTGCTCGGCGGCCTCTGCGAAGCCCTCGGGATCGACCGGCCGCACGTCGCCGGCAATTCGCTCGGCGGGCTCCTCGCGCTGGAGCTCGGCCGTGAGCAGCGGGTCCGCTCGGTGACCGCGCTCTCCCCGGCGGGCTTCTGGTCGGACAGCGAGCGGCGGTACGCCTTCGGCACCCTGCGCGCGATGCACGCCGCGGCCTCGGCGATGCCGCTGCCGCTGATCGAGCGGCTGTCCCGGTCGGCGGCCGGGCGGACGGCGCTCACGAGCACCATCTACGCCCGGCCGGCGCGCCGTTCACCCGAGGCGGCGGTCGCCGAGACGCTCGCCCTGCGCACGGCCACCGGCTTCCACCAGACGCTCGCCGCCGGCCGCACCGTCCGGGTCACCGAGGACATCACCGGGCTCCCCGTCACCATCGCGTGGGGCAGCCGCGACCGGCTGCTGCTGCGCCGCCAGGGCGTCCGCGCCAAGCACGCGATCCCCGGGGCCCGGCTGGTCCGGCTGCCGGGCTGCGGCCACGTCCCCATGAACGACGACCCGGCGCTGGTCGCGCGCGTCATCCTGGACGGCAGCCGCTGATCCGCCCGGTCGGCGCGGGGTGAACAGCTCCGCGGCGAGATTGAGCGGGACGCACGGGTTGCGGCGGGGGCTTGAGCCCCCGCGGAAGCGACGGGGCGTCACCCGGGTGGGTCCGTGGACGCATCACAACGGTGTGGGCGGGGCGTTGTTCACGCGGGGTTCGTGTGGTCGCCGCTGCCGGGCGTTAGGCATGGCACGGCACACCGGCCCCCGCCCGAACCGCTTGGAGGCGCATCGATGTCGTATGGCACACCGAGTCCGAACCCCGCCCGGCGCAGCGTGCTGCGCGGCTCCCTGGCCGCGACGGCCGCCCTCTCCCTCGGCTCCGCCGGCGCGCTCGGCGCCGCCGCCCCCGCGCTCGCCCTGTCCGGCCGGCCGCGCGCCGCCTGGGGCGTACAGGCCGGGGACGTCACCGCGTCGTCCGGTCTCGTGTGGGTGCGTTCGGACCGGCCGGCCCGGATGCTCGTGGAGACCGCGGCGACCGAGTCGTTCCGCGGCGCGCGCCGCTGGCACGGGCCGCTCCTCGGCCCCGGCAGCGACTTCACCGGGACGACCGCGCTGCGCGGTCTGCCGCCCGGCGAGCAGATCCACTACCGGGTCACACTGGCCGACCCGGACGACCCGCGCCGCACCGGCGAGTGCGTCACCGGCACCTTCCGCACGGCTCCGGCGCGCCGCCGGGACGGGGTGCGCTTCCTCTGGTCGGGCGACATCGCCGGACAGGGCTGGGGCATCAACCCGGACATCGGCGGCTTCCGCGCCTTCGAGGAGATGCGCGGCCTCGACCCGGACTTCTTCCTCTGCAGCGGCGACACGGTGTACGCGGACGGCGTGATCCAGCCGAGCGTGACGCTGCCGGACGGCCGCGTCTGGCGCAACGTCACGACCGAGGAGAAGGCGAAGGTCGCCGAGACCCTCGACGAGTACCGCGGCAACTTCCGCTACAACCTGCTCGACCACAACGTCCGGGCGTTCAACGCCCAGGTGCCGTCGATCGTCCAGTGGGACGACCACGAGGTGCGGAACAACTGGTACCCGGGACAGATCCTGGACGACCCGCGCTACACGGAGAAGGACGTCGACGTGCTCTCCGCCCGCGCGCTCCAGGCGTTCGGCGAGTACTTCCCGGTGTCCACCCTGCACGCGCACGGCGAGGAGCGGCGAATGCACCGGGTGGTCCGGTACGGCCCGCTGCTCGACGTGTTCGTCCTGGACATGCGCTCGTACCGGAACGCCAACTCGCCCGGCCGGCAGGGCGACGACACCACCGGCATCCTCGGGGCCGAGCAACTGCAGTGGCTGAAGCGGGAGCTGAGCCGCTCGCGCGCGGTGTGGAAGGTGCTGGCCGCGGACATGCCGCTCGGCCTGGTCGTGCCGGACGGCGCGGCGAACATCGAGGCGATCGCGCAGGGCGACCCGGGCGCGCCGCTGGGCCGGGAGCTGCAGATCGCGGAGCTGCTGCGGTTCATCAAGCACCGCCGGATCCCCGGCACGCTGTGGCTGACCGCGGACGTGCACTACACCTCGGCGCAGCACTACGCGCCCGAGCGGGCCGCGTTCCAGGACTTCGCGCCGTTCTGGGAGTTCGTCTCGGGGCCGCTGGCGGCCGGCGGCTTCCCGGCCAACCGGCTCGACGCGACCTTCGGCCCCGAGCGCGTCTTCGTGCGCGCCCCGGAGCGGGCGAACCTGTCGCCGATGGAGAGCCCGCAGTACTTCGGCGAGGTCGACATCGACGGCGACAGCGGCGAGTTGACGGTGCGCCTGCGCGCGGAGGGCGGCACGGTGCTCTTCACGAAGGTCCTCCGCCCGGGGCTGGTGGGCCAGTAACCCCACACTCCGGCGCCTCCGCCTTGCCATCCCGGTAGTTACTTGCCATAGTGGAAAGTAATTGCTGATGGCGACAAGGGGGAGAGTCATGACCGAATTCGCGGAAGCATCCGAGGCGTTGACGCACTCGCGCGCGATGGAGGAGGCGGTACGGCGGCAGAGCCGCTGGTACGTGCGGTATCTGATCGTCTACGGGGTCGCGCAACTGGCGCTGGTGCCCGCGGTCCTGCTGTGGCACGGGCCGATGGCCGTGGGCGTCTCGACCACGCTGTTCGCACTGTGCGTGACGGGGCTCAGCTTCTACGCGGCCAAGCAGCGCTCGGTGCGGCGGGGATTCGGGCTGCGGCACGGCCTGATCATCGCGAGCTGGGGCGTGCTGTACGCCGCCACCCTCGCGATCGGTCCCCGGGTCGCACCGGACAGCGTGCCGTTCGCGATCGCGGCGGCGCTGTGCTGCGGCGTGCCGATGGCGGTCGGCGTGCGGCTCGAACTGCGCGGGGCCGCCTCATGAGCACCGGCTCCCATCCCCGGCACGACCTGGAGCCGCTGCTGACCTCGCCGGTCCGGCTGTCCGTCGTCGCCGCCCTCGCGCCGCTGGACAAGGCGGAGTTCGCCTTCGTACGGGACCTCGTGGAGGTGACCGACTCGGCGCTGTCCAAGCAGATCGCGGCGCTGGAGGAGGCGGGGTTGGTGGCGGTGGACAAGGGCCGGGTGGGGCGGCGGTCGCGAACCTGGCTGTCGCTCACGCAGGAGGGCCGGTCGGTGTACCGGCGGCATCTGGAGGCCCTGCGGGCGATCGCGGGGGCCTGATGGGGAACGTCCGACAGGGGCGGCGGACTCGATTGTCAGTGCGGGGTCCTACGGTCTTCCCATGACGCGATCCGTACAGGCGCTCGCCTACGAGCGCCCGTCCGCTCTGGAGTCCTCCGGCGGCGGGCGGGTGCTCGGCCTCGAGACCTCCGGGGGGCTCACGCCCACCGGGGTCGAGGCGCATCCCCGTTTCTTCGCCGGCTTCCTCAGCTCGCCCCGGGTCGCCGCCCGGGGGCTGCTCGCGGTGGCGGACGTGGCCGCCGCGCGCTTCTACCAGCGGCTGAATCCGGCGTCGCTGGATCCCGTGGTGACGGGAAACGGCGACCGGCTGCGCTTCGAGTCGTTCTCGGGGTGCGGCGGGGTGTACGCGCGCCTGGACGTGCTCCGCGAGGGCCTCGACGGGGCGGAGACCGGGCACGGCACGACGAACGTCGACGTGAACAACCCGCTGCGGGAGGCGCTGTCCCGGCTGACCGGGGACGATCCGCTGCATCTGCGGGTCGGGCCGGAGGAGTTGGCGGTGACCACGCTCGGCGGGCGGGTGGTGGAGAAGAAGGTGCCGCTGCCCGACCGCTGGCTGCGCGGCTTCGCCGAGGCGCAGGTGGCGTCGGCCGGGTTCGACCTGCGGGCGGAGCTGCCCGGGGCGGAGGCGGTCCGATTCCTGCGGGGGCTGCCGCGCTCCGGCGGCCGGGGTCGTGGTCCGCTGTGGGTCGTCCCGGCCGGGCGGACACTGCGGCCGACGACCCGGCCGGGCCCGGGCGCGGTCTGCCTTCCGGGACCGGAGCGCCTTGCCTCGCTCGAGCGGGTGCTGCGGGACGCGACCGCGCTGCGTGTGTACGGGCCGGCGCCCGACGGCGCGCCGACCGCGAGCGCGTGGGAGGTCGCGCTGCCCGGCATGCGGCTGACGCTCACCCTCTCGCCGGACGCCTCGCGCGGCTTCTCCGGGGAGGGCGGCGTCCTGGAGGCGCTGGCCACGGAGGAGGCCGCGCAGGACGCGGAGTTGGTGGCGGTGCTGCTCGCCTGGGAGCCGCGGATCGACCCGGCCGAGCTGGCGGAGCGGTCCGGACTGTCCGTGGCGCGGGTCCGCGCCGCGCTGACCGCGCTGGGCACGGCCGGCCGCGTGGGGTACGACGTGGCGGACGCGGCGTACTTCCACCGCGAGCTGCCCTACGACGCGGACCGCGCCGAGCGGCACAACCCGCGCCTGGTGGCGGCCCGCGCCCTGGTCGCGGAGGGCGCGGTGACGCTCGACGGCGACCTGGCCTCGGTGGCCTCGGGCGAACGGCACTACCAGATACGGGAGTCGGGCAGAGCCCTGAGCTGCACCTGCCAGTGGTGGGCCGACTATCAGGGCCGACGCGGCCCGTGCAAGCACGCGCTGGCGGTCCGCATGGCGCGCCGCGGCGGAACCCCGGGAGGAACGCGATGATCACCGGCAACCCGTCGAAGCAGGTGCTGAAGGCCGTCCGCAGGGGAAGGACCGACGAAGTCCCGGCACTCCTGAAGCCCTTGGACGCCGCCGAGCGCAAGGCGCTGCTGGTGGAGCTGAAGGCCCTGCGCGCCGAACTGCGCAGTTCCACCCGGTGGGACTGGGAGTGGCGGCGCGGGATGCAGGCGCTCCGGGTCGCCGGCGTCGGCTGCCAGACGGGTGCGGCGGCGGCCGCGACGTGGATCGGCGCGCGGGACATGCCGGACTGGGGCGGGGGGTCCCACCCGGCCGTCCTGGAAGTCCTCGCCGACCGCGCCCCGGCCTGGCTCGGCGACCTGGCGCGGCGGCTCGCCGACCGCCGGGCCTTCGTCGAGGCCGAGTACGGGCTCGTCCACGCTCTCGTGCTGCGCTCGGGCTGCGAGACGCCGACCTCGGACTGGTACGTCGCCGCCTGGACGCAGTCGCTCGACCGCCGACACCTTGTCAGCGCCCTTCAGGAGCACCCGCACACGGCCGTGCTCGTGCCGCGCCTGTTCGATCTCGTCGAGACCCCCGAGCCGCTCGTCTGGCACCACGATGTGGACGCCGGGAGCTGGCCGTCGGCCCTCGCCGCCCTGGCGGCGGAGGGTCTGTTCGACCGGCGGGACCTGATCGAGGGCTGCCTGGCCCGGCTGGTGCGCGGCGGGCGCCCCCGCGACCTGCGCTTCCCCCTCGCGCTCGTCCAGCGCCTTGAGCCGACCGGCCAGGAGCTGCGGGAGCACACCGCCGACTGGCTCGGCATGGTGGCGGACGCCCCGTCGACGGTCGCCGGATACGCCCAGCAGGTGCTCGCGCCTCTCGCCCTCTCCGGCGAACTCCCGGACGCCCGGCTCGCGGAGATGTCCGGCGCGCTGTTCTTCCGTACCGAGAAGAAGCTGGTCCGGGCCCAGCTGACGCTGCTCGGCAAGGTGCTCAAGAAGCGTCCCGACGTCGCGGCCGAGCTGCTGCCGGTGATCGCCGAGGCGTTCGGGCACGCGGACAGCGATGTCCAGGAGCGGGCGCTGAAGCTGGTCGGCGGTCACCTGTCGGCCGTCGACGAGGGGGTACGGGGCGAACTGGCCGCGGCCGCTGAGCTGTTGGGCCCGCTGCACCGCCCACGCGCCGCCGAGCTGTTCGGCGCGTCCCTGCCGCAGGAACCGGCCCCGGCGTACGAGGAGTTCCTGCCGCCCGTGCCGGAGCGGAGGCGGCTCTCGCCCGCCGCCGGGACGGTGCCGGAGCTGCTTGAGGAACTGGTCCCGCTGGTCAACGGCCGCCGCCGGGCGCCGGCCGAGGCGTTCGAGCGGGTGCTCGACGGGCTCGTGCGGCACGCGGCGCGGGACCGGGCGGCGCTGGCGGAGGCCGTGGGCGGCGCGTTCGCGAACGCCTGGTGGATGAAGGAGCCGTCGCACCTCCAGTCGGCCGGCCATTTCCACGGCTCGACCTTCGGCCTGGACGTCGTGCTCGCGGCGCTGCTGGGCCAGGTGCGGCAGGAGTACGTCGACGCGGGCCGGGCCCGGGAGCACGTCGACGCGTCGTGTTCCCGGCATGTGCTCGACGGCGTGCTGGAGCAGCGGCTGTGGGAGGCGGCCGACCTGATCGGCACGCCCGGTCTCCCGTTCCTGCTCGCCACCCCCACCTGGCACACCGGGGCGCTGGACGCGGGCGAGCTGGCCGAGCGGCTGAGGCTCTACCGTGACGCCGGCTGCGAGCCCGCCCCGGCCGACTTCGCGCAGGCGCTGCTGCGGGTGCGGCGGGACGGACCGGCGGCCGCCGAGGCTGCCCGAGCGGCCGCGGACCTGGGGACGACGGCGGGCGACCGGCTCGCCGCCCGGCTGGCCGATCCGGCGCCGCTCGCCCCGACGGTGCGGGTGACGCCCCGCGTCCACAAGGCGGCGGCGGACGGCCGCTGGTTCCTGGCGGAGCGGATCGTGCTCACGACCCGCGAACGGCTGGACGTGCAGCGGGACTTCCCGGGCGCGTTCCAGTGGCTGGGCCGTCCGCTCGACCCGTCGCCCCGGGACTGCCGCTTCTGGAGCGACGAGCGCGAGAACCTGCCGGCGGTGCTGCCGCTGGATCGCGAGGCCCTGGCCGCCTGGCTGCTGCCGCAGCTCGCGGCGGAGGTCGAGTGGGAGGCGCGGGGCGCGGGCTGGTGGCTGACCGCGCTCGCCGAGGCGGACGGCGAGGTCGGGCCCGCGGTGCATCTGGCGCTGGCATGCGGCCTGGCCGGCCGGCACGCGGAGGACCGGCTGACGGCGGTGGACGCGCTCCTCGTGCTGGCCGCGCGCGGGGATCTGTACGCGGCCGGACTCGGTGCGACGCTGGCCGGGCTTGTCCAGGAGGGCTTCGCCAAGCCGAACCGGGTGGCGGACGCGGCCCGTACGGCCGCGGCCACCGGCGCGTACGCGACCGTGTGGTCGGTGCTTGCGCCGCTGCTGCCCGGGCTTCTGGCGGCGGAGAAGCCGGTGCGGGGGCTCGGGGAGGTGTTGGCGGTGGCCGCCGAGTGCGCGGAGCGGTGCCGACCGGGCGGTGCGATACCAGGCCTTGACCGGCTGGCGGGTCGGGGCGGTTCGTCCCAGGCCGTCGTCCAGGCCAAGCGGCTTTCGATCGCACTCGCATACGGCCTCGATCAGTCGGCAACAGAACCGGCGGAAAAGAGTCAGTAATCCCCCAGATCGGGGCTTAACCCGACAGTCACAAAGCGTTCGTGATCACGCAACACCGGTCGGCCACAGTGAATGCATGACTGATGTGACATCTGCGAAGAGTGCCCGTCGCCCGCACCACTGGCGGCACGATCTCATCGAACTGGCCGCACTGTTCACGGCCGTGGTGGTGGCCGACACGATCGCGAAGACCATCGTGCACGGGCCGGACGGCCCGTACCTGCTGGTGTTCTCGGCGATCGCGCTCATCGGCACGGCCACGTTCCACACGTGGTGGGCGCGGCGGCACAGTCATGCGCCGCCGGCCGGTGATCCCGGCGGCGGCGGGCCTGCCCCGCTGCCGCCGCACACCGACGCGCCTGCGCAGGCCGAGCCCGGCGAGACCGCGCTGTGGCGGATGCGGACGACGGTCCGCGACGCGCCGGGCAGCCTCGCCGCGCTGTGCACCGCGCTGGCCCGGCACCGCGTGGACATCCTCACCCTGCAGACCCACCCGCTCGCCGAGGGCACCGTCGACGAGTTCCTGCTGCGCGCCCCCGCCGACCTCCAGGCCGGCCGGCTCACCCGCGAGATCGCCGCGGCCGGCGGCCACAGCACCTGGATCGAGCGGGCCGACGCCCACGACCTCGTGGACACCCCGACCCGGCTGCTCGGCCTGGCCACCCGCACGGCGCTGGACGCGGCCGAACTGCCGCTCGCGCTGCGCCAGCTCCTCGGCCGCTGCACCATCCACTCGCTGCCCGCCGTCTCCCCGACCGGCCGCCCCACCGGCGCGACCGCGCCCGTCGAGGGCGTACTGGAGGAGACGTCGATGCGGCTGCGCGACCCGAACGGCGGGGTCATCACCGTCGAGCGGCCCTATCTGCCGTTCACGCCCACCGAGTTCGCCCGCGCCCGCGCGCTGGTCGAACTGGACGCCCGGCTCGGCCCGCGCATCCCGCGCAGCCAGGACGTCCTCACGCTTCCCGAAGGGAACGAGATCACCGTCCGGCGCGTCGACCAGGGCGACCTCGCCGCGGCCCGCGCGATGCACGACCGCTGCTCGGACCGCACCCTGAGCCTGCGCTACCACGGCCCGGTCGGCGACGCCGAGCTCTACCTGAACCACCTGCTCAGCCCCCGCTTCGGCCGCACCCTCGCGGTGCAGACCGCCTCCGGCCGTCTCGTCGCCCTCGGCCATCTGCTCTGGGACGGCGACGAGACGGAGATCGCCCTGCTGGTGGAGGACGACTGGCAGCGCCGCGGCATCGGCTCGGAGCTGCTGCACCGGCTCGTGGCCCTGGCGGTGGAGGCCGGCTGCGGCAGCGTGTACGCCGTGACGCAGTCCTCCAACACCGGCATGGTCGCGGCGATGCGGGGGCTCAACCTCCCCCTCGACTACCAGATCGAGGAAGGCACCCTGGTGATCACAGCGCGACTGGCCGCGGCTCCGGTACGGAACCGGCTTCCGTACGAGGTGTACCAGGAGACCGAGCGCTGAGCGCCTGGGTCAGGTCCCGCCACAGGTCCTCGACGTCCTCGAGGCCGACCGACATCCGCAGCAGCCGGTCGCTGACCCCGGCCGCGCGCCGGTCTCCCTCGGCCACGATGCGGTGGCTGATGGAGGCGGGGTGCTGGATCAGCGTGTCGACGCTGCCGAGGCTGACCGCCGGCGTGATCAGCCGGACCCCGGCGATCACGTCGTGCGGATCGCCGAAGACCTCGAAGGCGATCATCGCGCCGCCGACCCTGGGGTAATGGACCCGGGCGACGCGCGGGTCGGCGGCGAGCCTGCGGACCAGCTCCGCCGCCGTCGCCGACGCCGCCCGCACCCGTACCGGCAGCGTCGACAGGCCGCGCAGCAGCAGATAGCCGGCCATCGGGTGGAGCACGCCGCCGGTGGCGAACCGCACCTGGCGCAGCGTGCGGGCGAACTCCTCGTCACAGGCGACGACGCCGCCGAGCACGTCGCCGTGCCCGCCGAGGTACTTGGTCGCGCTGTGCAGCACGATCCGCGCCCCGTGCCGTACCGGCTGCTGGAGCACCGGGGTGGCGAAGGTGTTGTCGACAAGAAGCGGCACCGAGCCGCAGGAGTGCGCCAGCGCCTCGACGTCGACCTCGGCGAGCGTCGGGTTGGCGGGGGTCTCCACCATGACGAGGCCGGTGTCCGGACGGATCGCGTCCGCGACGCCCGCCGGGTCGGTCCAGGTCACCTCGGTGCCGAGCAGCCCGGCGGTGAGCAGGTGGTCGCTGCAGCCGTAGAGCGGGCGGACGGCCACCACGTGCCGCAGGCCGAGGCTCGCCCGGGCCAGCAGGACGGCGGTCAGGCCCGCCATGCCGCTGGCGAAGGCGACCGCGCTCTCGGTCCCCTCCAGGCGGGCGAGGGCGTCCTCGAATCGGGCGGTGGTGGGATTGTCGAGCCGGGCGTAGACCGGCGGCCCGTCCGGCCGGGCGCCGGTGGTGGCGAACTCGTCGATCCGCGCGGCTTCCGCGCGGGTGTCGTACGAGGGGTAGGTCGTCGACAGGTCGAGCGGCGCGGCGTGCAGGCCGAGGGCGGCGAGGTCCTCGCGGCCGGCGTGCACGGCGTCGGTGGCCAGAGCCCTGGGGGTGATCGAGGCGGCGTAGTCCATGGCCGGAGGGTGAACGCCTACCGGGAAGTAGCGAAAAAGTGTCGTGTTACGTTCGCCGCATGGCCGATTCTGTCGTACTGGATCCGATCGATCTGCACATTCTTCGCCTCTTGCAGAACGACGCCCGGACCACCTACCGCGAGCTCGCGGCCGAGGTCGGCGTGGCCCCCTCCACCTGCCTCGACCGGGTGGCCCGGCTGCGCCGCAGCGGAGTGATCCTGGGCAACCGGCTACGACTGGATTCAGCCAAACTCGGGCGCGGCCTGGAGGCGCTGTTGTCGGTCCAGGTTCGGCCCCACCGTCGCGAACTGATCGGTCCGTTCGTCGAACGGATTCGCGGCCTGCCGGAGTCCCGGGCGCTGTTCCATCTGACGGGTCCCGACGACTACCTGGTCCACGTGGCCGTTGCGGACACCGCTGACCTGCAAAGACTCGTCCTGGACGAGTTCACCTCGCGGCGCGAGGTGGCGCGCGTGGAGACCCGGCTGATCTTCCAGCAGTGGGAGTGCGGTCCACTGCTGCCGCCCGTCCCGGGCGCTCATTTGTCAGCCGACTGAGATCGATTGAGGGTGACGCGGGGGCGTCGGAGAGGCCAGGATGAGCCGCATGCCAGAGACTTCCAGCAGCCCGCTGCCCCGCCAGGTCGCCGACACCTTCGTCGACGAACTCATCGCCCTCGACCCGATCACCGGTACCTACCTGGGAGTCAAAGAGAGCGCCGGCCGCCTTCCGGACTTCTCCCCCGCAGGCCAGGAGGAGGTGGCCGAACTCGCCCGCCGCACCCTGGCCCGACTCGACGAGGCCGAACGGCGTCCGGGCGCGGACAGCGACGCCGAACGCCGCTGCGGCCGGCTGCTGCGCGAGCGGCTGAACGCCGAACTCGCCGTCCACGAGGCGGACGAGGGCCTGTGCGCGGTCAGCAACATGCGCTCGCCCGCGCACAGCGTGCGGATCGTCTTCACCGTGACGCCGACGGAGACCGCCGAGGACTGGGCGGCCGTCGCCGAGCGGCTGCGCGCCGTCCCGGCCGCGCTCGAGGGCTACCGCGCCTCGCTCGAACTGGGCCTGGAGCGCAAGCTGCTGGGCGGCCCGCGACCGACGGCCACCTTCGTCGAGCAGCTCACCGAGTGGTCGGGCAACGACGGCGCGGCGCGCGGCTGGTTCGAGGAGTTCGCCGCCGGCGGGCCGGAGGAGCTGCGGGCCGAGCTGGACGAGGCGGCGCGCGGCGCGACCGCGGCGGTGGCGGCGCTGCGGGACTGGATGCGCGACGTGTACGCCCCGGCCGTCGCCGACGCGCCGGACACGGTGGGCCGGGAGCGCTACCGGCGCTGGTCGCGGTACTTCAACGGCACGGACTTCGACCTGGACGAGGCGTACGCGTACGGCTGGGCCGAGTACCACCGGCTGCTCGGCGAGATGCGGGCCGAGGCGGACAAGATCCTGCCGGGCTCGGACCCCTGGGAGGCGCTCGCCCACCTCGACGTGCACGGCACGCACATCGAGGGCGTCGAGGAGGTCCGGGTCTGGCTGCAGGAGCTGATGGACGAGGCGATCCAGGCGCTGGACGGCACGCACTTCGAACTCGCCGAGCGGGTGCGCAAGGTGGAGTCGCGGATCGCCCCGCCCGGCGGCGCGGCGGCCCCGTACTACACCGGTCCCTCCGAGGACTTCTCCCGGCCGGGCCGCACGTGGCTCCCGGTGGACGGCGAGACCCGCTTCCCCGTGTACGACCTGGTGTCGACCTGGTACCACGAGGGCGTGCCCGGCCACCACCTGCAGATCGCGCAGTGGGTGCACGTCGCCGACCAGCTCTCGCGCTACCAGGCGACGATCGGCGGGGTGTCCGCCAACGCCGAGGGCTGGGCGCTGTACGCGGAGCGGCTCATGGACGAGCTGGGCTTCCTGCCCGACCCGGAGCGCCGGCTCGGCTACCTGGACGGCCAGATGATGCGGGCCTGTCGGGTGATCGTCGACATCGGCATGCACCTGGGCCTGGAGATCCCGGCGGACTCACCGTTCCACCCGGGCGAGCGGTGGACGCCGGAGCTGGCGCAGGAGTTCTTCCAGCGGCACAGCAGCCGGCCGGCGTCGTTCGTGGAGAGCGAGCTGACCCGGTACCTGTCGATGCCGGCCCAGGCGATCGGCTACAAGCTCGGCGAGCGGGCGTGGCTGCTGGGCCGGGCGAACGCGCGGGCCGCGCACGGGGACGCGTTCGACGCGAAGGCCTGGCACATGGCGGCGCTGTCGCAGGGGCCGCTGGGCCTGGACGACCTGGTGGACGAGATCTCGAAGCTCTGAGCGGGGGCCGGCCTCGCTCAGAGCCTCGCCGGCCGTCCGCGCAGCGGGACATCCCCGGACATCTCTTGATCGTCCGGGGATATCCCTGTTGTCTGGCACGCATGACGGGATACTCACCGGACGCCACGGACTGGCGCATCCTCGAAGCCCTGCAGAGCCAGGGCCGGGCCAGCTTCACCGAGCTCGCCAAGTCGGTGGCCATGTCGGCGTCCGCGGTGACCGAGCGGGTGCGGCGGCTCGAGGAGGCCGGGGTGATCTCCGGGTACACCGCGGTGGTCGACCACGAGCGGCTCGGACTGCCGATCCTGGCGTTCGTGCGGCTGCGTTACCCGAACGCGAACTACAAGCCGTTCCACGACCTGCTCGACACCACGCCCGAGATCCTGGAGGCGCATCACGTCACCGGCGACGACTGTTTCGTGCTGAAGGTCGCCGCGCGGTCGATGAAGCACCTGGAGCAGATCTCCGGGAAGGTCGGCGTGCTCGGGTCGGTGACGACGAGCATCGTGTACTCCTCGCCGCTCGCCCGGCGGGCGATCAGCCGCTGACGCGGAGCCGCACCGCCGAACCGTGCCGCTCCTTGACCACCTCCAGCTGGGCGGGGATGCGGCGGCGCAGGTCGGGCACGTGGCTGACGATGCCGACGCTGCGGTCCCGCTCGCGCAGCGAGTCGAGGACGTCGAGGACCTCGTCGAGGGTCTGGTCGTCCAGGCTGCCGAAGCCCTCGTCGATGAAGAGCGTGTCCAGCCGTACGCCGCCGGCCTCGTCGGTGACGACGTCGGCGAGGCCGAGCGCGAGGGCGAGCGAGGCGAAGAAGGTCTCGCCGCCGGAGAGCGTCGCGGTGTCCCGCTCGTTGCCGGTCCAGGCGTCGACGACGTGCAGCCCGAGGCCGGCCCGCTTGCCGCCGACGCGGGAGTCGGAGTGGACGAGCGTGTAGCGGCCGGCGGACATGCGCTGGAGCCGGGCGGTGGCGGCGGCGGCGACCTGTTCGAGGCGGGCCGCGAGCACGTAGGACTCCAGGCGCATCTTGCGCTCGTTCTCGGCGGAGGTTCCGGCGGTGAGGCCGGCGAGCCGGGCGACCCGCTCGTACTCCACGCGGAGCGGGCCGAGTCGGCGGACCTCGGCGTCCGCCTGCCGGGACAGCCGGTCGAGCGCGGCGCACCGGTCGCGTACGGCCGCGAGCGCGGAGTCGG
>NZ_DATCVQ010000692.1:0-7833 GCF_036566765.1 Streptomyces sp.
CGATCTTCGTGCCCGAGCCGATCGTGGACCTCCCGGTGCCGTAGTAGCGGTACAGGTCGCCGGTGGCCGTACGGGCCACCAGGTCGGCGACCCGGTCGCCGTTGAGGTCGCCGGCGCCGACGATGGTCAGGGACTTCCAGCCGCTGCCGATCTTGCCGACGCGGGTGAGCCCGGCGGACGCCGTCCCCGCGTACAGGTACAGATCGCCGGTGAGAACCTGGCGGGCCACCAGGTCCGGCCGCCCGTCGCCGGTGAAGTCGCCCGAGTACGTCAGGCCGTCGTACGCTGACCAGCCCGAGCCGAGCGACTTCGACCAGGCCTGCGGCGTGACCGCCCGGCCGCGCTCCGGCGCGTACAGGCGCAGGATGCCGTCCGATCCGGCGACGAGCGTGTCGTTCGCCCCGTCGCCGTCGAGGTCGCCGAAGGGGACCTGCGTCGAGCCGACCGGCCACCTGCCGGCGTCCGCCGGCGCGGAGACCGTCCCGCCCGCGTTGCCCCGGTAGACCAGGAGCGAGCCGTCGGACCGCTGCGCGTACACGTCCGGGAAGCCGTCCTCGCCGACGTAGTCGCGGTGCTTCGCGAGCGGACCCGCCTTCGCGCCGGCGGTGGCCGTCGACATCACCCGGTTGATCTCGTAGGAGTCGCTCGTCCACCCGAGACTCTCGTCCCACACGGCGACCGCCTGGCCGTCCGACCCGGCGGCGACGGAGCCCTGCGCGTGGAGGTACGCCGGGCCCGCCTTCGTGGGCTTGCCCCAGACGCCGTCCGAGCGCGTGACGGCGAACAGCTCGCCGTCGAGCGTGGTCCACGCGGCGGCGAGGGTGCCGTCGCGGCCGGCGCTCGGGGTCCAGAGCTTGAACACGTTGTTGTTCTCGGCGAGCGACCGGGGCTGCGACCACGTGCCGTCCACGGCGCGGGTGGCCGTCCGCAGCGTCTGGTGGCCGGCCCACAGCGCCGTCACCCGGCCGTCGGCCTCCAGCCGCGGGATGGAGGTGTGGAAGCGGTCCGCGTCGGCCGGGAGGTACTCGGTCGGGCCCCACTTCGTGGAGCCCGCGGGACGGTAGACGAGGCTGCGGTTGTCGTAGGACTCCCACCAGGTGATCAGGGTCGCGCCGTTCGCGGACGACTGAACGGTGAGTTCGCCGTCGCCCACGTACGAACTGGCGGTCTTGATGATCTCCGGGCCGCTCCACTCGGCCGAGCCCGCCGCACGGGTCGACACCCGGAGCAGGTCCGGGCCGGAGAGGGCGGCCTGCCAGGCGACCGTCACGGAGCCGTCGGCCGCAGCCGCCGCCTTGAACTCGTAGGGGTATCCGGAGCTGATCATGACGGCCTCCGACCACGTCCCGCCGGGAGCGGTCAGATCGGCGGCGTATGTCCCCCGGTCGGCTTCGGTCTCGCCCGGAGTCGGGTCACCGCTCCACACGGCGGTGAGCCGGCTGCCGGGGCCGCTCACCAGGATGAGCTCGTACGCGTGGGGCGCCGCCGTGACGCGCGCGGGGGCAGTCCACGCGGCGGCCCCGGGGCGGAGCGTCGACGTCTGGTGCGAGGCGGAGTTCTCGCCGTCGTAGCGGTTCCAGGCGATCGTGACGGAACCGTCCTCCCCGGAGACCAGGTGCGCGCCGCGCACTCGCGTCTGGTCGGCGGCGATGCGGACCGGCGCGCCCCACTGCGCGGCGCCCGCCGGTCGCGTGGCGCCCCACAACTCCTGCGTCTCGCTGCCGGTGCCCTTGGTCCACGCGGTGACGGCCGTGCCGTCCGCCGTGACCACCACGCCGGCGCTGGTGTTCCGCTCCTCGGTCAACGGTGTGGGCGCGTCCCACATGCGGTCGGCCGCCGCGGCGGGCGTGGCCGTCACCACGGTGGCGGCGAGCCCCGCGCCGACGACCCCCAGCGTCAGCGTGAGGGTGGGCAGCAGCGCCGCGCCGATGATCGTGTTTCTGGTCCTGCGCATGATGAGAGACCCCCTGCTGGTCGCGCTCGGGCAGGGCAGGGAGGCGGGTGCGCGCCCGCGCGCACCCGTCCCGTGACGTATGAAGTCGGTGGCCCCCCGGCCTCTTCCCCCCATGCCCCGAAGATCGCCATCGAGCGTAACAGGGGCGCGCGGACTGCTCGAATGAGTTGTCGGGGTGTCCCTCACGCCCCCAGGAACACCGGGTTCGTGAACGCCGCCATCGCGCCCGGCAGCGGCGGCAGCGTCGCCGGGTGGCGGACCTCGGCGCGGACGTACGTCGCGTACGCGCTCGTCGTGCGCCACTCGACCGTGCCCACGCCCTCCGCCGGCAGCGTCGCCGTGTGCAGCGTCCCCTGGTCGGTGACCAGCCGGGCCGTGCGACCCGGCGCGCCGCTCACCGTCAGACGGACCGTCACCGGCTCGTCCGGCGCGGTGTGCAGGCGCTCGCCGAGGCCCGCCGTGCGGCCCCGGCCGTCCGTGACCGTCAGCTCCAGGGAGACCGCCGAGGACTCGGCGACGTACGAGCGGCCCGCGCGCAGGCCCTCCAGGATCGCCTCGCGCGTCAGGTCGTCGGCGAGCACCACCGTCTGCGGCGTGCCCACCGCGTCCGGGTCGCGGTGCGCGTCGCTGTTGCCCATCGCCGGGGTCCACCGGCCCTGCGCGAGGGCCGCGTCCCAGGCCTGGAGCGACACCTCGTCGTCGGGGGTCCACGGGCCGTTCCACACCTCGACCGCGTCCGCCTCGCCGAAGCCGAACTTCCAGTTGCAGCCGATGCACGTGGCGTGCGGATGCGCCGGGACGACCAGGCCGCCCGCACGACGGATCTCCCGGGCGAAGCGGCCGAAGCGGTTCTCCCGGGCCCGGTAGCGCCAGTCGACGAAGGTCCCCGGGTCGGTGCCGAGGGCCAGTACGTGGCCGTTGCGGGTGGTGACCTCCTCGCCGAGCAGGATCAGCAGGTCGTCCCCGGCGAGCTCGGCCCACGCGCCGTGCCCGGCGTGCGTGTTGTGCTCGGTGGTGGTGAGGAAGTCGAGGCCTGCGGTGCGCGCGAGGGCGGCGACCTCGGCGGGCGTGCGCCGCCCGTCGGAGTACACGGTGTGCAGATGGCAGTCGCCCCGGTACCAGGCCCGGCCCCGCCCCTTCGCCCGCTCCGGCGGATACGCCGGCCGCCGCGCGGGCGCGGCCGCGCCGAACCGGAGCGTGATCGTCACGCTGTACGTGAGTCCCTGCGGCGCGACCGTGTACGGGCCGAGCGCCACGAACCAGGTCCCGGCCCGGATCGGCCCGGCCACGTATCCGGGCGTGGCGTCGTCGGCGCGCACGAAGAACTCCTTGCGCGCGCCGCCCGACCAGCCCCGGAAGCCCTTGCCGCCGAGCTCGGCGCCGCGCTCGTCGAAGAGGCCGATGTCGAGGGCGTTGCCCTGCGTGCCGGCGGGCACGGCGGGCCGCTCGTACACGTACGAGACATGGATCTCGCGCACCCCCTTCGGCACCTCGAAGGGCAGATGGACGAAGTCGGGGGAGCCGGGCGGCAGCGTGCCCCGGACCGTCTCGGTCCGGTCGCCGTCGGGGGTGTCGGCCTCGGCGAAGCTCACGCTCCCCAAGGTAAGGGCGGAGGCCACGCCCGTCGTCAGGAGCGTTCGTCTGGTGGGTTCGCTCATGACCAGAACTGTCGTACGAAGCCGTGAACACGGGAACAACGCGGGACGCCCTTGTGTCGCACCTCTCGGAAATCCACGCGGCACGCCCTACGTTGCGCCTATGCGGATCTCGACCACGATCTTCCTGACCGACGAGACCATCACGCCCGTCCGCCTCGCGCGCGAGCTGGAACAGCGCGGCTTCGCCGGGCTCTATCTGCCCGAGCACACCCACATCCCCATCGAGCGGACCACCCCCTATCCGGCGGCGGGCGCCGAACTGCCCCCGGAGTACGGCCGCACCCTCGACCCCCTCGTCGCCCTCGGCCAGGCCGCGGCGGTCACCGAGCGGCTCGGGCTCGGCACGGGCGTCACGCTGATCGCCGAGCACGACCCGATCGGCCTGGCCAAGCAGATCGCCACCCTCGACCACCTCTCCGGCGGCCGCTTCACCCTCGGCATCGGCTTCGGATGGAACAAGGAGGAGGCGGCCGACCACGGTGTGGAGTGGGCGACGCGGCGCGAACTCGGCCGGGAGCGGATGGCGCTGATGCGGGCGCTGTGGGCCGATGAACCGACCGCGTACGAGGGGGAGTTCGGGGTGTCGGTACGCGCCTCGTACGCGTACCCCAAGCCGGCGGGCGGCGCGCCGCGCACGCTGCTCGGCGGCGCGGCGGGCCCCAAGCTCTTCGCGCAGATCGCCGAGTACGCCGACGGCTGGATGCCGATCGGCGGCCGCGGCCTGACGCAGTCGATGCCGGTGCTGCGGGAGGCGTGGGAGAAGGCGGGGCGCGACCCGGACGCCCTGGAGGTCGTCCCGTACGCGGTCCTGCCCAACCCGGGCAAGCTCGCCCACTACGCGGAGCTCGGCTGCCCCGAGGTCGTCCTCCAGCTTCCGCCGGGGGGCGAGACGGAGGTCCTGGGGGTGCTGGACGAGTTCGCGCGGTACTTGTAGAGCGACCGGAAGTTCTCATGGACGCTCTGTAACCGCTGGACGCCATCGTGGCCGCGACCGCTTGGGCCGCCCATCCGCCGGTCGTCGTGCCGGCCTCCGACCCGGAGGATCTCGAACGGCTCTGCGGGCCGGACATCGCCGTCCTCAAGGTCTGACGAGGCCTCCTGCCCCGACAGTGGTCACTCGTATGCTCGGTCCATGACGGATCAGCAGCCCGGGCAGGCGGAACGGCCCACCGAGAACGCCATGCGCCGTGCCCTCAGGAGGGCCAGGGACGGGGTGGCGCTCGATGTGGCCGAGGCCGCCGTGCTGTTGCAGGCGCGCGGGAGCGACCTGGAGGACCTGACGGCGACCGCCGGCCGCGTGCGCGACGCGGGCCTGGAGGCGGCAGGGCGGCCCGGCGTCATCACGTACTCGAAGAGCGTGTTCATCCCGCTGACCCGGCTGTGCCGGGACAAGTGCCACTACTGCACCTTCGTCACCGTCCCCGGCAAGCTGCGGCGCGCCGGGCACGGGATGTACATGTCGCCGGACGAGGTGCTCGACATCGCCCGCCGCGGCGCCGAACTGGGCTGCAAGGAAGCCCTGATCACGCTCGGCGACAAGCCGGAGGACCGCTGGCCCGAGGCCCGCGAGTGGCTCGACGCGCACGGCTACGACGACACCCTCGCGTACGTGCGCGCCATGGCGATCCGCATCCTGGAGGAGACGGGACTGCTCCCGCACCTCAACCCGGGCGTGCTCTCCTGGACGGACTTCCAGCGGCTCAAGCCCGTCGCGCCGTCCATGGGCATGATGCTGGAGACGACCGCGACCCGGCTGTGGAGCGAGCCCGGCGGCCCGCACCACGGCTCGCCGGACAAGGAGCCCGCGGTGCGGCTGCGGGTCCTGGAGGACGCGGGGCGCTCCTCCGTGCCGTTCACCTCCGGCCTGCTGCTCGGCATCGGGGAGACGTATGAGGAGCGCGCCGAGTCGCTGTTCGCGCTGCGCCGCGTCTCCCGCGCCTACCACGGCGTCCAGGAGCTGATCATCCAGAACTTCCGCGCCAAGCCGGACACGGCGATGCGCGGCATGCCGGACGCGGAGCTGGACGACCTGGTCGCCGCGGTCGCCGTCGCCCGGCTGATCATGGGCCCGTCCGCCTGCCTCCAGGCCCCGCCGAACCTCGTCGACGCCGAGTACGAGCGGCTGATCCGGGCCGGCATCGACGACTGGGGCGGGGTCTCCCCGCTCACCATCGACCATGTGAACCCGGAGCGGCCCTGGCCGCGGATCGAGGAGCTCGCCGAGCGGTCCGCGGCGGCCGGCTTCGAGCTGCGCGAACGGCTCTGCGTCTACCCGGAGTTCGTCACCCGAGGCGAGCCCTGGCTCGACCCGCGGCTGCTGCCGCACGTCCGCGCCCTCGCCGACCCCGAGACGGGCCTCGCGAACCCGGACGCGGTGGTGCGCGGCCTGCCCTGGCAGGAGCCGGACGAGGGGTTCACCGCCGCCGGCCGCACCGACCTGCACCGCACCATCGACACCGAGGGCCGCACGCACGACCGGCGCGACGACTTCGACGAGGTGTACGGCGACTGGGACGCGCTGCGCGAGGCCGCGGCCCCCGGCATGGTCCCGCAGCGCATCGACACCGACGTCCGCGAGGCCCTCGCGGTCGCCGCCGACGACCCGACGCGGCTCACCGACGACCAGGCGCTCGCCCTGCTGCACGCGGACGGCCCCGCGCTCGACGCGCTGACCCGGATCGCCGACGACGTGCGCCGCGCGGCGGTCGGCGACGAGGTCACGTACATCGTGACGCGGAACATCAACTTCACCAACGTCTGCTACACCGGCTGCCGTTTCTGCGCCTTCGCGCAGCGCCGCACCGACGCCGACGCGTACACCCTCTCCCTGGACCAGGTCGCCGACCGGGCCCAGCAGGCCTGGGACGTCGGCGCGGTCGAGGTCTGCATGCAGGGCGGCATCCATCCGGACCTGCCCGGCAGCGCGTACTTCGACATCGCGCGGGCCGTGAAGGAGCGCGTCCCGGGCATGCACGTGCACGCCTTCTCGCCGATGGAGGTCGTCAACGGGGCCTCGCGCACCGGCCTGTCGATCCGCGAGTGGCTGACCGCCGCCAAGGAGGCCGGGCTCGACTCGATCCCCGGCACCGCCGCCGAGATCCTCGACGACGAGGTCCGCTGGGTGCTGACGAAGGGCAAGCTGCCCACCGCCACCTGGATCGAGGTGATCACCACCGCGCACGAGCTCGGCATCCGGTCCAGCTCCACGATGATGTACGGGCACGTGGACCAGCCCCGCCACTGGCTCGGCCACTTCCGCACCCTGTCCCGCATCCAGCAGGAGACCGGTGGCTTCACCGAGTTCGTGACGCTGCCGTTCATCCACACCAACGCGCCCGTCTACCTCGCCGGCATCGCCCGCCCCGGCCCGACGGCCCGCGACAACCGAGCGGTCATCGCCATGGCCCGGCTGCTGCTCCACCCGCACATCCCGAACATCCAGACCAGCTGGGTGAAGCTGGGCGCGGAGGGCGCGGCCGAGATGCTCCGCTCGGGCGCGAACGACCTGGGCGGCACGCTGATGGAGGAGACCATCTCCCGCATGGCGGGCTCCAGTTACGGCTCGTACCGCTCGATCAAGGATCTCGTCGCGATCGCGGAGGCGGCGGGCAGGCCGACGAAGCCGCGCACGACGCTGTACGGGGAGGTCCCGCCCGAGCGCGTGGCAGCGGCCACGGCCTCGGACGGGCACCTGCCCGAACTGCTGCCGCTGGTGGCCGACTAGAACCTGTCGCGGAGGGTGTAGCCGCCCTCGACCACGCGGGCGTCGCTGGCCGGGGCCATGCACGGGGTGAGCATCGGCTTGCCCTTGGCGGTGGCCCCGGACAGGCCGATGCGGCTCTCGCCGTTCGGCAGGACGAGGAAGCTGACGCCCATGCGGAAGTGCGGGTCCAGCACGCCCTTCCAGGGGTGGTAGCCGGGGTTGGTCCGGACGAGGGTCCCGGTCACCGTCGCGGTCGGGCCGCCGGTGCGCAGACAGTCGACCTTGAAGTCGCCCCAGTAGACGATCGGCGGCTTGCCGTCGGGCTGCGGGTAGCTGTGGGACAGCCGGAAGGTCCCCCACGAGCGGGTGGGGATGCTGCCCCGCTCGTAGGTGGAGTGCGCCTTGACGCGGACCCGGACCTCCTCGGCGGTGACCGGGTAGTCCATCCGTCCCTCGCCCTTGAGGGAGGACAGCAGCGGCGCGGTCGCCGACACGGCGGCCGGCGCGGGCGGGTCGGC
>NZ_DATCVQ010000693.1:0-13022 GCF_036566765.1 Streptomyces sp.
CGTGGGCCCTGGCCGGGCCGTGCCCGATCGCCGTGGGCAGCACGTCGGTGCGCAGCCGGGCGATGGTGTCGGCCGTTGCCTTGTCCTGAGGGCTGGTGGTCGGGAACACCACGAGGGTCGCGATGCCGGTGGCCCGATCGATGTGCGTCGGCGCGACGGATGCGATGCCCGGATCCGCCGCGACCGTTGCGACGAGTCGGTCCAGCACTCCCGGATCACCGGTGGGGTCCGCGGCGATGACGAGGGGACCGTTGGTGCCCGGGCCGAACCCCTCGGCGACGAGGTCGTAGGCCCGGCGCTCGGTACGGCTCTGCGGCAGTGAGCCGTCGTCGGGCAGGCCGACGCGCAGGCCGAGCACGGGCAGCGTCGCCGTCAGCAGCAGCCCCGCCGCGCCGACCGCGTACGGCACCGGGTGCCGGCTGACGTGCCCGATCCAGCGACGCCACCCGGCGGCGTGGGCGGTGCCTGCCGCCGGGTCCTGCCGCCGTGCGAGTCGGCCCAGCTTCCTGGTCTGCAGAGCCCGGCCGATCCGGCCGGCCCGGGCCAGGCGTGGGCCGGCGGCGCCGAGGAAGGCCGGCAGCAGCGTGACCGATGCGAGCACCATGATCAGAACGACGATCGAGACGGCGAGCCCGCCCACCGTCATGAACGGCACGTTCGCGACCGCCAGGCCGAGGATCGACACGACGACGGTGCCGCCGGCGAAGATCACCGGCCGCCCCGCCGTGGCCACCGCTCGTCCGGCCGCCGCCTGCGGATCGAGCCCGCGCGCGAGGTACTCCCGGTGCCTGGCGAGCACGAACAGCGCGTAGTCGATGCCCACTCCGAGCCCGACCATGCTGCCCAGGATCGGTGCGAAGGTGGGGACGTCTGTCACCCCCGCCAGCACCGTCATCGTGGCGACCCCGACGGTCAGTCCGAAGACCGCCATGCCGATCGGCAGCGCGGCGGCGACGAGCGAACCGAACGCCAGGAACAGGATCGCGGCCGCGGCGAGGAGGCCGATCAACTCGCTCACGCCGCCGTCGGGGTCGGAGAAGGCGTAGAAGAGGCTCCCGCCCATCTCGACGCGCAGGGGCAGTTCGGCGCGCAGCCGGTCGCCGAGTGCGACGAGGGCGTCGAGGTCTTCGGCCGACAATCGGCTCTGGTCGGGGTACTGCACCCGGACGACCGCGATCCGCCCGTCGGCCGAAACGAGGCCGCCGCGCACGGCGGTGTCCCCGCCCGTGTCGAGCGCCCCCGCCGGGTCGCTCGTGCCGAGCACGTGCGGCAACCGCTTCACCTCGGTCTCCAGCCGCGTGAGAGCGGTGCGCGCGCCGTCGTCGTCGAAGAACGTCGCACCGTCGTCGAGGGGGGTGACGACCACTTGGGCGGTCATCCCCTCCTGGCCGGTGCCGGCCCGCTCGATCAGTTCCGCGGCCCGCTGGGAGTCCAGTCCCGGAGCGGTCATCGAGTCCGCGGTCCGCCCGCCGAAGGCGACGGCGGCGAGGACGGCGAGCGTGGCGGCGATCAGCCATGCCGCGATCACCCGCCAGGGATGACGGGCGGCGCTTGCGCCCAGGCGCAACAGGGCTTTCGAGAGCATCGGGGTCCTCCAACCACCTCGTCGGCCGTCCTTGCACGGCCGCCGATACGAGGCTCGTCGCCACGGCGCCCCGTGGCATCGGCCCGCGGGCCGCGGATCCGTCGGCCCCAAGTCGGAGTGAGTCCCCGTCCTTTCGGCCGATGCGCGGCACCCCGCGGCCCCTAGGCTGAGAACCGTGCTCCGAGACGACCTGCGAACCCTGTGGACCGAACCCCGGCCGCCCGACGCGCCCGCCCGGGTGGGGCGGGACTGGGCGCTGCTCGCCGCGGGCCTTGCCGGTGTGGCGCTGGAGGCCACCCTGCGCGAGAACGTCGTGTGGCGGCCGGTGGCGGTGGTGGTCACCGTATGGCTGTGCCTGTTGCCCCTGTGGCGCCGGACCCGCCCGCTGGCGATGGTGACGCTGGCGTTCGGCTCGGTGACCCTGCTTCCGGTGGCCTCGCTCGTCGCCGCACCGCGCGAGCCCGTCGGCCTGTACACCGGCGCGGTCGTGCTCGTGCTGGTGTACGCGCTGCCCCGGTGGGGATCGGGCCGCGAGGTTGTGCTGGGCGGCGCGGTGATCCTCACGGCCGGCGCGCTGTGTTCCGTCACGGACGAGACCCCGTTCGTCGAGAACGTCGTGGGCTTCGCCTTCCTGCTGCTGCCCGGCGTGATCGGGGCTGCCGTGCGGTTCCGTGTGACCGCTCGCGAGCGGCAGTTGGAGCAGGTGCGCTCCCGCGAGCGCGAGCAGCTCGCCCGGGAACTGCACGACACGGTGGCCCACCACGTGTCGGCCATGGTGATCATCGCCCAGGCGGGCCGGGTGCTCGCGGGCGCCGACCCGTCCGCCGCCGTCGAGGCGCTGGAGGGGGTCGAGGAGGAAGGGGCGCGCACGCTGGAGGAAATGCGCGCCATGGTCGCCACGCTGCGCGACCGCGGGGTCGGCGCCGAGCTGGCGCCCCCTGCCGGAGTCGCGGATCTGGAGCGCCTGGTGCGCACCCCGGCTGGTCGCCTCGGGGTCGACCTGGGGCTCGACGGCGAACTGGACGCGCTGCCCCCGGCCGTGGACGCGGCCGTCTACCGGATCGTGCAGGAGTCGGTGACCAACGCGCTGCGCCATGCGGTCGACGCGACCGAGCTCGTCGTTCGGGTCGCCGCGGAACGGCACACGGTACGGGTGAGCGTGCGTGACAACGGCCGACGCACCGGCCGGGGTCGCGAGGGATACGGACTTACCGGACTGCGCGAGCGCGCGACCCTGCTCGGCGGCACACTACGAGCCGGCCCGGGTACCGACCGGGGCTGGCATGTCGAAGCCGAACTGCCGAGCGCGAGGAGCGAGAGCGGTGTCCATTCGCGTCCTCGTCGCTGACGACCAGACGATCATCCGCACCGGGTTGCGGATCATGCTGAACGCCCAGCCCGGCATCGAGGTCGTCGGCGAGGCCGCCGACGGGCAGGAGGCGGTACGTCTGGCCCGCGAACTGCGCCCCGACGTCTGTCTGTTCGACATCCGCATGCCCGTACTCGACGGGCTCGAGGCCACCCGGCTGGTCGCCGGCCCGGGCGTCGCCGACCCGCTGGCCGTGGTCGTCATCACCACGTTCGACCTCGACGAGTACGTCTACGGCGCGCTGCGTGCCGGCGCCCGCGGATTCCTCCTCAAGGACACGGGACCGGACCTTCTGGCCCAGGCCGTACGGTCGGCGTCCGGCGGTGAGGCGCTCATTGCGCCCAGCGTCACCGTCCGTCTGCTCCAGGCATTCGCGGACCTGCCCGCCGGCCGTCCCGTGGCCCAGCCGGTCTCCCCCGTCACCGCCCGCGAGGAGCAGGTGCTTCTCGCCGTCGCTCGCGGGCTGACCAACACCGAGATCGCCGATGCACTGCACATCAGCCTCAGCACGGTGAAGACGCATCTGGCCAGCCTGATGGCCAAACTCGGCGCCCGCAACCGGGTCGAGATCGCGATGTGGGCCTACGAAACGCGCCGTATCCTCCCCGGAACCTGAGCCGGGTGCCGGGCCATGTCCCATGAGTCCCCGCCCGGACATCAGTGCACCGGTCGGCTCACGTCGGCTCCACGTGCCTCACCCGCCCCAGAGCGTGACGTACCAGGAGGCCGGAACTGGGACGGTGAGACACCCGATACGACAAGACTCCCGACGGCTACCTCACCAGTCTCCACCTGCACGCCTCGATGATCTGGATCAAAGACCTCACCAGGACCACCCGATGATCACGACTCGATACGCGACCTAGGCCGTTTCCTGCGGATCACATACCGCCGGTACCGGTCATGTCCGTGTACACCGGACTACGGTCAGAACTGCGGTCCGCGCTTTGACCGGAAGGCACGTCTGGGCGCTGTTCCTCACCACAGAACCTCCTGGCCAGGCAGCTCACGCATACGCAGGTCGTCGATCCGTGCAGACCAAATCATTTGACGGCGTCGGGAGAATGCCTGGCATGGGTACAGACATAAGCGGCTTCCTCGAGTACCGGGCGCCGCAAGACGATCAGGAGCCGATCTGGTACAGCGCACACGGCCTCAGCTCCCTTAACACTGTCCGTAACTACGACGCGTTCGGTTGTCTCTTCGGGGTCCGTAACTATGCGAACTTCCGTCCCTTGGCCGCAGGCAGGGGGTTTCCCGCCGACGCCTCGGCCACCGTGAGTGCGCGGTTCGCCCAGCTGACCGAGTGGTACGGCGAGGACGGCTTTCACAGCACCACGTGGATCACGTGGGCCGAGGTGCAGGCCGTCGACTGGGATGAGCCCGCAGAGAAGCCCGACAGTCGCCTTCACGAATACCGCCGGACGCCGAGCGGGCTCAGGATGTGGGGCAAGTCCTCCTGGAGTCCAGATTTTGCCGAGGCTGTCGGCCTCGAAGCGGGCGAGGTGCGCGAGTGGCCCGAAGGAAGTGAGTGGCTTGTTGGGGACACGTTCTACAGATCAGTCACCATCCGCCGCAGAGATGCCGTCACCGAAACCGGCGAGTGGCAACCCGTCTGGGAAGCCATGAAGGAACTCGCAGCACAGCACGGTGACGACAACGTACGCCTCGTCGTGTGGTTCGACGACTGAGCAGGGCACGGCGACCGCGCATCGCCGTTGGATGCCCCTTCCGGGTCACCTCGCCGACCAGATGAAGACGGCGGCGACGTGGAGCCCGGCGAGGTAAACGGTGGCGGTCTTGTCGTAGCGGGTGGCCCGGCCGCGCCACTGCTTGAGCTTGTTGATGCACCGCTCGACCGTGTTGCGCTGCTTGTATGCCTCGCGGTCGAAGGTCGGCGGACGGCCGCCGAGGCAGCCGAGCCGTTTGCGGTTCGCGGCCTGGTCGGCCGGCTGCGGAATCACCGCTCTTATGCCGCGCCGACGGAGATGGTTGCGGATCGCCCGGGACGAGTACGCCTTGTCGGCCAGGACCGCCTCCGGCGTGGTCCTGGGCCGGCCGACCGGCCGCGGCACCCGTAAGCGAGCCATGACCTGGGGGAATGCGGGCGCGTCACCGGCCTGGCCCGGCGTGAGGACGAAGGCGAGGGGCCGGCAGCGGCTGTCGGCGGCCAGGTGGATCTCTGTGGTCAGTCCGCCGCGGACCGTCCGAGGGCATGGTGGTCCGGCTCGCCGGCCGAGGCCCCTTTTGACGGGCCCCGGCGGCGTGCTGATGAGCGCGGACGATGGTGGAGTCGACCGCGACGACCCAGTCGAGGTCGCCTTCAGCGTCGGCCTGGGCGAGCAGGGCAGTGAAGACCTTCTCCCAGGTGCCGTCGGCGGCCCACTTCCGCAGCCGGTTGTGGGCGCCCTTCCACGAGCCGAAGCGCCCGGGAAGGTCCATCCACGCTGTCCCGGTGCGGTACTTGCACGCGATCGCGTCGATCACCTGCCGGTGATCACGCCACCGCCCTCCCCGCTTCGGGGTCCTGTCCGGCAGCAACGGCTCGATCCTCGCCCACTGGGCGTCAGTCAACGACACACATCAACCAACGATCAGACGATCCGAAGACGCCCTGGTGGCCGCTCGGGGCTCCGCGCGTCGGCCCGCGGAACTTTTCTTCAAGACGGGGCGGCCCGGGTCCGTCAGGGTGGGGGCATGCACAGCGACGAAGTGGATGCCGAGGTCGGAGCCGTGGCCATGGACCATGGTTCCGACGGCGACCGTGCAGCCGGCAGCGAGTGGGAAGTAGCGCAGCCCGGTGCCGCCGCGCCGGCCGTTGCCGGTGTCCGGATGGCCGGATTCCGGGATCGCGTCGGCCGGGCACTGGACCTGCGGGTGCTGCCCCAGCCTGCCGTGGTCGTCGTCATTGGTCTGGGGAACGACCCGTTCACGATCGAAGGCGGCACCGCACAACGGCCCTCGACGAGCCCGAACCCTCATCCGAGCCTGGTCGCGTCGTTGTCGCCCGGTCCCGCGCGAATCCGCGGCCGGGACGTCGAGTGCATCGAGATGTGCCTGTCGCCCGGCGCCGCTTACGCGCTGCTGGGTGTGTCGCCGCACGAACTGGAGGGGGCGGTCGTCGGCCTGGAGGACCTGTGGGGGCGGCAGGAACGGCAGCTCCGCGAACGGGTGGCCGCCGCCACCGCGTGGCAGGAACGTTTCACGCTGGTCAGCGAGTTCCTCGCCCGCCGGGCCGCTCGGGGGCCGTCGATGACACCCGAGGTCGCCGGTGTGTGGGACACGATCGTGGCGCGCGGGGGCCGGGTACGGGTCGACGACCTCGCCGCGTCCTGCGGGTGGAGCCGGAAGCGGCTGTGGTCCCGGTTCAGTGCCCAGATCGGCCTCACCCCCAAGCGCGCTGCCATGCTCGTCCGCTTCGACCAGGCCGCCCGGGCCCTGCGCGCGGGCGGCAACGCCGCGGACATCGCCCTGGCGCACGGATACGCCGACCAGTCCCACCTCCACCGCGACGTCCTCGCCTTCGCCGGGTGCACGCCCACTGCCCTGGCCGGTCTCTGACCCGCAGTCCCGGACATCACAGCCACCCATCCCGACGAGGAAAGAAGTCATTCGTGAGCTCCATAGACACAGCTGCTACCCAAGAGGCCATGGCCGACCGAGGTCTGATCGTCCAGCTCGCCTTCGGCAGCATGGCCTCGCAGACCTTGCGCGCCGCAGTGCGGCTCGGAGTCTTCGACCTGATCGGCGACGGCCGGCGGCCGGCCGGCGAGGTGGCCGCCGACGCGGGAGCCGAGCACCAACCCATGACGAGGCTGTTGCGCGCCCTCGCCGGTCTGGGCCTGATGGAGGAGCACGAACCCGACGCGTTCTCAGTGACTGCCGCCGGCGCCCTTCTCGATTCCGGCCGCCCCGACTCGCTCGTCTCGTTCGTCCGGATGTTCACCGACCCGGCGATCGTGCGGGCCTGGGACGGCCTGGACAGCAGCGTCCGCACCGGCGAGATCGCGTTCGACGCCGTATTCGGCACCGACTTCTTCAGTCATCTCGGCCGACACCCCGAGCTGTCCGCCGACTTCAACGCGGCGATGAGCCAGGCCTCCAAGGAGACGGCCGCCGTGCTGCCGCACGCCTACGACTTCGGCCGCTTCACCTCGGTCACCGACGTCGGCGGCGGCGACGGAAGCGTCCTGGCCCGCGTACTCGACGCGCACCCGGCGCTCACCGGTGTCGTCCACGACACCGAGGACGGCCTGGCCCAGGCACCGGAGACGCTGGACCGGCACGGGGTGGCGGACCGCTGTTCCCTGGCTGCAGGCGACTTCTTCCGTTCCGTTCCCGGCGGCTCGGACCTGTACCTGATCAAGAGCGTCCTGCACGACTGGTCGGACGATCAAGCGGTCACGATCCTCGGCCACTGCCGCGAGGTACTGCCGCCCGGCGGCCGCGTCCTGATCGTGGAGCCGGTGCTTCCCGAGGTGGTCGGTACCGGTGCCGCTGCGCACGCCGCAGACGGCGGGATCACTTACCTCAGCGACCTCAACATGCTGGTGAACCTGGGCGGGAAGGAACGTACCTGCAAGGACTTCGAAGAGGTGTGCCACCGCGCGGGACTGTCCGTCGTGTCGGTGACCCCGCTGCTGGAGGCGGCCCCCTTCTACCTGATCGAGTCCGTGGCCTGCTGACCACGAGCGCGCACCGGGGCTGGGGCCGACTGACCCGCAGGACACGGCCCGCGGGCCTGCGGTGGCCCGTTCGTCGGCACTGCGGCACACCGCGGTATGCGACGTGGAGGCACGTGCTCCGCTGGGGCCGGTGGCCATGCCGACGGTCGTTCCAGGACGAAAGGGCCCCGGCCGGTGAGCCGGGGACGACCACGGCCTCGGCCGGCTCCCGCGGCGGACCGACCACCTAGATCCACATCAAGCTCAAGCAGTGGCGTGGCGTGGCCACCCGTTACGACATGACCGCCACCATCTACCTCGCCGCCATCTGCACCCGGTCAACAAGGTGATCCGAAGGAAACGGCCTAGGGTCGACGCCTACGGCCGACCGCCTCGGTCATTCGTCCACCGAGGCGATTGCCCGGCCCAAGGCCCCCGCCACCGGATGGACGGCGGGGGTCTGGGCTCAGGTGAAGCGCCTCTGCGCACCGGGCGAGGTGGTCAGCAGAGTGTCTCCATGAAGGCTTGGTAGCGCTGCAGGTCCGCTGCCTGGGGAGACGGTTGCCTCGAGGTCGCTGCGCGCCCAGCTGTCAGAGCCAGTTGGCAAGGTCGCGGCTATGAACAGCACCCCGACCACTCCGCCGCGGCCGTTCGACGTCACCGCGGTCTTCCCTCAACTGGCTCCGCTGGCACGCACGGCGACCCGGTTGCACCCCCGCCCCGGGTCTCCGTCACCGCAGGACAGTTCCATCGGCGGACCGCTGCTATGGCCCGCCGACGAGCCATGGCCGCACTGCGACGGACCTCATGTAGTGGACGGAATCAACCCGGCGCTGTCCCCAGCGGACGTGAGGCTCGAACGACGGATCCGTGCCGCCTCGCGCGGCAGGAGCCTGACCCCGCAGGAACGAGAGCCCCTTGAGCGAATCCGCCCCCCTCGGGAGCTTCCAGTGAAGCTGGCGGTCGCCCCGTATGAGGGGTCCATAGCGATGCTGCCGGTCGCCCAGTTGTACACGCGGGACGTGCCCGATCTGCCCATGCCTGAAGGAGCAGACCTGCTCCAGGTCCTGTGGTGCCCCTTCGACCACCCGATCATGCCCAAGACCGCGCTGTTCTGGCGGTCGGCAGCCACGGTCGCCGACACCCTCACCACGCCCCCCGAACCGCCCGCGATGCAGTTCGACGGCTACCTTCCCGAGCCGTGCCTGCTCAGCCCAGAGCAGGTCACCGAATACCCCGACCACCTGGAGTTGAGCGAGGAACTCCAGGAGCAGCTCGGGAACTGGAGCGTGTGGCAGGCAGCCGGCACGGACGTGGACAGCGCCTACGCGTCGTTCCCGCAGGAGTTCTACGACAGTGAGTTGGCGGGCGCCCCCGGCTGGAAAGTCGGCGGCTGGCCTCGCTGGGGCGCCACCGACCCCGCCCCCCGGCTCTGCCCTGACTGCGACAGCGACATGGAGGCCCTACTGACCATCGCCACGTTCGAGGGCGAGGACGACAGCAGCTGGGTCCCGCACGAGGAACCGGCGGATGAACCGCCCAGCGGCTTCGACCACTTCGAACCTAGGCGGCCCACTGCGGTCCAGATCGGCAGCGGCTACGACCAGCAGCTCTATGTCTGCCCGGCGGCGCCCGAGCACACCCACTCCGAGCTGATGCACTAGCCGGCCACACGACACCGGGCCCGCCCCCCCGAACCCCTCCGCGTCCGACAAGAGACCCCGGCCTATCGGTGCGTGGCGGGGCGGGCGGTGTGGACGTCGCGTACTGCTTCGCGAACCACCGCGCGCACGGCGGGCTCATCGAGGACCTGCTGGCATGTGGGCTTACCTCGGCGCTCGGCGCTACCCCTTCGAACCCTCGGCCGGCGGCCATGTTCGCCGTACAGTCAGTGCGTACTCCGGCGGCTCGGTCCCGCCGGTGCCTTCGGATCCACCCGACAACTGCAAGGCCAGCTGGGACAAGGTCGACCGGCACCCGGACGGACAGTCGCTGGCGACACCGTCAGCGCGGCGGGTCGCGGAGCTCCGCGACGAGGAGTGCGTCGAGTTGGAGGGCGCGTCGCAGCGGGGATCGTCCTCGGCGCCTAGGCGGCGCCGATGGCGCGCTGCCGGGGCCGACGGCGCGGTTGTGCTCCGGGCTGCGTCAACTAGCCTGTCGGCAGACGGGTATCGCCGTGTGCCGGGCGCGCCCGGCTGTCTGGGCACAGAGGCCGAGCGGGCCGGCAAGGTGTGCCGGCTGGGCTGACGTTCTGTCCTACTCTCGTGTGCTGTGCGGCCCCGTTCTGTTGTCGGTTGCGGATGGGAAGATGCGCAGGTCCGGCAAGTAGGACGAGGTCACGGTGGGTACGTGGGGCATCGGCCCGTTCGACAACGACACGGCTGCGGATTTCGCGGGGGACCTGGACGGGGCGGCCGTGGACGTGCGCGTGTCGATGATCCGTAGCGTGCTTGAAAGCGCCGCCAGTCGTGGTGAGGAACCTGTACGGCTTCGATGCTGAGCGGGCGGTGGCCGCGGCGGCCCTGGTGGTCGCGCAGCACCCTGACGGGGGTCCGACGTGTGTGGTCTACGGTCCCTCGGAGCCGATGCCGGAACTGCCCGCGGAGATGCCAACGCTCGCGGTCGATGCTCTGGACCACGTGGTCGCCGAGTCTTGTGAGCTCGCCGAGTTGTGGGGTGTAGCGCCGGCCGGTCTGGAATGGCTGCGGGACATCGCCCGCCTCCGTGACGTCCTCGACCCTCCGTGCCTGCCGCAAGAGGAAGTCCTGTTCGAGATCCCGGGCTAGGAGTTGCCTTCGCATGTCACGCCCACACCAGGAGCGATGGGAGAGGGGAGAGCGCTCCGGCCGCACGCCGAAGTGGTGGCGGTTCCGTGGGACCCGCCACCGCAGACCCCCCGGCGACCGGGAACGTGAAGGCAGGACCTAGTACACCCCGCCGGGCCGGACCCACCAGCACTCGAACGACTCGGAGTCCGGGGATGCGACGAACACCTTCACGTCGGAGAAGGCCAGCTCGGCCATTCTGTGCAGAGCCCATGGCGCGTCGACCACGACCGGAGTCGTCTCCGCCCACGCCCCGAGGCGGTCGGGAAGCGCCACCGCGATGACCCGCGCCCGGCCATCCTCCTTCGTGTACAGCGGCCGGCCATCGCCGTACGCGGCGGAGGGCGCACCGAAGAACGTTTCGTCTCCGAGCGCGCCCTGGACTATCGCCTCGAAACTCCGCCACCATCCCGGCCCGATCCCCGTCCGGGCCCAGAACCGCTCGTAGGCGGCTGCCCGTGCCTTCCGCGCCGCCTCCTTCTGCTGCCAGAGTGCCTCCTGGGCTCGCAGTGCCGCTCGGTGACGGGCTGCCTCCTCCTCAGCCGCGGCCGCGTACTGCGGCGCCGTCCAGAACCGACCCTCGTACTCGTCATGGGCGTTCCGCGCGCGGAAGTACTGCTCCTCGTGCGGGGCTAAGCGGCCGTCCAGGATCCACGCCACCGCGTCGTTGAGAGAGATGCCCTCGACCATGCCCCAGGCGTCGCGGGCCGTATACCGAGCGATGCCGCGACGTACGGTCCGCGGCTCGTCAGACGGGCCGCTCACGTGGAGGGAAGGCGCCGCGGCCATCCAAGGCCGGGGACGCTCCCGGTCGTCGAACCAGCAGACGCCCACCCCGTCTGCCGTGTAGCGCGCGGTGCGCTCGAGTACGCCGTCCTCCGTGATGGGTGACAGCTGGGCTTCCAGCGCGAACTGACGGCCCTCCGCCGAGACGGCGAGGACATCTGCCCGCCAAGCGCCGTGTGGTGCGGCGGCCTCAAGGAGCATCTGCCAGCCCGCGGCCCGGCCGGCCGCGGCGAGGTCGGACTTCAGCAGCAGGTGGCCCGCGCTCTCCCCCGCGAGAGGGCAGTTCGGCGATCGGCGCCGGTGAGCGAAGTGCCGCAGCCCCAGCACAGAGACGCGGGCCACCATCCGGCTTTCGCAGGCCGGACAGTGCAGCGGTGCCCGAGCCCGGTGGATGTCCTCCCAGCTCTGCCCGCATCCCAGATCGGGCTGGGTGGCATCCAGCCTTCCGTGTTCGGCGTGCTGGGCGGTGAACGGCATCGGCGGAGCCTTCCCGGAGCGGAGAGGGGGACACGCCGCCTCGGCGGTCCCGAAAATCATGCGGCAGAGAGTTCCGCCGCAGTGCCATGCTCAAGGCACCGAAGGGGCGTAGCTCAGCCCGGCCAGAGCAACGGATTCCAAACCCGTACGCCGCAGGTTCAAATCCTGCCGCCCCTGCCACTCCATCTCGACCCGCACGACTCCGACGACCTTCCGGGCGATCTCCGGCGGCGGGTCCCCGGCTCCACGCAGTCCGGCAGCTCCCTGCGGAGCCCCTGTATGCACTGCTCGAAGGACGGCACGGCGAAGTGCCTCGACCCGCAGCCCATCGCCGCCCATCGCCGCCCGGCAGTCCCGACCGCCGGCGTACAGCATGAGCCCGGCGGGACAGCGGAGCTCGTCTGCTGTCTCGAACGGGCACCGCAACTGCTCGCCCGGACTCTTCCGAGGGCGCTGGAAGTCGATCCGCCCCCGCCCTCTTCGGCGAACAGCTCGCTCAACTCCGCCTCGACCCGGACGGTCGCCACACCCAACGCCCCATGGACGGAAGTGGATCCGCCTGCTCTGGTTTCTCCCGTCATGCCTCTGGTCACCCCCGTGATGAGGCGTTCAGCGTATCGAGAGCCTGTGACATCCCGGGCGGGCCGCTGGCGTTCACGCTCACGGGCGGGAACGACAACGACTGCACCCCGTTCCAGGCGGTCATGGCACGGATCAGGGTCGCCCGGCCGGGGCGGGGACGGCCCCCGGACCCGGCCCGACCGTGTGGTTACGGACAAGAACGACGCCCTTGACGGGGCGCAGCAGCGCACGATCAACGACCACCTCATACCGAGTCCAGTCCATCGCCCCGTCCCAGAACCGGACCGCGGACCGCGGACCAACGTCCGTGGTCCGCGCGCACGATCTGACGCCGACATGGATGTCTTTCAGGACCGAAGCCGTGAGGGACCCCGTACAGGGATCCCTCACGGCTTCGGGGTCAGCGCGCGGAGGCCGCCGGGGGAGGGTCCAGGGCTTCGACGGTGCCCAGGAGACCGCTGGACGTACTGCCGCCCGCGGCGTAGACGCACATGCCGCCCTGCCCGGGTGGGCACTGCGTGGTTGCGGCCGCAAGGTGCGACCGGGGCGTCGGCAGTGAGGGAAGCGTCGTCCAGGCGTCGCCGACGGCGTTTAACGACTCCACCTCGCCCTGGACGTTGAACGTGGTGCCGCGGCCCCCGACCGCGTACACGCAGGTGCCGGTCTGCCCCGGCGGGCAGGGCGCGGCAGCCGCGGCGAGGAGGTACCGAGCGGTGGGCAGCGGCGCCACCTGG
>NZ_DATCVQ010000694.1:0-7612 GCF_036566765.1 Streptomyces sp.
ATCTCCGCATGGGGGAGGAAGTCGAACAGCGTGACGGCGATGGCGCACTGGTACAGCTCGACCAGACGTGGCGGCGAGAGCAGCTTGGGATCGTCCTCCAGCTTCAGCTGGCGGATGTCCACCACTTGTTGACCCATGAACACCTCACATGTCATCACGCTCGGTAACTTATAATCACCCTACGTGACAGGGGCGCGAATGGCGAGCAGGGGAACGCCGGCACCGAAGCCGCCAGACCGCGACGCGCCTCTCGGTCGACCGGTGCCTGGCCGGCGAACCGGACTCCCTCGCGGCCTACGGCATGTTCCTGGATCGCATCGCGAACGCCTACCAGCGCCATCGCACCGAGGCTTATCACCAGGAACAGCGCTGGCGACGGCATGCGTTCTGGAGCCGTCGACAGAGTTCAGCGTGAGCTTCGCCCACCTCGGCGGCGTCCCTATGGCGATCGTCTACGACCGCACCAAGACCGTCGTCCGACGCCACGTCGCTCCAGGCAAAGCCGTCCCGCTGCATCCGGAGGCGGTCGGCTTCGCCGGCCACTACGGCTTCGACATCGACGTCCTGGCGGCCTATCGGCTCACGGGCAAGGGCCGGGTCGAGCGACAAGTACTCATCGTCCGCGACCACGTCCTGTCCGGCCGGTCCTTTTCGTCCATCGAGGAGATGGACGCCGCCTTCACCACCTGGGCGCCCCAGCGACGAGCCCAGACCCACAGGACTCACCAGCATGGACGAGAGAGCCTGCCGGCGATGCATCCGCGAGCGGCGGGCCGCGGAGTCCGCGTTGTCGACGAGACGCACTGGGACGCCTGCCGACAGGCAAGGGCTCCGGCGCGGCACTGAGTCTGCGGGCAGCCGCAGGTCTATCTCTTGACGGAGACAACCGACTCATCGGGAGTAAAGCCATGGGACTCATCCACATCGAGCTGTTCGCGACCCTCGACCTCGTCGGGCAGGCGCCTGGCGGCCCCGACGAGGACCCGGTGGGGTTCCCGTTCGGCGGCTGGCAGGCGCCCCTGCTGGACGAGGTCGCCGGGGCGCAGGTCGGTGCCGCGTACGAGGGCACGGACGCCCTCCTGCTCGGTCGGCGGACGTACGACATCTTCGCCGCATATTGGCCTCACCAGCAGGGCGGCGAGGACAACGAGATCGCCACGCTCTTCAACAGCGTCCCGAAGTACGTGGCCTCCCGCGGCAGGCCCGACCTCTCATGGTCCGGGTCCACGCACCTCGGCCCGGACCTGGCCGCCGCGGTGCGCGAGATCCGTGCCCGGCACGAGCACGTGAAGGTCGTCGGGAGCCTGAACCTCGTGCAGAGCCTCCTGCGCGAGAAGCTCTTCGACCGTCTCGACCTCTGGGTGCATCCGATCGTGCTCGGCGTCGGGAAGAAGGTGTTCGAGGGCGGCGCGGTGCCCACCAACCTCACGCTTCTCGAACCCCCGGCGGCCGGCCCGAAGGGCACCGTCTACCTGCGCTACGGGCTCGCCGACGGCACGCCCGCCACGGGAGACATGAGCGCACCCGATCGCGGTGCCGCAAGCGACCACTGAAACGACGACAGTAGCGACGACAGAGGCCGCCCGTGCCCGATGCGTCCGGGCGGCGGTCAGGCCGGGCGCGGGAGGTACGCGAGGCCGTGCGCGCCGGGCTCGCCGAGCCTGGCGATGTCCAGCCGGGCCAGGCGCTCCAGCGTCTCCAGGTCCACGATGTCGACGGTGGACGAGACGACGCAGGCCACGAAGGCGAGCCGGCCGTCGGGGGACGAGGTGATGGTCAGCGGGAAGAGGCCGACGTCGAGCTCGCCGAGCTGCTTGCGGGTGTCGGCGCAGAACACCGTGAGGCGGCCCGGTGCCTGGCGTCCGAGTCGGGAGACCGCGTCGGGCTCCATGCGCACTTCGCCTGCGAGCAGCCTGCCCGTCGAGGTCAGGTGCACCGGCAGGACGATGTCCCCTGTGGGCAGGGTGTCGACGACAGAAGCCGTCCGGGTGTCGATGACCCGGATTCCGGTGGGCGGCCGTTCCTCGGCGGTGCCGGAGAAGTTGCCGTAGGGCGCGGCGACGAAGACGTGGGCGCCGTCGGCGGAGACGGCGAGGCCCTCACTGCCCGGTACCTCGACCTTCGCGGCGAGCGTGCCCCGTTCGAGGTCGACGACCGACACGAACGGCGCTTCCTTGTTGGTGGCGTAGCCCGTCCGCCCCGCCGGATCGATGGCGAACCAGTGCGGGCCGGGCGCGTCCGTGTCGATCCTGCCCAGGGGCCGGCGGGTCTCCGCGTCGATCACCACGACACCGCCGGGCCGGTCGTCCGTACTCTCCACACTGACGTAGAGGCGACCGCGCACCGGGTCCAGCGCCAGTCCGTGCGGCCCGTGTTCCGGGGCGAGGTCGACGACCTCGACGATGCGGCGGGTGTCAGGGTCGATGACGGCCAGTTCGGTGCGCCGGCCGCCGTTCGCGTGGTAGTAGCCCGAGTGGTACGTCAGGGTGCACCACAGCAGTCGCTGCGACGGGTCGAAGCACAACTCATGTGGCTCGGCAGGGACTTGCACATCGCTGAGGTGGCGGTCGGAGGCGGCGTCGAAGAACGAGACCGTCGGTCCGCTCTGACTGACGACGGCCAGGACGTCGCCTTCCCGACCGGCACGGGGGGACTGCTGCACAGCGGCTCCTTGACAGAGGTGAAGGGAATGCCGCGCGTCTTCGCCGGCATCTCCACTCTCCGCGCCGGAGGATGCCGCGACAATGCAAAGGTTGGCACTCAATCATTGACTCAGGCGTAAAAATGCAGTTCAGGAGGCATCGATGGATCTCAACCTGCTGCGAGCCCTGGACGCCCTGCTCCAGGAGAACAGCGTGACCCGCGCAGCGGAGCGCCTGGGCACCTCGCCCGCGGCGGTCAGCCGTACCCTGGCCCGGCTCCGCCGTGCCGTCGGCGACCCGCTGCTGGTCCGGGCCGGCCAGGGGATGGTCCCGACCCCGCGCGCCGTCGAACTCCGGGAGGAGGTCGGCGCGTTGCTGCGCGGCTGCGACAACGTCCTGCGGCCAGGTCCCGGTTTCGATGCCGTGCATCTCCGGCGCACCTTCACGGTGCAGGCCGCCGACCTGCTGCTGGTGGGACTGGCCGGGAGCCTGACCGAGCGGATCCACGCGGAGGCCCCGCAGGTGGACGTCGTCTTCCTTCCGGAGGCGATGGAGGGCGGCCCTGGGCTGCGGCAGGGCTGGGTGGACGTCGAACTGGGCGTCCTTGGACACCTGGACCCGGAGATCCGGACCCGGCAGCTCACCCGGATGCCGCTGGTCGGCATCGCCCGCAGCGGTCATCCCCTCTTCGACGGGCGGATCGACGCCCGCCGTTTCGCCGCGGCCGACCACATCGGCATCTCCCGGCTCGGCAAGCGCCTCGGGCCCATCGACAGCGCACTCGCGGAACTCGGGCTGCAACGCCGGACCGCGGTCGTGGTGCCCAGCCACACGAGCGCGATGATGCTCGCCCGGGACACCGACCTCGTCGCGCTCAGCCTGGCCGACTGGCTCCCCGACACCGTCACCGCCATGGGACTGCGGACGTTTCCCATCCCCCTCGACCTGGCGCCCCTGGACCTCGGCATGGCCTGGCACCCCCGCAACTCGACCGATCCGGGGCACCGCTGGTTCCGCGAGCACCTGGCAGCCGTCGTCCTGGCCCCGGCGGGACCGGGGGCGGCAGCCGCCCGCACCGCCAACTGACGGGACCGCACCCGCAGGTCGCCCGGCTCATCGACGCCCACCTGCACACCGCTATCGACCTCATCGCTCAAGAAATCGTAGGAAGCCCGCCGCTCACGGCGCGGCCAAAGCCGGAAACACCCACCCCCGACCCGTCAGATGATCTACGCGCCAGACTCCCGCCCCCGACCAGCACGAGCACCCCACCCGCCACCCACGCCAGCACCGCTGACCAGCCCGGATTCCTTGGAGCGATAGCTGACACACCAACAACAGGCCGGCGCGCGACGAGCTCGCGTCGCCAAGCGCTGGAGCGATGGTCAGGGGATGAGCAGCACCTTCCCGGCGGTCTTGCGAGCCTGCAGGTCCTCGTGGGCCTGCCGCGCGCCGGTTAGTTGGTATGTGGCGCCGATCCGTACCTTGAGGGAGCCGTCGACCATCGCTGCAAAGAGCTCACCCATCCGCCACTCCAGCTCGGCGCGGGTCTGGACGTAGTCGTCGCTATTTGGGCGGGTCAGATACACCGAACCGGCCTTATTGAGCAGTTGCGGGTCGATCGGCGGCACTGGACCGCTTGAGGCGTCGAATAGCGCCAGCAGGCCTCGCTTGCGCAGGCTTGCCAGGCTTCCATCCACAGTGGACTTGCCGACCCCATCGTAGACGACGTGAACACCCTCACCGGCGGTGAGCTTCCGGGTTGCATCGGCGAAATTCACTTGGTCGTAGCGGATCACCTCGTCGGCCCCAGCCTCGCGGGCAAGCGCCTCCTTCTCGGCGGTCGACACCGTGCCGATCACCCGCGCTCCCCGCGCCTTGGCCAACTGAATCAGCAGCCCCCCCCGTTAGCTTCTTCGTGGCTCCGCAATGGGGCCTCCGGCCTTCGGGCCCGGCATGACTTCCCCCCCTTGTTGTTCATGATCCGGGGGGTGGTGTCACCGGGTCCGGAGGCATCGACGGACCGCTGATGAGGGGCTTGATCACCAGCTTCACCCAGGCCGGAAGAGCTCTCCGTAACGTGGATGTGGCAGCTCGGTGCCGAGGCAAGGCCGGACGAAAGCGTGATGGAGGGGCCTGCACGTGATCGACACGAGTGACATCGACGTCTTCCTCGGCCTGGACGTCGGCAAGGGCGAACACCACGCCACCGCCGTCACCCCGGCCGGAAAGAAGGCCTTCGACAAGCGGCTGCCCAACACCGAACCCAAGCTCCGCGAGCTGTTCGCGAAACTCCAGGCCAAGCACGGAACGGTGTTGGTCGTGGTCGACCAGCCGGCCTCGATCGGCGCCCTGCCGCTGGCAGTCGCCCGGGACATGGGCTGCCCGGTCGCCTACCTGCCCGGGCTGACGATGCGGCGGATCGCCGACCTCTACCCCGGTGAGGCCAAAACGGACGCGAGGGACGCGTTCATCATCGCCGACGCGGCCCGCGCGATGCCTCACACGCTGCGGTCGATCGACGGCGAGGACGAGACGATCGCCGAGCTGGAGATGATCGTCGGCTTCGACGACGACCTGGCCGGCGAAGCAACCCGGGTCGCGAACCGCCTGCACGGCCTGCTGACCCAGATCCACCCCTCGCTGGAACGAGTCCTGGGACCGCGGTTGCAGCACCCGGCCGTCCTCACGCTGCTGGAACGGTTCGGGTCACCCGCCCAGATCCGCAAGGCCGGCAGACGTCGACTGGTAAACCTGCTACGGCCGAAGGCACCGAGGATGGCCGAGCGGCTCGTCGAAGAGATCTTTGCCGCGCTGGACGAACAGACCGTGACGGTCCCGGGAACCGACGCAGCCGCGCTCATCGTCCCGAGCCTCGCCGCCTCACTCACGGCCGTCCTTGACCAGCGGAAACTACTTGCCGGGCGGATCGAGGAACTGTTGGAGGCCCACCCTCTTTCGAAAGTCCTGATCTCGATGCCGGGAGTCGGCGTCAGGACCGGAGCCCGCATCCTGATCGAGGTCGGCGACGGCAGCACCTTCCCGACCGCCGGCCACCTCGCCGCCTACGCCGGTCTCACCCCCGCCACCCGCAGCTCGGGCTCATCGATCCGGGGTGAACAGCCGTCTCGGAGAGGGAACAAGCATCTCAAACGGGCTTTCTTCCTCTCCGCGTTCGCCGCCCTGGGCGACCCGGCATCGCGGACCTACTACGACAAGAAGATCGCCCAGGGCAAGCACCACACCCAGGCCCTGCTCTGCCTCGCCAGACGACGAGGCCACGTCCTCTTCGCCATGCTCCGCGACGGAACCTTCTATGAATCCCGGGCCGCCACCTCAAGCTGACCCTCATCAGGCACGCCGCACACGGGGCAGTCCCATTCGTCGAGCGAGTCGATCACGACAGGGTGATTGCAAAAGACGCACGGCCGCATGCCCTCACCGACCTGGTCTTCCACACACGCTTCATCGCTCATGGCAGACAGAGTGCCACCCGACCACCTTGACCAAGGACATAGGGGCACCCCCCCGGCCGCCGCGTGCACCAGGGTCGTTTCGCCCTCCTTGAGCGGATAGGTCGATGTGACCAGGTAATGCGCGGTGATCCCCTGCAACGGCACAGCAGCGGCGATCTGGTCGGTCACGCCGTCCGGTACGCGCACCGCCGAATCGGCTGGCACCAGCGCCCGCTGCGCGTAGCCGCCCGGCACGCCCTGCCAGGCCACCCGGTCCCCCTCGTCGAAACCGCGCACGTCCGGGCCGACCGCGACGACCGTCCCGGCGCCCTCCAAGGATGTAAGGCAGCGGGACCGGGTAAAGCCCAGTCCGTTGGTAGGTGTCGATGTAGTTCACACCCGCAGCCGCCACGTCGACCAGGAGCTCGCCCGGGCCTGGCGCGCCGATCTCCACCTCCGCGACCTCGAGCACCTCCGGGCCTCCGGTCCGCCGAACCTGCACTGCTGTGGGCATGCGTTCTACTCACTTCGGGTCACGTTCTCGGCCGCTACGACTGTAGCTGCCGAAAGGTTTTCCAGCTGACGGGAGGTGGGGGTGGCAATCGGGTGGGGTACGGGGCCCAAGCCGCCATTGAGTTGTGGGGACACTCTCGTGTGCTCTGGGCCTCGGCTCGGTGTCAGCTCGGCCTGCCGTCGCGAGATCAAGGCGCTCAACGGACTACAAGATCAGGGTGATTGTTCTCCGGACCGCTGCCCTTCTCGCCGCTACTGTCTCCACGTGCCTGTTGTGAACGACGGCGGCTCTCGGCTCTGTCGAAGATCTTGTGATGCCAGGCTGCTGAACTGGGCATTCAACAGGTGTGTAATTCGGGGAATTTGGGACGATTGCTGCCGCATCTGGCAAGTGTGGTCGCGGAGTCGGTCGAGAGGATGGCGGGAGCGGTCACGCTTCGCAGCAGGTGCGAGGCGCTCCCGGCCAGATGTCCGTCCTGCGCGATGCCGTCGTGGCGGGTGCACGGCCGTTACGTACGTCACCTCGCCGACGCACCCATCGGCGGCGCCCCGGTCTTCATCGAGGTCGTGGTGCGCAGGTTCAAGTGTCTCAATGCCGGTTGCCCCGCGGTGACGTTCGTGGAGCAGACCGAGGGGCTGCGCGCAGCGGGCCTGGCCGCGATCGCCGACCTTGGCTTCGTCGGCCTCGACGGCGGCGGTGTTCCGGACGCCGACCCGGCGGTCATCACAGGCTTCAAGAAGCCCAAGGGTAAGCAGCTCGCGGCCGCGAGAAAGCTGGTCAACCAGCTGAGCGCCGCGGAACGGGCGGTGTGTGAGCACGCGTTCGCGCATCTCAAGAACTGGCGCGTGCTGACCAAACTTCGCCTCGACGTGAAGTGGGCCACCCGGCTGGTCCGGGCGCTGATGATCCTCACCCAGCACGAGATCGCCCGCTGACCGACGATCTTCACACCAGACAGGCCCAGACGACCAGCACCAGTACGACATCACCCATCCACGCCA
>NZ_DATCVQ010000695.1:0-10255 GCF_036566765.1 Streptomyces sp.
CGCCCGCGCGCCCCGACGGCCGTCCCGCCCGTCGCGTCCGTCCCGGCCGTCCCTTCCGTCGCGTCCGTCGGCGCCGCTCCGTGCGTCGGGCGCGGCCACGGGGGTGGGCGGTGTGACCACGTGCTCGGTCGGTGTGTACGAGAGCTCCGCGCCGGGCGGCGTGGCCGCCGGGGCCGTCCCGGCCGCGCAGGCGGCGAGGAGCCGGCGCGCCTCCGCGGCCGCCATCCGCCGGTGCGGGTCGCGTTCGAGCAGGCCCTTGACGACCGGCAGCAGCGGGCCGAGCGCGGGCGGCGGCTTGATCTCGTCGAAGACGACGGCGTGCAGCACGGCGGCGATCGAGTTCCGGCGGAACAGCGACTCGCCGGTCACCGCCGCGCACAGCAGCACGCCGAGCGACCACAGGTCGGAGGCCGGGTCGGCGGGCTCGCCCTGCATCCGCTCAGGCGCGGTGTACTCGGGCGTGCCGACGAAGGCCCCGGTGCCGCTGATCGTGGTCGCCGTGCCGGGGAGGCTGGCGATGCCGAAGTCGGTGAGCACCACGCGGCCGGTGTCGGCTTCGAGCAGCACGTTGGCCGGCTTCACGTCGCGGTGCAGCACTCCGTGGGTGTGCGCGGCGGTGAGCGCGTCGAGCAGGGCGAGCCCGGCGCGGGCGGCCTCCTCGGGGGACATCGCTCCGTCGGGGCGGGCGAGGCGCTCGGCCAGCGAGCCGCCGTCGACGAGTTCCATGACGATGACCGGCCGGCCCTCGTGCTCGACGACGTCGTGCACGACGACCACGTGCGGGTGCTTGATCCGGGCGACGGCCCGGGCCTCGCGCAGCGCGCGCGCCGGATCCGCGTCACCCTCCAGGGTCAGTTCCTTGACGGCGACCGACCGGCCGAGCAGCTCGTCGACCGCGCGCCGGACTACGCCCATGCCTCCCCGGCCGAGCGGCTCTCCCAGGCGGTACCGCCCGCCGATGACCGTGCCTTCGTTCTTGCCCGGTCCGTCGTGCTCCGACACCCGCGTCCCCCGTCCCCGCCGACCACGGTCATGATGCCGCACGTACGCGAAGGGCCGCACCCCGGTCGGTCGGGGTGCGGCCCTTCGCCGCATACGGGGGAACTCAGACGGCGAGCTCGACCGTGATGTTGCCGCGGGTCGCCTTGGAGTACGGGCAGACCTGGTGGGCCTTCTCGATCAGGCTCTTCGCGGTCTCGACGTCCACGTTCGGGATGGTCGCGGAGATCTTGACGATGATGCCGAAGCCCTCGTCGTTCTTGCCTATGCCGACCTCGGCGGTGACCGTCGAGCCCGAGATGTCGGCGTTCTCGTTGCGGGCGACCACACCGAGGGCGCCCTGGAAGCAGGCGCTGTAACCGGCGGCGAAGAGCTGCTCGGGGTTGGTGCCGGCGCCGGAGCCGCCCATGGCCTTGGGCGGGTTGACGACGACCTCGAGCGAGCCGTCGTCGGTGGCCACCCGGCCGTCGCGGCCGTTCTCGGCGGTGGCGACGGCGGTGTACAGGACGTCGGACTGCGTGATGGACATGCCTTGTCTTCCCTCTTTCGTTCGCCGCGACTCGCGCCCACGATCGCGACGGCTGAAGGAAGACTAACGGGTCGGCGAGACGATCATCTTTCCGGTGTTCTCGCCGCGGAGCATGCCGAGGAAGGCGTCCACGCCGTTCTCGATGCCCTCGACGGCGGTCTCGCCGTACTTCAGCTCGCCGGAGGCCAGCCAGCCGCCGACCTCCTGGACGAACTGCGGCTGGAGGGCCGCGTGGTCGCCGACGAGGATGCCCTGCAGGCGCAGCCGCTTGCCGATGATCATGGCCATGTTGCGCGGCCCCGGCACCGGCTCGGTGTCGTTGTACTGCGCGATCATGCCGCAGATGGTGGCGCGGCCGTGCACGTTGAGCGAGGAGATCGCGGCTTCGAGGTGGTCGCCGCCGACGTTGTCGAAGTAGACGTCGACGCCGTCCGGGGCGGCCTCGCGGAGCTGGTCCTTGACCGGGCCGTTCTTGTAGTTGAAGGCGGCGTCGAAGCCGAGCTCCTCGACGAGGTACTTGACCTTCTCGTCGGAGCCGGCCGAGCCGATGACCCGGGAGGCGCCGCGGAGCTTCGCCATCTGGCCGACCTGGTTGCCGACGGCGCCGGCCGCGCCGGAGACGAAGACCACGTCCCCCTCCTTGAAGGAGGCGACCTCGAAGAGGCCGGCGTAGGCGGTGAGGCCGGTCATGCCCAGAACGCCGAGGTAGGCGGAGAGCGGGGCCAGGTTCGGGTCGACCTTGGTGGCGTGCTTGGCGTCCACGTCGGCGTACTCGCGCCAGCCGAGGCCGTGCAGGACGTGGTCGCCGACCGCGTACCCCTCGGCGTTGGAGGCCACGACCTCGCCGACCGCGCCGCCGTCCATCGGGTGGTCCAGCTTGAACGGCGGGATGTACGACTTCACGTCGTTCATACGGCCGCGCATGTACGGGTCGACGGAGAAGTGCAGGTTGCGGACCAGGATCCGGCCCTCGGCGGGAGCGGCGACGGGCGCCTCGCGCAGGGCGAAGTCCGCGGGGGTCGGCCAGCCGTGCGGGCGGGCGACGAGGTGCCATTCACGGCTGGTTGCGGGAAGGACGGACATGGGCTGAGCCTCCTGGAAAAGTTTCACGTTCTGAAACAACCATGCGCCTGAATATTTCAGGATGTCAAGTATCTGGGTACGATGATGCCCATGACCGCCTCACGCACGACCCCGCAACCCGACCCGCTGACCCTCGAAGTCGTCGAGCTGATCGGCACGGTCGTGTCCCGCTACTACGACGAGTACGAGCAGGCGGCCGCGCAGCACTCGCTGACCGGCGCGCAGGCCCGGGTGCTCGGGCTGATCTCGCTGGACCCGGTCCCGATGCGCAAGATCGCCCGGAAGCTGAAGTGCGAGCCGTCGAACATCACCGGGATCGTGGACCGGCTGGAGGCCCGTGGCCTGGTCGAGCGCCGCGCGGACGCCGCCGACCGGCGGGTGAAGCTCGCCGCGGCCACGGACGAGGGGCGGCAGACCGCCAAGGCGCTGCGCGAGTCGCTGGACTTCGCGCGGGAGCCGCTGGGCCGGCTCAGCGAGGCGGAGCGGACGCTGCTGCGGGACCTGCTGAAGCGGATGCTGGGCGAGGACGTCGAGCTGTAGGACCCGGGCGGCGCCCGCCAGGACCTGCGCCTACACGCACCACCACAGGAACTTCGTGCAGGTCGTCGGCGTCGGGCTCGGGGCCGGCGCGGAGGGGGACGGGGGCCGTCCGTCGGTGGGGGTCTGCGAGGGCCCGCCGGTGGCCGAGCCGCTGGGCGCGGGGCTCGCGGAGCCGGAGGGCTCGGCGGAGGTGGAGGGGCGGGGGCCCTCGGTGATGCGCCCGGAGCCCCGCGAGACCCCGTCGCCCGACCCCGTGCCCGTACCCGTGCCGGAACCCCTCCGCTTGCCGCTGCCGCCCCCCGAGCCGTCGGTGGGGCGCGGGGCGTCGGAGGTGGCGGCGACCGGGAGGTCCACGGGGGACGGGCCGCCCTGCGGCTGCGACGGGTCGGCGGACGGCTCGGACGGCAGCTCCGTCTCGACCACGTCCTCCTGCTCTACAGCGGTGGCGGCGCCGCCCTCGTCCTGCTTGGTCATCACGTGGACCAGGCCGATGCCCCCGGCCGCGAGGACCAGGCCGATGCCCCCGGCCAGGACCGTACGGCCCCGGCGGCGGCCGCGGGCCCGGCGGGACCGGCCGGCCGCACGGCGCGAACGCGCCCGATGACCGGTGGGACCGGCGGCTTCCGCGGCCCGGGACGACTCGGGACGCTCCAGCGGGTCCAGTTCGAAGACATGGGCCTCGACCGCGAGCGGGTCGGCGGGCGCCTGAGGTGCCATGGACGGTGCGATGGACGGCTCCATGGACGGTTCCGCTCCCGCCCACGCCTGGGCCGCCTGCGGCTGCAGCGGCTGTGGCTGCGGCGGCAGGAAGACCGGCCCCGGCGCGGGCCGGGGTGCGTGGCGTACGTCGTACCGCAGCTCCTCGACGGGGGTCCCGCATCCGGCGCAGGCGAGAGCCCCATTGAGATGCCGTCGGCACTGATGGCAGTAGTCCATGGCGCAGGCAGGCTATGCGGCCTCCGGATCGCACAGATACCCGAGGACGTGAAGGTCCTGTGTGGAAAGCGCAGGTCACCGGCGTGCCGCCGCGAATCTCCCCCTTCGGGCAGGATGACCCGCATGAACTCGGCCGACCCAGCCGCCCCATTCGGGCCAAGATCCTTCCAGCTGGTGCTCTTGCGCCGGATGGCCGACCACCAGCCGGGGCTGGTCGAGGAGGCGCTGCGCGAACTCGATGCGACGCGCGCCGAGATGCGCGAGGCCAACCGGGTCTGGCAGGCGTGGGCGCATGCCCGCCCGTCACCCACCACCCCCCTGCCTGACGCGCTTCGCGCGGCCCCTTTCACTCCGAGCGGGCCCGGCGAACTGCACCGCTACCGGCAGGCGCTCGGCGAGCCGGCGGCCCGGCGCGCCGTCGCCGAGCTCGGCCCGGGGCTCGGCCCCGAGGTCGGCGCGGAGATCCTCCAGTGGGACCTCCCGCTCTGGCCCGGCCTGCGTTGGGAGGTGCTGACCGCCCGGCCCGGCCCGCGCAGTGCCCCGCAGGTGTGGGGCAGGGCCCTGACCCGCGCCCCCGGCGCGCCCTCCCCCGTCCTGCGGACGGCGGCCGACCTGCGGCCTTGGGGCTGCACCTTCGGCGAGGTCCGGCACGCGTTCCCGGACGCCGTGCCGCGCGAGGGCGACGCGCCCACCCGGTCGCGGCTCGACTTCACCGGGCCGGACGGGGCGGCGTACGCGGCGGAGTTCGCATGGGGGCTTTTCCAGAGACTTCTCTGAACCGGCAGCCGCAGTGACCGACCTGCCCGGACGACTGCTCTGATCCAGCGTCAGGAGGCCACGGACACCCCCGACCGGCTCAGCTCGACGCGCGCCGCGCCCGTCCCGGTCGCACGATGCGAAAAGCACCACACGCAGCACGCGCGAGCCTCACCGCTCGCGCGCCGCACCATCACTCGCGTACCGCACTCGTGCCAGCACCGCACTCCGGAGGGTCGGTCATGACCGTCAGTCTCGATCAGTTGCGCCGTTGCCATGTCGCCGTGGACCTGGGGGCCGCCAGGACCCGGGTCTTCGTCAAGGGCGCGGGCCTCGTCGTCGACGAGCCCAGCGTCGCCGCCGTGAACACCCGGACCGGAGCGCTGATCGCCGTCGGCGCGCTGGCCGAGAAGATGACCGGGCGCACGCCCGACTACATCCGGGTCATGCGCCCGGTGTCCGGCGGCACGGTCGTCGACATCGAGATGGCGCAGCGGATGCTGCGTCATCTGCTCGGCGAGAAGCTCCGCCGCCAGCTGCGCCGCAAACCGCGGCTGCGGGCCGCCGCCGCCACCCCGCACGACAGCGACCCGCTGGCGCAGCGCGCGGCCGTCGAGACCCTCGTCGGGCTCGGCGCGCGCCGCGTCGAGCTGGTCGACACCCTGATCGCCGCGGCCGTGGGCTGCGGCCTGCCCGTGGAGCAGCCCACCGCGACGATGATCATGGTGTGCGGGGCGGCGACGACGCAGGTGGCCGTGCTCTCGCTGGGCGCGATCGTCACCGCCGAGCGCATCCCGGTCGGCGGCGACGCCATCGACCACGCCGTCATCCAGCACCTGCGCCACCAGCACGAGCTGATGCTGCCGAGCCAGTCCGTACGCCCGCTCCAGCTCGCCCTGAGCGGCAACGGGCTGACCCCGCACGGCCCGACGTCCACCGAGATCCACGGCCGGGACGTGGCGACCGGGCTCGCCCGCTCCGTCCAGGTCGACACCGCCGCCGTCCGGGACGCGATCCACACGCCGCTGACGGCGGTGCTCGACGGCATCGGCAAGATCCTGCGGGACTGCCCGCCGGACCTGGTGGCCGACCTCGCCGACCGCGGAATCATGATGGTCGGCGGCAGCGCGCTGCTGCCGGGCCTGGACCAGATGCTGCGGGACGCGACCGGCATGCCGGTGCACATCGCGGAGCGGCCGGACGTCTGCGCCATCCTCGGGCTCGGCGCGATGCTGGAGGGCCGGATCCAGCCGCTGGTCCTCAACCCGCTCTCCGAAGACGAGTGAGCGGGACGGCCCCTGAATCGGAGCGGGAATCGGAACCGCGGCTGCCGAGGCTGCTGGAGGCCGTGCTCGACGTCGGCAGCGACCTCGAACTGCGCGCCAGCCTCCAGCACCTCGTCACCACCGCGACCGAACTCACCGGAGCCCGTTACGGCGCGCTCGGGGTCGTCGACCCCGAGCGCGGACGGCTCACCGAGCTGTTCACCTCCGGGATCACCGACGCCGAACGGGAGCGGATCGGCCCGCTCCCGGACGGCCGTACCGGCCTTGTGGGCGCCCTGGTCCAGGACCCGCGGCCGCTGCGCCTGGACGACCTGACCACCGACCCGCGCTCCTCCGGGGTCCCGCCGGGCCACCCCGAGATGCACTCGTTCCTCGGCGTCCCGATCCGCGTCCACACGGAGGTCTTCGGCAATCTGTATCTGACCGAGAAACGCGACGGGACGTTCACCGAGCAGGACCTCGCCATGGTGCGGGTGCTCGCCTCGCAGGCCGGCATCGCGATCGGCAACGCCCGGCTGTACGAGACCGCCCGGCAGCGGGAGCGCTGGATCGAGGGCGCGGCGGCGGTGACCACCGCGCTGCTCGCCGGGGAGCCCGCCGAGGACGCGCTGACGACGGTCGCCGAGCGGGCCCGGATGCTCGCGGACGCCTCGGCCGGGGTGGTGCTGCAGCCCACCGCGGAGGGCGGCATGGAGATCGTCGCCGCGTCGACGGTGGACGACCCGGGGGACCTGATCGGCACGACGATCGCGCCGGGCTCGCCCGTACTGGAGCAACTGCTCGGCGGGGAGCCGGTGTTCCTCGAGGACTCGGCCACCGATCCGCGGATGACCACGCACGTACGGTCCCGGTTCGGGCCCTCGATGATGCTGCCGCTGCAGAGCGGCGGAAAGCTCATCGGCACCCTCGCTCTCCCCCGGCGGCACGGCGGCCGCCCGTACACGGGCGTGGACCGGCTGCTCGCCGCGCAGTTCGCCTCCCAGGCGGCGCTCGCGCTGGTCCTCGCGGACGCGCAGAACGACCGGGAGCGGCTCGCGGTGTTCGAGGACCGCGACCGGATCGCCCGTGATCTGCACGACCTCGTCGTCCAGCGGCTGTTCGCGACGGAGATGATGCTGGAGTCGACCCGGCGGCGGGCCACGGAGTCGGCCGAGTCGGCGGAAGAGCCGCCCGAGGAGAGCGTGCTGCTGGGGCGGGCGGTGGACGAGCTGGACTCCACGATCCAGGAGGTCCGCACCGCGATCTTCGCGCTCCAACAGCCGCCGGCGGAGGCGCCCGCGTCGTTCCGCGGCCGGGTACTGCGCGAGACGGCCGGCGCGGGGGCGCTGTTGGGCTTCCAGCCGTCGGTGCACTTCGCGGGGCCGGTGGACACGCTGGTCACCGAGCCGGTCGCGGACCAACTGCTCGCCGCCCTGCGCACGGCGCTTGCGGCGGCGCACCGCCGCCCCGACGTCACCGCGATCGACGTCGTCGTCTCGGCGCCCGCGGAGCAGCACGAGGGGACGCCGCCGGTACGGCTGCGGATGACGGAGACGGGCGCGGAGACGCGGACGGTCACGTGGCCGTGAGGGCAGCGCACGGAAGAGCGCACGGAATGGCGGCGCACGGAGGAGCGCACGGAATGGCGGCGACGGAGGAGCGCACGGAATGGCGGCGCGCAGAAGGGCGCACGAAAGGGTGAGCAAGGTCGCAGTACGGCGGGCCCGCCGCCCGGGCAGAATTCCTCTCGGCATCCCGCCCACGCGAGGAGGACGACCGTTGAGCGCGCTCTTCCCGGCCCTGGCCGCCGGTTCCGACCACCCCGCCCTGCGGTTCGGGACCGACACGTTGTCGTACGAGGAACTGGCGGGCGCCGCGGGGGCCCTGGCGACGCGGATCGGGGGCGCGGGCCGGGTCGCCGTGTGGGCGACGCCGACCGCCTCGACGGCGGTCGCGGTGGTCGCGTCGCTGCTCGCCGACGTGCCGGCCGTACCGCTCAATCCGCGGACCGGGGAACGGGAGCTGGCGCACATCCTCGGCGACAGCGCGCCGGACGCGGTGTTGGCGGGCCCGGGTGAGGAACTGCCCGCGGGGTTGGCGGCGGTGCCGCGGATCGACGTGGACGTACGGGAGCGGGGCGCGGCGGTGGCCGAGTCCGCGGACGCGGAGTCCGCCGCGCTGATCGTCTACACCTCGGGGACGACGGGCCCGCCGAAGGGCGTGGTGCTGTCGAGGCGGGCGATCGCGGCGTCGCTGGACGCGCTGGCGGAGGCGTGGAGCTGGACGCACGAGGACGTACTGATCCACGCACTCCCCCTGTTCCACGTGCACGGCCTGATCCTGGGGATCCTCGGCCCGCTGAGGAGAGGCGGCGAGGTCCGGCACCTGGGCGCGTTCTCGACGGCGGGCGTGGCGCGGGAGTTGGGGGCCGGCGGCGGGACGATGCTGTTCGGCGTCCCGACGATGTACCACCGGATCGCGGACGCGCTGGACGACGACGAGGCGCTGGTCCGCGCGCTGGCCGGGGCGCGGCTGTTGGTGTCGGGCTCGGCGGCGCTGCCGGTGCACGACCACGAGCGGATCGCGGCGGCGACGGGCCGTCAGGTCGTGGAGCGGTACGGCATGACGGAGACCCTGATGCTGTGCAGCGTCCGCCCGGCGGCCGGCCCCAGGCCCGGGTCCGTCGGGCTGCCGCTGGGCGGCGTGGATCTGCGCCTGGTGGAGGACGACGGCTCGGTCCTGCACGAGCACGACGGGGAGACGGTCGGCGAGATCCAGGTACGCGGGCCGAACCTGTTCACGGAGTACCTGAACCGGCCGGACGCGACGGCGGCGGCGTACGACGGGGACTGGTTCCGCACGGGCGACATGGCCGTCCGGGATGCGGACGGCTCCGTCCGCATCGTGGGCCGCCGGGCGACGGACCTGATCAAGAGCGGCGGCTACAAGATCGGCGCGGGCGAGATCGAGAACGCGCTCCTGGACCACCCGGAGGTCCGCGAGGCGGCGGTCACCGGAGAGCCGGACCCGGACCTGGGCGAACGCATCGTCGCGTGGGTGGTCCCCGCGAACGCGGAAAAGCCCCCGACGCAGGAGGAACTGGCCACCCACGTCTCCACCCTCCTGGCCCCCCACAAACGCCCCCGCACGGTCCACTACCTGGAGACCCTCCCCCGCAACGACATGGGCAAGATCCTCAAGAAGGCCCTCCGCCATGCCTGACCGCCCGTCGGCCCGAGCCGTGATCGCACTGCTGACGGACGACTTCGAGGCGTGGGAGGGGGCGGGGCCGCGCGGAGGCTTGGACGAGGACTGGACGCCGGAGGGCGAGCGGGAGTCGGGCGCGCGGGAGGACTGGCTGCCGGAGGACGAGGTCTCGGCGCGGCGCGACGGAGCCGACCGGGAGGGTCGGCCACAGGTCGACGGGCCGTTGCGGTGGGCCGGTTACGACGCGGCTCGGGTCGCTGCCGCGCGGCGTACGGGCGAGGACGAGTCGGTGTTGTGCGGCACGGCGACGGTCGGCGGGCGGCCGTGCGTGCTCGTGGCCTTCGAGTTCGGCTTCCTCGGCGGCTCGCTGGGGCGGGCGACCGGGGACCGGCTGGTCGCCGCGTACCGGGCGGCCGCCGAGCGGCGGATCCCGCTGGTCTCGCTGGTCGCGACCGGCGGCAGCCGGATGCAGGAGGGCATGATCGCCCTGGTGCAGCTGCAGCGCGTGGCCGCGGAGACGGTGCGCCTGAGGGAGGCCGGGGTCGCGCACATCGCCGTCCTGCGCGACCCGGCCACCGGCGGCGGCTGGGCGACGGTCGGCGCGGGCGCGGACGTCGTCCTCGCCCTGCCCTCCGCCCAAGTCGCCTTCGCCGGCTCCCGCGTCCGCCCACCGGACGCCGACCCCGCCGCGTACACGGCCGAGGACCAGCACGCCCACGGCCACGTGGACGCGGTGGTCTCACGGGAGGACCTGCGCGCCACGCTGTCCCTGTGGCTCCGGCTGCTGTCGCCGGGGCGCGACGAGGAGGCTCCGGCCGGGCAGCCCGCCGAGGGCTCGGCGGCGCACGGTGCTGACGGCCCGGACGCCGACCCGCGCCCCGCCGGCACCGCGGAGGCCCGGATGACCGACGCGTCCCCCCACCCCGCCCCCGCTCCCCCG
>NZ_DATCVQ010000696.1:0-2781 GCF_036566765.1 Streptomyces sp.
GTCGCCGGAGCCGAGCGCGGTGAGGACGCCGGGGGCGCTGGGGGCGGGCTCGGGGGCCGGCGGGAGGCCCTCGGCGGCGCGGGCGACGGCGTGATGTGCGCCACCTGTGCGTTCCGCGGCGACTGCCCGGCTGCGCTCGGCCTTACGCTGACCGGAGTCCCAGGGACCTGCGGCGGCCGCTGCTGCGGAGGCCAGGACGAGTCCCAGGACGGCCGAGCCGGCCGTGAGCTGCCACAGTCTCGGCTCCGGCATTGCTGACCAGCCCCTTTCGCGATCACACACCTGCGTGAGGGACACTTAATCACCGCGCGCCGTCGCGAGCATTGACATGTGTTGATTCAGGAGGAGCCACCCGTGGAGTTCGACGTTCTCATCGAGATCCCGAAGGGGTCGCGTAACAAGTACGAGGTCGACCACGAGACGGGTCGCATCCGCCTGGACCGCCGCCTGTTCACGTCGACCGCCTACCCGGCGGACTACGGGTACATCGAGAACACCCTGGGCGAGGACGGTGACCCGCTGGACGCGCTGGTCATTCTCGACGAGCCGACCTTCCCGGGCTGCCTCATCAAGTGCCGCGCGATCGGCATGTTCCGCATGACGGACGAGGCCGGCGGCGACGACAAGCTGCTGTGCGTCCCGGCGACGGACCCGCGTGTGGAGCACCTGCGTGACATCCACCACGTGTCGGAGTTCGACCGCCTGGAGATCCAGCACTTCTTCGAGGTCTACAAGGACCTGGAGCCGGGCAAGTCGGTCGAGGGCGCCGACTGGGTCGGCCGCACCGAGGCCGAGGCCGAGGTCGAGAAGTCGTACAAGCGCTTCCAGGAGCAGGGCGGCCACTGAGCCGGTACGGCCCCCACGCTGTCCGCGACGGGCGGCGCACCCACACCGGGTGCGCCGCCCGTCGCGCGTTCATACTGGGACCGACCGAGTGCCGGGCGGGCCGAGTGCCGGGCAGGGAGTGAAGGCGGAACGAGTGGTGGCGAGGCCGGACGGCCCGGAGGAACCCGCGGAGGACCGGAAGCCGCAGAGCGACGAGGCACGGAGCGCCTTCATGCCGCCGGCCGGGGTCGAGCAGCCCGCCGTGCCGGAGGAGGAGCATCCGACCTCCGAGTTCGCGCTCCCGGAGGGCTTGGAGGGCCTGGAGCCGGAGCCCGCGGCCGAGCAGGAAGGTTCCGCCTTCGTGCCGCCGTCGACGTACACGGCGAAGACGTCCCCGCCGGCGTTCACGCCCGTGCACGGCATCCCGATGGTGCGGCTGTCGAAGGACGCCCCGTGGCAGGACCGGATGCGGACCATGCTGCGGCTGCCGGTCGGGGAGCGGCCGGTGCCGGAGCAGGCGCCGAAGGAGGGCGCCGCCGGGCCGAACGTGCCGCGCGTGCTCGACCTGACGCTGCGTATCGGCGAGCTGCTGCTGGCCGGCGGCGAGGGCGCGGAGGACGTCGAGGCGGCGATGTTCGCGATCTGCCGCTCGTACGGTCTGGACCGCTGCGAGCCGACGGTGACGTTCACGCTCCTGTCGATCACGTACCAGCCGTCGCTGGTGGACGCGCCCGTCACCGCGAACCGCACCGTGCGCCGGCGCGGCACCGACTACACCCGCCTGGAGGCGGTGTACCAGCTGCTCGCCGACATCAACGCGGAGGACCACGAGGTCGCGCCGGAGGAGGCGTACCGGCGGCTCGCGGAGATCCGGCGCAACCGGCACCCGTACCCGGGCTGGGTGCTGACGACGGCGGCGGGGGTCCTGGCGGGCGCGGCCTCGGTGCTGCTGGGCGGTGACCTCACGGTCTTCTTCGTGGCGGCGCTGGGCGCGGTGCTCGGCGACCGGCTGGCGTGGCTGTGCGCGGGGCGCGGGCTGCCGGAGTTCTACCAGTTCCTGGTGGCGGCGATGCCGCCGGCCGCGATGGGAGTGCTGCTCACGCTGCTCCACGCGGACCTGCGGCCCTCCGCGGTGATCACCGGTGGCCTGTTCGCGCTGATCCCGGGGCGGGCGCTGGTCTCGGCGGTGCAGGACGGTCTGACCGGCTTCTACATCACGGCCTCGGCCCGGCTCCTGGAGGTCGGGTACTTCTTCGTGGCGATCGTGGTCGGCGTGCTGTCGGTGCTGTACGTGGCCGTGCAGTTCGACGCGAACCTGAATCCGGAGGGCGTGCTGAAGCCGGTCGAGCGGCCGGTGGTGCAGATCGCCGCGGCGATGGTGCTCTGCCTGACGTTCGCGATCCTGCTGCAGCAGAGCCGGGCGACGGTGCTGTTCGCGACCCTGAACGGCGGCGTGGCCTGGGTGGTGTACGCGTCGATCGCGGTGACGGCGGGCGGCTCGTCGGTCATGGCGACGGCGGTGGCGGCCGGCCTGGTGGGTCTGTTCGGCCAGCTGATAGCCCGGTACGAGCACACCTCGTCGCTGCCGTACGTGACGGCGGCGATCGGGCCGCTGCTGCCGGGCTCGGCGACGTACTTCGGTGTGCTCGCGCTCGCCCAGAACAACCTGGACCAGGGCTTCGGCTCGCTGGCGAAGGCGGCGGCGCTGGCGCTGGCGATCGCGATCGGGGTGAACCTGGGGGGCGAGCTGGCCCGCATGTTCATGCGGGCCCCGGGCGCGCGCGCGGCCCGCCGCGCGGCGAAGCGCACGCGCGGCTTCTGAGCCGGCTCTCAGCCCATGGGCTCTAGGCCTATCCGACCCTGATCCGCCGGACAGGCCCTAACGCGTCAGGAACGCCAGCCGGGCCTTCTTCTCCGGGATGAAGACCTCCGGCAGGTCCACCTCCGGCAGCACGA
>NZ_DATCVQ010000697.1:0-5941 GCF_036566765.1 Streptomyces sp.
GGGGGCGGACGGCGGCCCCGAGGCCGTCCGCGAGGCGGCCCGCAAGGCCGCCGCGCTCGCCAACCGCTGGGCCGCGGAGGCGGAGCAGGGCGACGCCGGATGACCCCGCAGGAGCCCACGGCCGGCAGATCGGTCGCCAAGGCCGCCGAAGCCGCCGGCACCGCCAAGGCCACCGAAGCCGCCAGGTCCGCCAGGTCCGCCAAGGCCGCCGAATCCGCCCAAGCCACCGAAGCCGCCGGGGCCGCCCAAGCCACCGCCGCCGACCCCGGTACGGAAGACACCGCCGACCCGGACGGTCTCGCCGACGCCCTCGCCCTCCAGAGACCGGCCGCCCGACCCACCCCGCCCACCCCGCGCGGCGACAGCGCCGACCCGCACCGCGACCGCCACCGCGCCACCCCCTGGGCCGGCGCCCGCGAGACGGCCCGGAAGGCCGGCGCGGTAGTGCGTCCGGCCCCCCAGCAGGTCCCGCTCGCGGACGCGCTCGGCCGGCTGCTCGGCGAGACGCTGACCGCGCTCACCGATCTGCCGTCCTTCGACACCTCCGCCATGGACGGCTGGGCCGTCGCCGGCCCCGGCCCCTGGCAGATCGACGAGGACGGCGCGATCCTTGCCGGTCACGCCCCCTCCGCCGCGCTCGACGACGGCACGGCCGTACGGATCGCCACCGGCGCGCGGATCCCGCCCGGGGCCACCGCCGTGATCCGCAGCGAGCACTCCCGCGCCGACGCGGGCGGCCGGCTGCACGCCGGGCGCGACGTCGTCCCCGGCCAGGACATCCGGCCGCGCGGCCAGGAGTGCCGCGCCGGCGACCAGCTGCTGTCCGGCGGAGCGCCGGTCACCCCGGCTGTGCTCGGCCTCGCCGCCGCGGCCGGGTACGACGAGCTTCTCGTCCTGCCCCGGCCCCGGGTGGAGATCCTGGTCCTCGGCGACGAGCTGCTCTCCGCGGGTCTCCCCCACGAGGGCCTGATCCGCGACGCCCTCGGCCCCATGCTCGGCCCCTGGCTGCACGCCCTCGGCGCCGACGTCCTCGGCACCCGCCGCATCGGCGACGACGCCGACGCGCTGCACGCCGCCGTCACCGGATCCCCGGCGGACCTGGTGATCACTACCGGCGGCACCGCAGCCGGCCCGGTCGACCACGTCCACCCCGTGCTCGCCAAGGCGGGCGCGGAGCTCCTGGTGGACGGGGTGAAGGTGCGCCCCGGCCACCCGATGCTGCTCGCCCGGCTCGGCCCGGGCCGCCATCTCGTCGGACTGCCGGGCAACCCGCTCGCGGCCGTCTCCGGCCTGCTCACGCTCGCCGAGCCGCTGCTGCGCGCCCTCTCCGGCCGGCCGGCCCCGGAGCCGTACCGGGTGGTCGTGCGCGACGAGGTGCAGGGCCATCCGCACGACACCCGGCTCGTCCCGTTCGTCCATCAGGGCGACCACGCCGTGCCGCTGCACTACAACGGCCCCGCCATGCTGCGCGGCATCGCCGCCGCGGACGGGATGGCCGTCGTCCCGCCGGGCGGCGCACGGCCCGGAGACACCCTGGACGTCCTTGATCTGCCCTGGTCGGCGACCGGGGCGATGTCCTCGACGACGGCCGACGCCGCCGCAGGAGTGTGTTTCACGTGAAACTTCCCGGACAGGACGCCATGGCCCGCCGGGCCGACGAGAACGCGCGGGTCACCATGCCGCGCAGGGTCGTCCAGAAGCCCCTGCGCCAGGTCGGCAAGCGGCTGATGATGGCCCTCGGCGTGCTCGCCCTGACCGTGCTGATCGTCTACGTCGACCGCGAGGGCTACCACGACAACGCCAACGGGGAGGTCGACTTCCTCGACGCCGCGTACTACTCGACGGTGACCCTCTCCACCACCGGGTACGGCGACATCGTCCCGCACAGCGACAGCGCCCGGCTCACCAACATCCTGTTGATCACGCCGCTGCGCGTGCTGTTCCTGATCATCCTGGTCGGCACCACTCTCGAGGTCCTCACCGAACGGACCCGGGAGGAGTGGCGGCTGAACCGCTGGAGGAGCGCCTTGCGCGAGCACACCGTCATCGTCGGCTTCGGCACCAAGGGGCGGTCCGCGATCCAGACGCTCTGCGCGACCGGGCTGCGCAAGGAGCAGATCGTTGTCGTCGACCCGTCCAGCAAGGTCATCGAGGCGGCCAACGCGGACGGCTTCGTCGGCGTGATAGGCGACGCGACCCGCAGCGACGTGCTGCTGCGCGCCGAGCTCCAGAAGGCCCGGCAGATCATCATCGCCACCCAGCGGGACGACACGGCCGTGCTCGTCACGCTGACGGCCCGACAGCTCAACCGCGGCGCCAAGATCGTGGCCGCGGTCCGCGAGGAGGAGAACGCGCCGCTGCTGCGCCAGTCCGGCGCCGACTCGGTGATCACCAGCGCCAGCGCCGCCGGCCGGCTGCTCGGTCTGTCCGTGCTCAGCCCCAGCGCGGGCACGGTCATGGAGGATCTGATCCAGCAGGGCTCGGGCCTCGATCTGGTCGAACGGCCGGTCACCAAGGCCGAGGTGGGCAAGAACGTCCGGGAGACCGAGGACCTGGTCGTGAGCGTGCTGCGCGGGCACCGGCTGATCGGCTACGACGATCCGAGGGCCAGCCCCCTCCAGCTGACGGACCGTCTGATCACCATCGTGCGGGCGGCCCCGCTCACCCCGCTGACCACCCCGACGCCGGAGTAGCCTCGCCGACATGTATGCGATCACGATTCCGGAACCCGGCGGCCCCGATGCCCTCGTCTGGGCCGAGGTGCCTGATCCCGTGCCCGCCGAGGGCGAGGTCCTCGTCGAGGTGGTGGCGAGCGCGGTCAACCGCGCCGACCTGTTGCAGCGGCAGGGCTTCTACGACCCGCCGCCCGGCTCGACCCCGTACCCCGGCCTGGAGTGCTCCGGCCGGATCACGGCGCTCGGCCCGGGGGTGTCCGGCTGGTCCGTCGGCGACGAGGTGTGCGCGCTGCTGGTCGGCGGCGGTTACGCGGAGAAGGTTGTCGTCCCCGTCGGGCAGTTGCTGCCCGTGCCGGAGGGCGTGGACTTGGTGACGGCGGCGGCGCTGCCCGAGGCCGTGTGCACGGTCTGGTCGAACGTCTTCATGATCGCCCATCTGCGGCCGGGCGAGACGCTTCTGGTGCACGGCGGCGCGAGCGGCATCGGCACCACCGCGATCCAACTGGCCAAGGCGATCGGGGCGAAGGTCGCGGTCACCGCGGGCGGCCCCGAGAAGCTGGCGCGCTGCGCAGAGTTGGGCGCGGACATTCTGATCGACTACCGCCGGCAGGACTTCGTCGAGGAGCTGCACAAGGCGACCGACGGCGCGGGCGCGGACGTGATCCTCGACATCGTCGGCGCGAAGTACCTGGAGCGCAACGTGAAGGCGCTCGCGGTCAGCGGCCGGCTCGCGATCATCGGCCTCCAGGGCGGTGTGAAGGCCGAGTTGAACCTGGCCGCGCTGGCCGCCAAGCGGGCCGCGATCACGGCGACGGGGCTGCGTGCCCGGCCGCTGCAGGAGAAGGCGGCGATCGTCGCGGCGGTGCGCGAGCACGTCTGGCCGCTGATCTCCGCCGGCACGATCCGTCCGGTGATCCACCGGACGGTGCCGATGGAGGAGGCCGCGGAGGGCCACCGGGCGCTCGACTCCGGCAGCCACATCGGCAAGGTTCTGCTGCTGGCCCCGCAGGCGCTCTGACGCGGCATCGGACCTGTACGGCATGACGCCCGTACGACACGACGCCCGTACGACATGACGCCCGTACGACACGATGCCCGTACGACATGACGCCAGTACGACATGACGCCCGTACGACACCACGAAGGCCCGGCACACCCCGTGTGCCGGGCCTTCGTCGTACGCGGGCCGTTCTTTCGTCCTACGCGGGCCGTTCTACAGATACGGGCCCGAGCGGGCGCCGCCGTGGCCGCCCCGCTCCTCGTCCTCGTCGTGCGGCGCACCCGGCGGGAGCGCGCGCCGCATCTGCTCCAGCTGCGCGCGGGCCGCCATCTGCTGGGCGAACAGCGCGGTCTGGATGCCATGGAAGAGGCCTTCGAGCCAGCCCACCAACTGGGCCTGCGCGATGCGCAGTTCCGCCTCGGACGGAATCGCCTCGTCGGTGAACGGCAGGGAGAGCCGTTCCAGTTCCTCGACCAACTCCGGGGCGAGCCCGTCCTCCAGTTCCTTCACCGAGCTTGCGTGGATGTTCTTGAGCCTGACCCGGCTCGCCTCGTCCAGAGGAGCCGCGCGGACTTCCTCAAGGAGCTGCTTGATCATGCTGCCGATCCGCATGACCTTTGCGGGCTGTTCGACCATGTCCGTCACGGGAACCTCGCGCGACTCGTCGTCGGCGCCGCCGATCGCCATCCCGTCCTGCCCTACGACCAGGACGTGGGGGCTTTCCTGCGACCGTTCACTCCTCGGCATCTCCATGCCGTCATTCTCTCGCACACGTGCCTCCAGACACGGTGTGCCCCCGGAGGAGGGTGATCCACCCTCCTCCGGGGGCACACTCGCGGGGCGGCGGCGTCAGATCGCCGCGCGACGGGCCAGCGCGCCGCGCGAGCGCGTGACCAGGGCCGCCAGGACCGCCGCGCCGACCGGCACGAGGACCAGGAGCGCCGCGAGGGTCGGCCACGGGACGACGATCGGCACGTACGGGGCCGGGCCGGGGTCGTAGAAGCCCTGCTCCAGCGCCTCCTCGTAGAACCGCTGCCGTTCGCGGCCCTCGGTGAGCCGCAGGCCCATGGCCGGCAGCACTCCGGCCGCCGATCCGAGGACGACGCCCATCGCGGCGACCACCCCGCACTGGAAGCCGCTCAGGGTGCGGCGGACCCGGGGCGGCGCGCCGACCGCGGCCAGGGTCTTCAGGTCGGCCTCGGCGTCGGCCTGCGCCAGTCCGGTGGCGATGCCCGCGGCCCCGATGGTGACGAGGCCGGCGAACACGGTCAGGGCGAGCAGCACGATGCTGTTCTCGTTGACGTAGCCCTCCTCCAGGTGCAGTTGGACGCCGCTGCCGAGCTTGGCGAGCTCGGCGTCGAGCTTCTGGCGCTGCTCGGAGCTGGGCATCCGCTCGGTGCTGAACAGGGCGCCCAGCGGGGTCGTGGTCAGCCCGGCGGCCTTGGCGGTCGCGGGGGTGATGACCGCCGTCAGGCCGTAGGTGCGCTGGTCGCCGTCGACGAGGTGGGCGGGCAGGGACACGATCCTGCCCGGGGGCTCCTTGCCCTGCTCCCAGGCCTGATCGGCCTTCGCCTGGTCGTCGATCAGCCGGATGCCGACCTTGCCGGTCGCGTCGACCGTGGGCTTCGAGAAGGTGACGATCTTGCCCGCGGCGAGCGCCCGCTCGATGCCCGCGTCCTCGATGCCGAGGATCTTCAGCGCCTTGGCGTCGCCGACGAGCAGGCCGCCCTCGACGTAGATGCCGGACTGGTCGGTCTCCTTGCAGCGCCAGTCCTTCGCGAGCTTGCGGGCCTCTTCCTTGGAGAACCGCGACGCGGGGTCCGGGGCGTCCTTGGTGGAGACCCACAGCGGGCACTCGTTCGCCTTGGGGATGACCAGCTCGTACCGGCCGCAGCCGTCGCCCTGGCCGTAGATCGAGCAGCCGCTCCGGCCGACCTGGAGCCGCTCGACGTCCGCGCGGACGTCGACGGGGAGCAGGCGCTGCACCGCGTCGCGGACCGCCGGGGCGTCCCGGCCGCCGTCCTCCTCGACGAGCGCGGAGACCGCGCCGTACGGCAGCGACGGTCGGTACTCGGCGCGTCGCTGCGCCTCCTCGCTGGCCCCGTACGTGGCGACGGCGACGGTGCCGGCGACCGCGGCGAGCACGGCGGCGACGGCGGGGGCCGTGCGGCCAAGACCGGCTCCTCCACGCCGGCCGGCGGGAACCTGCTCTGGGCGGCGAACACCGTCGTCGACGGCCAGATCCGGCGGGTCGTCGGCATCGTCA
>NZ_DATCVQ010000698.1:0-2826 GCF_036566765.1 Streptomyces sp.
TCCACAGGACGACCCCGTCGGGCAGCGGATCACCGCTGGCCACACCGAGTTTGAACGGGTCCTGCTGGACCCGCTCCGCGTGGGCGGTACGGATGCCCAACGCCTGAGCACCCGCGACGACGGCCGCACCGACCAGCAGTCGGCGTCGGCTGATCGCCGGCGGCCGGGGTCTGGCAGGGGCAGAGAAAGAGTCGATTGTGGACGGCACCGGCGGCCTCCTGAAGTAGCGTCAGCATCACCTGCTGGAGCGTCCCAATCATCCCGGAATGGACCGGACTGAACCGGCACCTGCTTCCGGACGCCCATGCGCCCACCCGGACAGCCGACGTCTACAGGCCTCGGAGGTTCAGGACCCACCGGTCCTCATGCTCGAACGGTTCCCCTTCAGTGCTCATCACCGCACCATGGTCTGCTCCATCGCAGGCGCCAAGGGATTTCGCTCCTCCCCGGCGTCGCCCTCTGCTGAGCCGACGGCGCTCACCGCCCATGGCACGGGCGCGATGCGCACGCCGGTCTCGGTGGCCTTCACGCCGCGGGCTCGATGCCGAGTTCGGCGAGCAGGCCGCGGATGCGCCGCTCGATCTCGTCGCGGATGGGCCGGACCGCGGCGACGCCCTGGCCGGCCGGGTCCTCGAGCTGCCAGTCCAGGTAGCGCTTGCCGGGGAAGTAGGGGCAGGCGTCGCCGCAGCCCATGGTGATGACGACGTCCGAGGACTGCACGGCCTCGGCAGTGAGGACCTTCGGGGTCTCGGCCGAGATGTCGATGCCCGCCTCCCGCATGCCCTCCACCGCGGCGGGGTTGACGGCGCTCGCGGGGGCGGAGCCGGCGGAGCGGGCCTGGACACGGTCCGCGCCGAGGTGGGTGAGGAAGGCGGCGGCCATCTGGGAGCGGCCGGCGTTGTGCACGCAGACGAACAGCACGGAGGGGGTGGTGGAGGCGTCCATCAGGTCAAGGCGCTTTCGTCGGCGGAACGGGCGGGGGAGGCGGACTTCTGCCCGCCAGGCAGGACGACGGCCTCGGCCTCGGTCCCCGCGGCGCGGCCGAAGCAGACGGCGACCAGGGCCAGACCGGCGGCCGCACCGACCAACTGGGCGGCGAGGAAGGGCAGCACGGAGGCGGGGGCGATGCCGGCGAAGGTGTCGGTGAACGCCCGGCCGATCGTGACGGCCGGGTTGGCGAAGGAGGTGGAGGAGGTGAACCAGTACGCCGCGCCGATGTAGGAGGCGACCAGCAGCGGCGCCAGGTGCGCGCGGCCGGCGCGGGCCAAGCCGAAGACGAGCCAGACCAGCCCGGCGGTGGCCACGACCTCCGCCAGCCACAGGTGCCCGGCCCACCGGTCGTGGGTGGAGAAGTGCACCAGCGGCTTGCCGAACATGGCGTCGGCCAGCACCGCGCCGGCGATCGCCCCGGCGACCTGGGCGGGCACGTACGCGGCGACGTCGCGCAGGGCGGGCCCATCGCCGGTGCGGCGGCCGGTGAACCATGCCGCGAGGGTGACCGCCGGGTTGAAGTGCGCCCCCGACACCCCTCCGAGCAGGGCGATGAGCACGCCGAGGCCGAAGACGGTGGCGAGGGAGTTGGCCAGCAGCTGCGTCCCGACGTCGCGGGTCAGTTCGGTGGCCTGGATCCCGGAGCCGACCACCACCGCGACCAGCGCGGCCGTCCCCAGCCCCTCGACGGCTGCCCGACGGAGCAGCGGCGCCGGCGCGCTCACGCCGGGACCTTCGCGGACACCACGGGGATCTGGAGCAGGGAGGACAGCTTCCCCAGGGCGTCGGGCAGCACCCAGTAGTACACCCAGGTCCCACGCCGCTCGGAGCCGACCAGCCCGGCCTCCCGCAGCACCTTCAGGTGGTGGGAGATCGTCGGCTGGGAGACGTCGAACGGGCCGATGAGGTCGCACACGCACGCCTCGCCGCCCTCGTGGGAGGCGATCAGGGACAGCAGCCGCAGCCGGATCGGGTCCGACAGCGCCTTGAACATCCGCGACAGCTCGGCCGCGGCCTCCTCGCCCAGCGGCTCGCGGACCATCGGCGTGCAGCACGCCGTGTCGTCTTGTCCGAGCACCGGCAGACCAGCTTGTTTCGACATTCCTCAATATTGACAGCCGTCGATCCTGGAGGCAAGGTCGACTGTATCGACAGACGTCGAAACAAGTCGTTCGATGGGAGACCGCCATGTCCCGTGTCCAGCTCGCCCTCCGCGTCGCCGACCTCGAAGCCTCCATCGCCTTCTACTCCAGGCTGTTCGGCGCCGAGCCGGCCAAGCTCCGCGAGGGCTACGCCAACTTCGCCATCGCCGAGCCCCCGCTCAAGCTCGTCCTCATCGAGGGCGAGGCCGGCGAGGACACCCGCCTGGACCACCTCGGCGTGGAAGTCGCCTCCACCGACGAGGTCACCGCCGCGACCACCCGCCTCAAGGACGCGGGCCTGGCGACCTTCGAGGAGAACGACACCTCCTGCTGCTACGCCCTCCAGGACAAGGTCTGGGTCACCGGCCCCGGCAAGGAGCCGTGGGAGGTCTACGTCGTCAAGGCCGACGCCGCCACCCTGGAGAAGGCCGACACCGCCCCGGACGCCTGCTGTGGTCTGCCCCAGAGGGGGTGACCTCAGAGGCCGAGGGCCGTGAGGTCCATGGTGCGCAGGCGGTCGGGGTCGGCCACGACCTCGACCGTCGTGATGGCTCCGTCCGTGACCGTGAACGCCATGATCGAGATGCGCTGGCCCGTCGGGGCCACCACCACCGCGCCCACGGTGCCGTTGATCAGGGCGATGCGGGCGAACGGGGCGAGGGCGCGGAAGGTTGCGGCCTGGGCGGCGACCGTG
>NZ_DATCVQ010000699.1:0-4085 GCF_036566765.1 Streptomyces sp.
GGACGGGGTGCGGCGCGGGTGGTGCGCGTCCAGCCAGTACGCCGGGTGGTCGCCGGCCGCGGTCACCAGCGGCAGCTCCGCGAGGTCCTCGAGCGAGACGGTGGGGCGGGCGGCGAGCGGGTGGGCGGCGGGGACGAGGAGGACGCGCGGCTCGGACCACAGGGCGGGGCCGGTGGTGAGGTCGGGCTCCCGGACGGGGAAGGCGGCGAGCTGGAGGTCGAGCGCGCCCTCGCGCAGCGCCCCGAACGCGCCGTCGAGCTGGACCTCCTGGATGTCGACCGCGCAGCCGGGGACCTGGAACTGCGCAGCGGCGCGGGCGACGCGCTCGCCGCCCCACGGGGTGACGAAGCCGACCCGGAGGGTCGTCGCAGGTCCCCGCGCGGCGGCGGTCGCACGGGCGAGTGCGGCCTCGATCTGCTCGCGGGCCGGCCGGAGGTCGTCGTACAGCCGCCGGCCCACGTCGGTGAGGCGCACGGTGCGGCTGGTGCGCTCGAACAGCGGCGTCCCGACGCGGCGCTCGAGCTTTTTGACGGTCTGGCTGATGCGGCCGGTGGTGACGCCGAGGCGTTCGGCGGTGCGGCCGAAGTGGAGTTCCTCGGCGAGCTTCAGGAACGCCTCCAGTTCGATGCGTTCGAGCACCGGCACCGCCCCCCGATCGTTGAATGCGGCTAAACGACCGTTCCATTCTCTCACCTTGATCGGCCGCCGGGCCGGGCGGAGGCTGGTGCGTACCGCCCCGTCGCGAACCACCCCGTCCCGCCTGGAGGATCCTCCGCCGTGTCCGCCCCTGCCCGTACGTCCTCCCCCGCCGCCGCCCACGGATCCGTGCCGGTCCTGGCGTTCGCCGTCGCGGGCGGGGTCACCGTCGCCAACCTCTACTTCCCGCAGCCGCTGCTCGACGCCGTCGCGCGCGGCCTGGACGTGTCGGCGCAGACGGCGGGGATCGTCGCGGCGGCCGCGCAGTTCGGCTATGCCGCCGGCCTGCTGTTCCTGGCGCCGCTCGCCGACGCGGTGAACCTGCGCCGCCTGACGTCCGTGCTGCTCGCGCTGACCTGCGCGGGACTGCTGGTCGCGGCGGCCGCGCCGAACGCGGCGACCCTCGTCCTCGCCACCCTCGCACTCTCGACGACCACGGTGCTGCCGCAGATCCTCACCCCGGTCGGCGCGTCGCTCGCGGCCCCGGAGCGCCGGGGGCACGTGGTCGGCCTGATCGGGCTCGGGCTGACGCTCGGCTCGACCCTGTCCCGCACGGTCTCGGGCGCGGTGGCGGATCTGAGCGGGAGCTGGCGGGCCGCCTACCTGGTGGCGGCCGCGGCGACCGGCGCGCTGCTGCTCGTCCTGCCGCGCAGGCTGCCCGCCCGAAGGATCCCCGCGGCGACCGGCGCACGGATGTCGTACGGCCGGTTGCTCGCCGGGCTGCCCGGGCTGCTCGCCGCGCACCGTGAGGTGCGGGTCGCGGCGCTGCTGGGCGCGTCGGTGTTCGCCGCGTACAGCGTCTTCTGGGCGGCGCTGTCGTTCCATCTGGCCGCGCCGCCGCTGGGTCTGGGCGCGGGGGCGGCGGGGCTGTTCGGCCTGGCGAGCGTCCCGGCCGCGCTGCTGTCGGCGGCGGCCGGCAGGCTCGCCGACCGGCACGGTACGAGCGCGGTCAACGCCGGGGCGTTCGGCTGCGTCGCCGTGTCGCTCGCCGTCATGGCACTGCTGCCGCACTCGCCCGCCGCGCTGGCCGTCGGCTGCAACCTGCTGGTGCTCGGCACCAGCGCGAGCCAGATCGCCTCCCAGGCCCGGGTCCTCGCGGTGGGCCGGGAGGCCGCCGCGCGGGTCAACACCGTCTTCATGCTGGCGTCGTTCGGCGGCGGCGCGCTCGGCACGCTCACCGCGTCCTGGCTGTACGACGCGCACGGCTGGACCGCGACCCTGCTGGCCGCGGCGGGATTCCTGGCGGTCGGCGCCCCGGCCCTCGTACGGCCCGTGCGGTCACTCGCCCGTGGCGCCGTCGATCCGCTCGCGCAGCAGGTCGGCGTGGCCGTTGTGCCGCGCGTACTCCTCGATCATGTGGCCGAGGATGTAGCGCAGCGAGTAGGTCTCGCCGCGGAAGTGCGTGACGGCGTCGAGGGAGGCGGCGGCGTCGACGACGGCGCGGGATCGGGCGCACTCCGCGCGCCAGACGGCGAAGGCCTCGTCCGGGTCGGCGTCGTCGACGTCGAAGTCGGCGAACTCCGCGGCCCCGGGGGCGGTCCAGGGGCTCCGGCTGTCCTCCCCGGCGAAGATGTCGCGGAACCAGCTGCGCTCCACTTCGGCGAGGTGCCGGACCAGGCCCAGCAGAGAGAGTCCTGAGGGCGCGACGGCTCTGCGCCGGAGCCGGTCGGCGTCCAGGCCGGCGCATTTGAGGGCGAGGGTCTCGCGCTGGAAGTCGAGCAGTCCGGTCAGCGTGGCGCGCTCGTCGCCGGCGTAGGGCGGGGCGGTTCGTCGATCTTCGTTCATCGGATCATCATGGCAGCGCGACGGGCGAGTTCAGGCCCCGGTGTGCACATGGGCGGCCCAGCGGCTGGGGGTGGCCGGATAGCGGTCGCGCAGCTCGACGAGCGTGCCGGTGAGGGCGTGCGCACCGCTGCCGCCGCCCGCGGCACGGCGGGCGTGGAAGCCCTCCGCGACCGCCGCGGCCGCCGCGTCGGCGACGGGCCACAGCGTGCCGACGACCTGCCGGTACCCGCAGAGCTGGAAGGCCGCGGTGATGTGCACGGCCTCGTCGGCGAGGCGGTAGGTCGTGACGCCGGTGCTGCACGCGGACAGATAGGCCAACTCGGCGTCCTGGAGGCGTAGTTCGGCGAGCGCGGCGACGGTGAGCGGGCGTTCGACGTGGTCGGCGAGGAGCAGTCGGCTGGCGGACGGGTCGATCGGGTCGGTCAGGCCGTGGCAGACGAAGTGCGCGACGCCGTGCCGGGGCAGGGCGTCGAGCACGGCGGATGCGGTGGCGGCGGGGCCCCTGAGCACGGTGACCGGCCCGGCGGGACGCAGCAGCTCGGCCACGCGGGCCGCCTCGGTCTCGGCGTGGCCGAGGCGTTCCGCGTGCGGGGTCTCGGGCAGGGTGACGACCAGCGTCCCCGCGGACGGCGGGGCGGCGGGGCGGGTCCGGGCGTGCGCCAGGGCCCGCAGCGTGGAGGTGGTGGAGGAGACGGTCCGGTCGAGGAGGGTGGCACGGCGGCGGCCGGCGGGCGGTTCCTCGCGGTGCCGGCCGGCCGCGTGCAGCGGCAGGGACGACAGGAAGCCGACCGGGCACCACCACAGGCGCGGTGCGGGCCGGTCGGCGGCGCCGTCGACGCCGAGCCGCTCCAGTACCGGGGCGGCCACGGCGTCCCAGAGCCAGGCGAGGGTGTCGTGCAGCTCGCGCTGGGCCCGCTCCTGGGCGGCGAAGGCCGCGAACGCGTCGTCGTCCGGCTCGTCGTCGGCGGCGAGCACGGCCCGCAGCCGTTCGGTACGGGCGCCCGCGTCCTCGGCCACGAGGTCCGGCAGCGGCACGACGGCGACCGGGTTCTCGGGGGGCGCGGCGGGGTCGAGGATCAGGGCGTCGGACCGCCAGGGGGTGGCGTAGAGGAGGACGACGGGACCGTCGGCGGCCGCGTCCCTCAGCTCGGCGAGCGACGGCCCGGCCAGGAAGTCCGCATGTCCGGGCAGGGCGCGGACGCGGGCGAGCAGTGCGGTCCAGCGGGCGCCGTGCCGCAGCCGCTGCTCGGCCGAGCCCTCGGACAGGGCCGGGCTCCTCTGCAGGCGCAGCTCCTCGAACTCGGCGGCGAGTTCGGGATGGTCACGACGCAGGGCGGCGAGGGGAGCGTCCGGGGTGCGCAAGGCGTCGGCGGCCAGCACGCCCCGGGTGCGTTCGAGGAGTTCCACGGCCCGTCCGGGGCGGCCCGCGGAGACGGCGGCGGCCGCTGCGGAGGCGGCGAGACCGGCGGTGCGGCGCAGGGTGTACTGCCGGTCGCGGCGGGCCAGCTCGCGCGGGGCGACCAGCGGGAGCAGCTCGACGGCCGTCTCGTACGCGGCGAGGGCGGCTTCGGCGTCACCGCGCTCCATGGCCCAGTTGCCGGCCC
>NZ_DATCVQ010000700.1:0-10056 GCF_036566765.1 Streptomyces sp.
GGCGGGGGCGGGGTTTGTATCGGGTGGGTATCAGGAAGCGCTTGGTCGTCCATCGGATCAGTGCGCCAGGTCACGGCAAAGGGGGCGCCGTGGCTTGGATCTGGCAGCTGCTCGAGCGAGGCCGTCCAACCTGACCTGGGCATTCGTCGAGGGAAGAGGCGGTGAGGGTGTGCCGCGTGTCCCCTGGGCGACGCGTCGCCGCGTCCGATGTCTGCCATATCGTTTCTTTCAGGTCGCCGTCTGCGCGTGCGTGCATACGGGACCCGTGCCTCACGACCCTCCGAACAGGAGTCATGTACCCGTGTCCTCGCCCACCCCGGCCCCGGCCTCTCCGCGACCTGTGCGCGTGCTGCTGGTGGAGGACGACGATCTGATGCGCCGGTCCTTCACCGTCGCCCTCGAGCGCTACGGCTACCGGATGAATGCCGCGGCCGACGGGCTGGCGGGGCTGGAGCTCTTCCGCGATGAAAGCTTCGACCTGCTGATTCTGGATGTGATGCTGCCCGGTCTCGACGGGATCGGCCTGTGTCGCAGAGTCCGGGAGACCAGCTTGGTGCCCGTGCTGATGATGTCCGCCCGCGGCGACGGGCTCGACGTCGTCGCCGGTCTGGAGGCCGGGGCCGACGACTACGTGGTCAAACCCGTGGACACCTACGTGCTCGTGGCGCGCATCCGTTCACTGCTGCGGCGGGCGACCTACGCGCCCGCCCCGGGGCCCGGGCAGGCCGCCGGCGAGGGGCCCTCACCCGCCGCGGGAGAGTCGCTGGTCTTCGGGGACCTGACCATCGACACCGGCGGTCTGGAGGTGTCCGTCGCCGACCGCCCGGTGGCGCTGACCCCGACCGAACTGAAGCTGCTGCTGGAGTTCGCCGCCCACCCGGGAATCGTGCTGGAGCGGCACACCCTGCTGCGGAACGTCTGGGAGTACGGCTGGGACGGCGACAGCCGCGTCGTGGACCTGTGCGTGCAGCGGCTGCGCAGCAAGCTGGGCCGGGACCGGATCGAGACGGTCCGCGGCTTCGGCTACAAGCTCAGGCGCTGAGGCCGGTGCCCCCCTTCCACCGGACGCAGCCGGCCCGCGTGCCCCTGCGCTGGAAGATCGCCGCGCTGGCCGCGTCCACAGCATGCCTGGTCGCGGCGGCGGTCGGGGTACTGGTGCACATGTGGACCGCGAGCGACATCCGGAGCCAGGCCGAAATGCAGGCCTTCAACCGGCTGTACTCCGCCATGGACACCTACCGGCGCACCGGCACCCTCACAGACGGCGCCCAGCTCGATCCGCCCGGCCTCCCCGTCACGCTGCGGCACCCGTCGGACGGCGCCCGGCACACGGCCTACGACGGGCGCATCGACGGAAATGTGGGCCCGAGCGCCTGGGCCGCCCAGCGCGTCGGCGGCCCGGACAGCCCGGTGCTGGCCTTTCAGGTCAATATGAGCCCGCAGCTCCACGATCTGCGCCGGCTCGACGTGACCATGACCGTGGCCTCGGTCATCGCACTCGCGGCGGCCACGCCCCTGGCGGTCTACGGAGCCGGGCTGCTCGGCCGCCGACTGCGCCGGGTCTCCGAAACCGCGGGCCGCATCTCCGCCGGAGATCTGGATGCCCGGACGGGGCCCACCCAGGGTCGCGACGAGGTGGACGACATCGCCGCCACCGTCGACCTCATGGCGGACACTCTCGGCCGACGGCTGCGCACCGAGCGCCAGTTCACCGCGGACGTGGCCCACGAGCTGCGCACCCCTGTCGGCGGTCTGCTGGCCGCCGCCGACCTGCTGCCGTCCGGTGAGACGGAGGACCTGGTCCGGGCCCGGGTGCGCGACCTGCGCGACCTGGTCGAGGACCTGCTGGAGATCTCCAGGCTGGACGCCGGCGCCGAACACCCTGTCCGCGCCCGGGTGCCGCTCGGGGCGGTCGTCTCCGAGGCGGTGGCGCGCACCGGCCTCGACACGGACGTCACCGTCGCCCACGTACGGCGCGAAGAGGCGGCCGAGACTGTGGAGACCGACCCGCGCCGCCTCGAACGGATCGTCAGCAATCTCGTCGTCAACGCCCACCGGCACGGCGACACTCCGGTACGGGTCTCCGTCGAGGGCCGTTGCGTCGTCGTACGCGACCATGGCCCCGGCTTCCCCCCGGACCTGCTGCGCGACGGCCCCCGCCGCTTCCACACGGGCGCGGCGGAGCGCGGCTCGGGTCATGGCCTGGGCCTGACCATCGCCCTGGGCCAGGCCCGGCTCCTCGGCGCCGAGCTGCGCCTGGACAACGCCCCGGACGGCGGCGCCGTCGCTACCCTGCGCCTGCCGGTCTGACCGCCCGGCCCGTACGCACCGGGACTGCCCCCTACAGAACTGCTGCACAGCTGAGCGGACGCCGATACACGGCGGCCCAGACTCCGATACGTCCCCCGGACACCCTTCGATCCGTACCCCTTGGCACACCGAAGAGGAGTCCTTGTGACCGCCGCACCCCTTGACCACCACGGCTCGCTCATGCCGCACCCGACGGCCGGGATCGCGGCCGCCGTCACCGACCTGTCGAAGGTCTACGGCAGCGGTGACACCCGTGTCGCCGCCCTGGACGGTGTCAGCATCTCCTTCCGGGAGGGCGAGTTCACCGCGATCATGGGTCCCTCCGGCTGCGGCAAGTCGACCCTGATGCACTGCGCCGCCGGGCTCGACTCGTTCAGCTCCGGCTCGGTGCGCATCGGCACCACCGAGCTGAGCACGCTCGACGACCGGCAGCTCACCCAGTTGCGCCGCGACCGGATCGGCTTCGTCTTCCAGTCGTTCAATCTGCTGCCGACCATGACCGCGCTGGAGAACATCACCCTGCCGCTGACCATCGCCGGCCGGCGGCCCGATCGGCAGCAGCTGGAGCGCGTGGTCACGATGGTCGGCCTCGCCGACCGTCTCGGCCACCGGCCAGGACAGCTGTCCGGCGGGCAGCAGCAGCGCGTCGCGGTGGCCCGCGCACTGGTCTCCCGCCCCGCGATCGTCTTCGGCGACGAGCCCACCGGCAACCTGGACTCCCGCGCCGGGGCCGAGGTCCTGGGCTTCCTGCGCGACTCGGTGCGCGAGCTGGGCCAGACCGTGGTCATGGTCACCCACGACCCCCTCGCCGCCGGCTACGCCGACCGCGTGGTCTTCCTTGCCGACGGCCGCCTGGTCGACGAGATGGTCCGTCCCACCCCGGAGCGGGTCCTGGACCGGATGAAGGGCTTCGACGCCCGCTCGCGCACGAGCTGACCGCCCTCGCTCCGGCACCGCACCAGCCGCCCGCTCGCCTCCGTCGAGCCCGCCTCCCAGGATTCCGTACGCCATGTTCCGTACCGCTCTGCGCAATGTGCTCGCGCACAAGGCCCGCTTGCTGATGACCGCGTTCGCGGTGATGCTCGGGGTCACCTTCGTCACCGGCAGCCTCGTCTACGGCGACAGTCTCAAGCAGGCCGCCGTCGACCGGGCGTCCGCCGGTTATGACCGCATCTCCCTCAACGTCGCACCCGATACCACCCCTGACGGACCGTCGGCCACGCTCGACGACCGCACACGGACCAAGCTGGCCGAGCTTCCCGGCGTCACCGCCGCCGCTGGGCGCGTCAGCGGCTTCGCCGCCGTGGCCGATCCCGAGGGCCGGCTGCTCGGCAACGGCGAGTTCCGTCAGGGCGGCAACTTCGCCCCGAACGCGCGGGGAACGGACCCCGCCTACCGGTTCACCCACGGTTCCGGCCCCACCGGCGACCAGACGATCGCCCTCGACGAGGCCAGTGCCGCCAAGGCCGGCTATCGCGTGGGCGACACCGTGCGCGTCGGTACGAACACGGGAGCCGACTCCTACCGGCTCACCGGCGTCTTCCGCACCGACGGGTCCAAGCTCTCCGCCGGTGGCAGTCTGACGCTGTTCAGCAACGCCGTCGCCCAGCGGCTGTTCCTCCAGCCCGGCCAGTACACGCACATCGAGATCACGGCCGATCCCGGCGCCGACGTGATCCGGCTCGGCAGCCGCGTCGAATCGGTACTGCCCAAGGACACCAGCGTCATCACCGGGGCCCAGCTCGCCCGGCTCCAGGCGAACCTCGCCTCCGGTGACAGCGACACCATGAGCCAGATCATGCTGGGCTTCGCCGCGGTCGCTCTGTTCGTGGCCACCTTCCTCATCTCCAACACCTTCACCATGCTGGTCTCCCGGCGCACCCGGGAGCTGGCCCTGATGCGGGCCGTCGGCGCCTCCCGCCGACAGGTGCGCCGCATCCTGCTGACCGAGTCCGTCCTCGTCGGGCTGATCGCCTCCGTGGCCGGCGTCATGGCCGGCGCCGGGGTCGCATCCCTGCTCCAGACCCTCTTCTCCCCCGCCGATGCCCCGCCCGCCCCACTGGTCCTCACCCCCGTCACCGTGATCATCGCGATGGTGGTCGGCACCGCCCTGCCGGTGATCGCCGCATGGCTGCCGGTCCGCCGGGCCATGGCCATCCCGCCCGTCGCCGCGCTCGGCGCGGCCGAGCCCCCGGCGCCCGCGAGCGCCGGCTCCCTGCGCAACCGCCTCAGCGCCGCGCTGCTGCTCCTGGGCATCGCCACCGTGGTGTACGGGGCCCTCACCACGGGGACGGACGCCCGGACCGTCATCGGCCTCGGAGCGGGCCTCACCCTCATCGGGGCGATCGGCCTCATCCCGCTGCTGTCCCGGCCGTTCGTCGCTCTGGTCCGGCCGCTGCTGGTACGCCGCAGCCCGGTCCACGGCGACCTCGCGGCCCGCAACACCGTGCGCGACCCGCGCCGCACCGGCGCCACCGCCGCCGCACTCGCCATCGCCCTCACCCTCGCCTCGGGCCTGTCCGTCCTCGGCGCCTCCGCCTCGCAGTACCTCGAACGAGCGACCACCCACGCCCTCACCGCCGACTACGTGGTGAAGGCCCCCTCCGGCGGCCAGCGGATGACCCCCGCCACCGCCGGGCTCCTCAAAAGGCTGCCGGACGCCGCCTACAGCCCGCTCAACCAGTCCACCCAGTACGAGTTGGGCGGCACCACCTCCGTACTGACCGGCGTCGACACCGCCACCATCGGCACACTCCTGCGGTACGACGTCATCGAGGGCTCCCTCGACAGCCTCGCCGCAGGCCAGATCGCCGTGGCCGACTTCAAGGCCAGGGCGGCCGGCTGGAAGGTCGGCCAGAGCCTGCCCCTGAAACGGCTGGACAAGTCGGGCGACGTCACCATCGGCGCCATCTACAAGGCGGACGAGCAGAGCGATCTGACGCCCAGCATCACCGCGCCCGACGCCCTCGTCGCCCGCTACGACTCCGCCCCGAGCACCCATGCGATCCTCGTCGCCACGAAGGGCGGCCCCAGCCGGGCCGCGCTCGCGGACGTCACCCGCGCCCTCGGCGACAACCCCGCCCTGGCCGTACTCGACAAGGAGACCATCGCAGCCGAGGACACCAGCGGCATCGGCGACCAACTCAACGTCTTCTACGCCCTGTTGAGCATGGCCCTGGCAATCGCCGCGCTGGGAGTCGCCAACACCCTCGCGATGTCCGTCCTCGAACGCCGCAAGGAGATCGGCACGCTGCGCGCCATCGGCCTGGACCGCGCCGGTGTGACCAGGATGATCCGCCTGGAAGCCCTGCTCGTCGGCGCGCTGGGCACGGCCCTCGGCACTGTCCTGGGGATCTTCATGGGCTGGGCACTCGGCCGCACCTTCCAGGAGAGCGTCGCGGGCTACACACTGGTCCTTCCCTGGGGGCGCCTCGCTCTCGGCGTGCTCATCGCCCTGGCGGGCGCGCTTCTCGCCTCGCTCTGGCCGGCCCGCAGGGCCGCCCGCGTCGACATTCCCACTGCGACAGCAGCCCAGTAGCCGCTCGTCCAGAGGGACGCCGCTGATGCCCGTGCCGGGCGGCGGACCGCCGCCCGGCACGGGCATCAGCATCGTCTCGGACCTACCGCGACCTCAACGGCCCACCGTGTCCGCGTTCTTGAGGAATGGAATGCTCGGCACGAAGAAGTACTCGCCGCCGCGCATGGTCACCGACTCCGCGATGCCGTTCGCGAACGTGGAGCCGGGCACGCCGTACTTCTTGGGCCAGCGGGGCGCGGGTTCGAGGTGGCCTTGGCCCACGACCGGGTCCTGACCCGTCTTGGGTTCGCCCTCCTTCCCGCCGACGACGAAGTCGACGTTGTTGCACCAGCTCTGCTGCATGAACTCGAACTGCTTGGCGATGTCCCTCTGAGCGCACAGGAACAGCAGCCCCACCTTCTTCTCGCCCGTGGCGGTCTTCTGCTCGTAGCTGATGGCGCGGCGCGTGATCCGGATGAGCCGCTCGTCCTCCAGTTTCGCGCCGAACTGCCACACGGTGTCGCCGCGGGGGTTGGTCTTACGGGTGTGCGCCTGGAACGGGCACAGCGCGCCCTTCTTGTCGTGCAGGTAGTCGAAGTCGTTGGGGATGGGGTCGTCGACTCCGTGCGCGGTCGCCGGTTCGCCGACCGGCGTGCCGTCGCGGAAGCGGCCGACCATGTACGCGCCGGCGAGTTCCAGGTCGCCCTGGTGCGTCTTCTTGCGTCCGTCCGCCTTGGCGAGTTCCTGCGCGAGCAGGAGGCGCTGCCGGTTGAAGCGGGCAAGGTCCTGCTCCAGCTTGCGGTAGACGACGTACGTGCCGTAGCCGGTCATCCCGTTGCCCGCGTGGGCGAACGGTTCCTCCTGCGGGGCCACCGGGTCCTTGGCCAGGATGAGCTTGAGCGGAGCCGCCGGGTTCCACCTGCTGGTCCCCTCCCCGTCCTTGGCCTTCTTGATGTCCTTGGTGAGGAAGAGCGGTTCGCTGACGCCGTCGGCGAAGCCGAAGTGCTCGCGCACCGGGCCGTCGGGCCGCAGCCGGAGCACCTTTCCGATCTCCTCGTGCGCGACCGTTCCGCACGGGCTGATGCCCTTCTCCACGCCTTCGCGGATCGTCGTCGCCATGGCCTTCACGACATCGGGACTGTCGTCGGCGATGATGACCAGCGCGTGCAGGTCATTCCGGAACCCCTCCTCCCACGCCGACGGGAGCGGGTCGCCGAGCTTCTTGTAGGTCGCCTCGCTTCTCGTACCGGCCTTGAAGGACGGGTCGGCCGAGGGGGTGGCGTACCCGAGGGTCTCGTAGCCCTTGAAGGACAGCATCAGGCCGATGAAGGGCGGGCTGGCGTTCGTGGCCAGTTCGAGGCTCAGATACGCCTCGGGATCCGGCTGCCGCCGCGCATCGGCGAAGATCTTGGCGCGTTTGGCGGACAGGTCCCACTGGGCCTTGGCCGAGGTCACCTTCAGACTCATGGCCTTCAGCCATTGCCTGCCCGCCTCCGCCTTCCCCGGGGTGAACCGGATGAAGAGATGGCGGCTGTGGTCCCGTCCATGGCTCTTGAGGATGTTGCCCTGTAGGTCCTCCATGAACTTCTGTTCCTCGGCGTCGAACTTTCCTTCCTGCTCCTCTGGTCCGATCCCGGTTTCCTTGTCGAAGTCGATCCGGGTGAGTTGGGTGGTCACACAGCCTCCTGTGACGGGTCGAGGTGGGGTGTGCGCAGGACGGCTTCCTGCCGGCCCGCCGCATCGCCCGCCATCCTTTGACACCCGATCGAGCGAGCAGCACTTCACACGTTCGATTCACTCGACTGCGAGATCGAGTCACTCGCGCGGCTCTCCGTCATGCAATCAATGCGCCGGGGCGCACGCCGGGGCGCGAATGAAAAACCGGATACATAAACCTTCTTCATTCTCTTTCCCGACTCACTGGAATAACGCGGAAACGTTTCTCGCCGCCACTCGATACGAATATGCGGAAAGCTCTCTGACATGCGGATTCCGCACTCTCAAGCGGCCCCGCCTTCCCCTGCTAGCGTGCAGCCGAGAACACCGGAAAAACCTACCCGGAGTGCGAGGTTCGCGATGGCACAATCATCCCGGCTGCCCGAAGACAATCCACACGACGGAATTCCAGAGACCGGTCCGGTAAGGCGGCGCGCGCTCTTGGCCGGAGCGCTTTCCGTGACGGCCTCCGGGCTGCTCCTCGGAGCCGCGCCCCGGGCATCCGCCGCCGAGACGCTCGAACCCCTCGACATCACCGGCCCGGACGCCCTCCTGGGGCGGCGCTGGATCCACCTGAAGCTCGACGAGAACGGCCGCGGCGCGCCCGTACGCGTACCGCTGCGCATCCCCGAGTCCGCGTCAGCCGCAGCAGCGGGGGCGGCCGGGCCGGCCGACATCCGTGTCAGCAGCACCACCGGGCTCACCCGGATCGGCACCGCGCCCGACAAGCCCGAGGACGGCGCCGTCACGCTGCGGGCCACCGCCGCCGGCACCCCCGGCGAACTCTGGGTGACCCCGCGCCGGCTCGGCTCCCCCGGCGTACCCGCCGACCGGCTGGAGATCCGGACGCGTCAGGCCACCGCGATGGTGGATGTCTGGATCGAGCCGGCCGGGGGGCGCTGGTTCGGCGCGGACCGGGACCTCCAGCTGCTGGACCTGGAGATCGTCGCCGTACACGCCGCACTGGTCCGCAAGGGCGACGGCGCCGAGGTCATCATGTGGTCTCCGTCGCGCGAGATGGACAAGGCCGGCAACCCGATCCCCAACCCCGACCGGCCGGGCAAGTGGGTATGGCAGGCGTTCCACATGGGCACCCTCGAATCCCGCGCTCTCGACCTGGACACCCTCAAGACCCGCAAGAGGCCCATGACCGGCGGCGTTCCGAAACCGAAGAACATCTTCTGCGGAGGCCACGCCCACCTGCCGGACGGCAGACTCCTCGTCGGCGGAGGGCACGTCGACCCGAACCACCAGGGCCTCGAAGACGGCCAGGGCGTACACGTCTACGACGCCAACGCCGCGAGCGGCTGGAGCGAGGGCCCGCGGATGGGCGTCAACCGCTGGTACCCGGCCGTCACAACGATGCCCGACGGCCGGATGCTGATCGCCGGCGGCAGCCGCACGAACCCCGCCCGCGTGCCGTCCAAGGACAACGCGCGGGACGGCTACTGGAACAGCTTCAACAACAACTACCAGGTCTACGATCCCGCCGGCGGCACCCTGTCCCCCCTGCGCCAGGCTGAGGAACTGATCGACCCCACGCTGCTCTCGTCGCAGGACCGGCTGGCCACCTACCCCAACATCTTCGTCCTCCCCGGCAAGACGGCCACGTCGATGCCGCTGGTCGCCATGGTCGAGAGCAACCGCGCCTGGCTCTACCAGTACGACGTGACCATGGACGCCCCGCTGGTGAGGGAACCCGTCGTCTACACCATGCGGGGGAAGGGCTCCCGCAGCTATCCCACATACGGCTCGAACGTCCTGCTCCCGCTCCGGCCGGGCGCGCCCCGGCACCGGATCCTGGTACTCGGGGGCCAGCACGAGGAGCAGACGAACCACCGCGACCTCACCTTCGAGCAGAAGAGCACGGCCACCGCGGAGATCCTGGACGTCGACGTGTACCAGCCCCTGAACCGCCAGAAGGGCTGGCGGCAGGTCGGCGGCATGAGTCATCCGCGGGTGCTGTGCGACTCGACCCTCATGGCCGACGGCACGGTCCTGGTGAGCGGAGGGTCCGCGCAGGGCTGGGGCGACATGAACAAGGTCCCGGTCCTCGCCTCCGAGATCTTCGACCCGGACACCGAGACCTTCAGGCCCGCCGCCGAGGGGGCGACCGACCGGCGTTACCACGCGACGGCCCTGCTCCAGCCCGACGGAACCGTACTCAAGGCGGGCAGCACGGGCGGCTTCGGCCTGGACGCCGAGACCGAGGAGTCCCTGTTCGACGAGCACACCACCGCCGAGCGCTACTACCCGCCGTACCTCTACCGCGGCCCCCGCCCCGCCATCACCGCCGTGGCCGGATCCGGCACCGGCTGGACGGAACTCGGCTACGACGACGAGATCGGGCTCCAGGCCAGTGGCCCCGGTCTCGACGCCCGGTCCAGGGTGGCGCTCATCCGGTTCGGTTCGACCACTCACGGCAACAACATGGACCAGCGCTACGTATGGCTGCGCACCGGAACGCAGGATCCCGACGGGTACGAGCAGTGGACCATCCACTTCCGCACCCC
>NZ_DATCVQ010000701.1:0-2631 GCF_036566765.1 Streptomyces sp.
GCTCGCCCCCACCGCCGCGGTGACCCCTGCCGACGCCGCCGACGCGGCCCGGCTCGTCGCCTTCGGGCTGCAGCCCAAGCTGCTCCCCGCCCGCGACGCCGAGTACGCCGAGCTGCTCCGCCGCTACCGCGAGGACCCCGCCTTCGCCCGGCTCGCAGACGCCGTCGCCACCGGTCTGGGCCTCGTCGTCCTCGAGGTCTCCCCGCGCGCCGGCATGGCCGTCACCGCCGGCGAGGACTCCGTCTTCGCCGTCCGCATGGGCGACTACGCCCGCCGCGCCAACACCGACTCCGCCGACCGGTTCCTGCACGGCCTCGCCCACCTCGCCGTCGCCGCGATGGCGTTCCCCCGCCCCGAGGACCTCGCCGACGACGCGTACATCGGCCGCCTCACCGTCAACGGCGTCGACGGATTCGTCCGCCAGGCCTGCCGCCGCCTCGAAGAGCGCGCCGAGCAAGAGGGCGAGAACACCGACCCCGCGTCCGACGCCCCCGGCCTGGAGTCCGCCTGGCGGATCTACGCCCGCCGCAGCGCCACCGGCGCGACCAAGGACGCCCGCCGCCTGGCCGGCTCCACCACCGGCATCGTCGGCAAGGCCGTCGCCTTCCTCACCGACTCCGGCTTCCTCCAGCGCACCGGCGACGACGCGGGCGGCGCGTACCGCACCACCGCCCGCTACCAGCTCCAGGTCCGCGACATGGCCGGCAGCGCCGCCATGGCCGAGCTGATCGACCTCGGGGTCGTCCCCGTGTCCGACGGCGCCGCCACCCTCCTCCCGCCGCCGGACGGCGACGACCTGGAGCTGGCCGCCGACGCCGGCCTGCCCTTCCATGCGTAACCGCCCCGCCTGACCACGCCACAGACTGACGACGAGAGTCCGCCGCCATGTACGAGTTGTCCCGGGTCCGCCTCTACTCCATCGGTCCCGCCGGTGCGCGCTACGCCGACACCGTCCTGGACCTGCGGGGAGTCGGCGAGCCCGTGCCCAACCCCGCCCCCACGCAGGCGGAGTTCTTCGAGGAGGAGCCGGTCGGCCCGCCGCGCCGGCCCGCCCCCGCGGGCGTCCTCTTCCTGGAGAACGGCGGCGGCAAGTCCGTCCTCCTCAAGCTGATCTTCTCCGTCATGCTGCCCGGCCACCGCAACACCCTCGGCGGCGCGAGCTCCGGCGTGCTGCGCAAGTTCCTGCTCGCCGACGACTGCGGACACGTCGCCCTGGAGTGGCAGCACACCCTCACCGGCGAGCTGGTCGTCGTCGGTAAGGCCAGCGAGTGGCGCGGCCGCCAGGTCTCCAACGACCCGCGGAAGTTCGCCGAGGCGTGGTACTCCTTCCGGCCCGGCCCCGGTCTGAGCCTGGACAACCTCCCCGTCGCGGAGGCCACCTCCGTCCGCCCGCCCGTCGAAGGCGCCTCCGGCGCGCAGGGCCGCCGCCGCACGATGAAGGGCTTCCGCGACGCGCTGACGGATGCGGGCAAGGCGTACCCGCACCTGGAGGTGTACTGGGAGGAGATCCACGACCGCTGGAACGAGCACCTCGGCGACCTGGGTCTCGACCCCGAACTCTTCCGCTACCAGCGGGAGATGAACGCCGACGAGGGCGAGGCGGCCGGCCTCTTCGCGGTCAAGAAGGACTCCGACTTCACCGACCTGCTGCTGCGCGCGGTCACCGACACCCGCGACACCGACGGCCTCGCCGACCTCGTCGGCGGCTTCGGCAACAAGCTCGGCCGCCGCGCCGAGCTCACCGCCGAACGCGAGTTCACCGCCGGGTCCGTCGACCTGCTCGGCCGCATCGTCGAGGCCGCCGAGACCCGCGCCCGGACGCGTGACGTGCACGCCGGCGCGGAGCGCCGTACCCGCACGCTGGCCCGCCGGCTCTCCGCCCGCGCCGCCGAGGAGCGCGGCCGCGCCGCCGACCTCGCGCAGCAGGTCACCGCGGCCGCGCACGCCGTCTCCGAGGCGGAGCAGGCGCGCGGCCGCAGCGCGCTGATCGCCGCGGAACTGGCCTTCCGGCATGCCTCGTTGGCGCTGACCGTCGCGGAGAAGACCGCGGCGTCCCAGCGCCGGGAGCTGATCGACGCGCGCACCCTGCACTCCGCGTGGCAGGCCGCCGAGGCCGTGCTCCGGCACCGCGCCGCAGCCGACCGCTCGGCCCGCGTCGCCGTCGCGATCCGCGAGGCCGAGCGGGACGCCGCCCCGGCGCTCGCCGCGCGCGCGACAGCCGCCGCCGACCTCGTACGGGCCCTGCACGCGGCCGCGGAGTCGGGCGAGCGGCACGCGGCGGAGGAGGAGGAGCGCTCCGCCGCGCTCCAGGAGGCCGGCGAGACCGCCCACCGCGACGCAACGGCCGCCGCGACCGAGGCGCAGCGCGCCCGCAGCGAGGCGGGACACCTGCGGCAGCGGCTCGCCGAGGTCGAGCAGGAGACGGCCGAGGCGGTACGGGCCGGGTGGCTCGACGACACCGCCCCGGACGCCGACCCCGCGCGGGCGGCGCTGGCCGCGAGCGACGCGGAGAAGACGACCGTCGCGTCGTGGGACGCGGCCCGCGAGGCCGCCCGCACGACCGCGGACCGCGCCCGCGAGGCCGCCGCCGCAGAGAGCCGCGCCGACCTCACGGCCGCCCGCGCGCAGGAC
>NZ_DATCVQ010000702.1:0-23741 GCF_036566765.1 Streptomyces sp.
CCATGAGCCCGGCCGTGGCCGGCAGACCGGCGCCGAGCAGCCGGACGCCGGGGTGCCGGGCGAGCAGCGCGGGCGGCGCGGGGCGCAGCCGGAGCGCCGAGGCGTCGATGTTGCGGGTGAGGACCGGCAGCGTACGGGAGCGGCGCACCTTGACCACCGCGCCCTGGCAGGCGAAGTACAGGGCATAGCAGAGCAACAGGCCGTAGCAGAGCGGCAGATAGTGCCGTCCGGGGCCGTGCGGCTCCAGGTTCATCAGCCCGGCCACCAGCAGCAGGTCACGGATCAGCTGGCGCACCATCACATCCGCGCGGGCCTTGGACAGCACCCGGCTGAGCCGGCGGTGGCGGCGGTTCAGCATCACCTCCAGGGCCAGCCCGGCGGCGGTCGAGGCGGCGAGGAGGGCCGCGTCCGGGCCGACGGCCCCGGCGACCTGGCCGGCGAAGGCGACGCCGAGCGCCGCGAGCGGACCGAACCGCCGCAGTCGGCCGAACCGCCGGAGTCTGCCCGACCGGCGGGACGGGCGGCGTGACCGGCGGAGACGAGCGAGAGAGCGCACGGCGGGACTCCAGTGGGGGCAGGACCGGCGGGGGGACCGGGCAAGGGGTTGAACGAGCCACCGCGGCCGATTCGCCCGGAACAGGCGGAAGTTCACCTGAACCGGCCCGGTCCGCGTGTCGGGTTTACGCGCAGGGCGTCGACGAATGCACGCGCGGGGCGACGGCCGACTTACGCACGGGACGCCGACCAAACCTCCGTGGCGCCTTCTGTCCAGCCCCTGTCCAGCGACTGGAATACGGAAGCGATGGCCGCCGCGCCTGACATAGATTCGGACTTGTGACAGTGGCAAGGCAGTACGTAACGGAAGCCCGCAGGATCGTCGTCAAGGTCGGTTCGTCCTCGCTGACCACCGCCGCGGGCGGCCTCGACGCGGACCGCGTCGACGCCCTCGTCGACGTGCTCTCCAAGGTCCGCAGCGGCGGCGAGAAGGAGATCGTCCTGGTCTCCTCCGGCGCCATCGCGGCCGGCCTGGCCCCGCTCGGACTGACCCGCCGCCCCAAGGACCTGGCCCGGCAGCAGGCCGCCGCAAGCGTCGGCCAGGGCCTGCTCGTCGCCCGCTACACCGCCTCCTTCGCCCGGTACGGCATCCGCGTCGGCCAGGTGCTGCTCACCACCGACGACACCAGCCGCCGGGCCCACTACCGCAACGCCTACCGGACGCTGGACCAGCTCCTGGAGATGGGCGCGCTGCCGGTCGTCAACGAGAACGACACCGTCGCGACCGACGAGATCCGGTTCGGCGACAACGACCGGCTCGCCGCCCTCGTCGCCCACCTCGTCCGCGCCGACCTGCTGGTCCTCCTGTCGGACGTCGACGGTCTCTACGACGGCGACCCGTCCAAGCCCGGTAGCTCCCGGATCGCCGAGGTCGCAAGCCCGAAGGACATCGCGCACGTCGAGATCGGCTCGGCCGGCAAGGCCGGCGTCGGCACCGGCGGCATGGTCACCAAGGTCGAGGCCGCCCGGATCGCCGCGGCCGCCGGCGTCCCCGTCGTGCTCACCTCCGCCAGCCGCGCCGCCGACGCGCTCGCGGGCCGCGACACCGGCACGTACTTCCGCCGCACCGGCCGCCGCTCCGCCGACCGTCTGCTCTGGCTCGCCCACGCCTCCACCCCGCAGGGTTCGCTCACCCTGGACGACGGAGCCGTGCGCGCCGTGGTCGAGGGCCGGAAGTCGCTCCTGCCGGCCGGCATCGCCGCGGTCGAGGGCGACTTCGTCGCCGGCGACCCGGTCGAGCTGCGCGACTCCGCCGGCCGGGCCGTCGCCCGCGGTCTGGTCAACTTCGACGCCAAGGAGATCCCGCAGCTCCTCGGCCGCTCCACCCGCGAACTCGCCAAGGAACTCGGCCCGGCCTACGAGCGCGAAGTCGTACACCGGGACGATCTGGTCGTGGTCCGGACCTGAAACGGCTGAAACTCCGGTCATCCGCCGGAGACCTTCACCAAAACCGCCCCACATGCGGCCCCGGACTGGTCAACTTTGTCTCGGGGGCAAGACAAGGCGGGGTACAGCACAGCAGCACGCATCACAACAGGAGGCCGCCGGTGAGACGAGCGCGCCCAGGGGCTCCGCCCCGCGGGACGTCCGAACGCGCCCTGACGAGCGTCGAGGCCGGAGCCGACTTCGGTGCGGCGACGGATGACACGGACACGAGCACGGCCGCGGACGGACGGGCAGACGGCCGGGCCGAGCGACGCACCGAGGTCCTGGCCGAGGTGCGCGTCGAGCAGCGCGCCGAGGAACGGGTCGTGTCCAAGCTCTGGCACATCACCCTCAGCGTCTCGGGGTCCGAGGCCCCGCTGAAGGAGGTCCGGCGCGGGCTCGAACAGCTCGCCCACGACCACCCCTTCCTGCTGACCAGCCGCTACGCCAACGACCACGCCGAGATCCGGTACTGGGAAGAGGCCCGCGACCTGCACGACGCCGCCGCGGTCGCGCTGCGGCTCTGGGGCGAGCACCGGCAGACCGCCAAGCTGCCGCCGTGGGAGATCGTCGGCCTTGAGGTCATCGACCGCGAGACCTACCACCAGCGGATCGCCGAAGGGTACGGCCCGCCGCCCGCCGCCCCGGTGGGCGTCCACCCCTTCTGACGCCGCCAGGGGGACGTCTCCCCGGGTCCTGCGAGGTGTCCACGGGCACGTCTCGCAGTACGGGATGTACGAGGGATGTCCGCAGCGGTGCCAGTACCCTGCGGACATGACCTCGCTCACGCCCCTCGACAATCTGTCCCCCGTCGCCCGGGCCGCCTACCGTGCCCGCGCCGCCGCCGCCGAAATCGCGCCACTTCCGCGCGCGGCGAAGGACGACGCCCTGCTGGCGATCGCGGACGCGCTCGAGGTCCGGGCCGGCGAGATCGTCGAGGCCAACGCAGAGGACATCGCCCGCGCCCGTGAGGCCGGCACCAGCGAGGCCATCATCGACCGGCTCACCCTCACCCCCGAGCGGATCCGGGCCATCGCCGCCGACGTCCGCGACGTCGCCGCCCTGCCCGACCCGGTCGGCGAGGTGGTCCGCGGCTCCACCCTCCCCAACGGCATCGACCTGCGCCAGGTCCGCGTCCCGCTGGGCGTCGTCGGCATCATCTACGAGGCCCGGCCCAACGTGACCGTCGACGCCGCAGCGCTCTGCCTGAAGTCCGGCAACGCCGTCCTGCTGCGCGGCTCCTCCTCCGCGTACTCCTCCAACAGCGCCCTGGTGACGGTGGTGCGCGACGCCGTCGGCGGCGCCGGGCTGCCCGCCGACGCGATCCAGCTGGTCCCCGGCGAGTCCCGCGACTCGGTGCGCGAGCTGATGCGCGCCCGCGGTCTCGTCGACGTCCTCATCCCGCGCGGCGGGGCCTCGCTGATCAAGACGGTCGTCGAGGAGTCCACCGTCCCCGTCATCGAGACCGGCACCGGAAACTGCCACGTCTACGTGGACGCCCAGACCGACCTCGACATGGCCGTCGACATCCTGATCAACTCCAAGGCCCACCGGGTCAGCGTCTGCAACGCCGCCGAGACCCTCCTCGTCCACCAGGACATCGCCGAGGCGTTCCTGCCGCGCGCTCTGGACGCCCTCGCCGAGGCCGGCGTGACCGTCCACGCGGACGAGCGGGTGCTCGCCCACGCCGAGGGCACGAAGGCCACCGTCGTCCCCGCAACCGCGGAGGACTGGGAGACCGAGTACCTGTCGTACGACATCGCCGCCGCGGTCGTCGACTCGCTCGACAAGGCCGTGGAGCACATCCGCCTGTGGTCCTCCGGCCACACCGAGGCGATCGTCACCACCTCCCAGGCCGCCGCCCGCCGCTTCACCCAGCTGGTCGACTCCACCACGGTCGCCGTGAACGCCTCCACCCGATTCACCGACGGTGGCCAGTTCGGCTTCGGCGCGGAGATCGGCATCTCCACGCAGAAGCTGCACGCCCGGGGCCCGATGGGCCTTCCGGAGCTGACCTCGACCAAGTACATCGTCACCGGCGACGGTCACATCCGGTAATCGGATCCGTCCGGAACGGGCAGGGATAGTTCGCACTCTCCCTGCCCAAAACCACCTCCCAGGTCTACTCTGAATCCGTGCCGGACGACGTGGGGGGCAAGCCGTTCCAGGACGGCGGGGACCCCGAGGACTCTGTCGACCGCGGAGGCGCGGACGAGGACTTCGCCACCGTGGTGTTCGACGAGGACTTCGTCCGGGCCGCCGAAATCCATGAGCCCACCGCCGTCGAGCGGCTGCTCGCCGCCGCCCAGGCCCGCGCCGAGGCCGACGCCGCCCGCGCCCGCGCCGGCGGCCCCGCCGACGACGAGTACTACGAGGACGGCTACGACCCCGGCGGCCGCTTCCTCGGCTCCGACGGCTACGACCCCGACGGCTACGACGACGCCGGCCCGTACGGCCCGCACGGCGGCGCCCTGCGCCCCTACCGCGGCAGCGCCCGCTGGCACCGCCCGGTCGCCTGGGTGCTCGCCCTCGTGATGGGCGTCGGCATGGTCGCCCTCGCCTTCACCGCCGTCTACCGGGGCGCCACCGCCGAGCGCGAGGACCCCGCCCCACCGCCCGCGACCACCGGGGTCGACACCCCGTCCCCCGCCGCCACCTCGGCCGTCGCCCCCGTCGTCGTCCCCACCGCCTCCGGCCCCGCCGAGGCCCGCCCCGCCGACCGCGGACCCTCGGCCTCCGCCGAGCACTCCGGCCTGCCCGTCCCGGCCGTTCCCCACACACCCTGACGCGTCGGGATTCTTCCGAACTTGTCGTGTACCTGGGCGTTTACGGAAGCCCGCGCCGACCTACTCTGAAGGTATGGCAGGGCGTGGCGACCCGCCTGAGGGGACACCCGAGGGGCTCCCCGGCGGTGGTGAGGACGAATACCGATCCGTCGTTTTCGACGAGTCGTTCGTCCGCGCTGCCCGCCTCCAGGAGTTCTCCGCCCAGGAACGGATGGGCGAGCACGCCCGCGCCGTCCGCTCCCGCCCCGGCTCGGAGTCCGGCCGCCGCTCCCGGCAGCCCCTCGTACTGGTGCTGCTGATCCTCCTCGCCTTCGGAACCGCCATCTACCTCGGGGTCCGCAACCCCTACCAGCCGCCGGCCGTCCACCGCGCCGAGCCGCTGCGGACCACGATGACCCCGCTGGCCCCCCAGAGCCGCGTCCCGGGCGGAGAGCCCGCCGAGCTGCTCGCCCACAGCCCCGCCGCCGAGTACCGCACCGGCGTGGCCGGCATCAACCTCCCCGACACGGGCCGCACCGAGCACTTCTCGGAGGGCCAGGTCATCGCCGCCCTGTCGGTGGCCAAGGACTACCTCGTGGCCTCCTCTCTGGAGCCCGACGTGCTGTCCGGGGCGACCACCCGCCCGGTGCGCCTGCTGATCGACCCGGACCAGCAGGCCCAGTTCGACCGCAGCGTCGAGGCGTCCCGGTCGGACGGCCGGCACGCCCTCGCCGGCTGGCTGATCCGCTTCGACCCGGCCCGGGCGACCGTGGTCGACCCGGCCACCCGCGTCCAGGGCACCCTCCGCTTCGCGGAGATCGACGCCAACCTGCTGCAGGTGACCGCGGACCACACCTTCACGTACGCGCTGCGGCCCGCCGCCTCCGGCTCGGGCCCGGCCGCTGCGGCCTCGCTGTTCACCGTCCACCGCGAGCTGCAGTTCCGCTTCGACCGCGAGGACCTGCGGATGCACCGGGCCGAGCTGCTGACCAGTCGCGTCGCCGCCGGCCCGCAGGCCTGCGCCCCCGACGCCGCCGGGACCCTGCGGCCCCTGCTGGCCGGCGAGCAGGCCCCCGGCACGGAGGCCCCCGCCGTCACCGACCCGTACGCTGCCGGCGACGACGCCGTCGCCCCGCTGTGCGGTGCCCTGTCCCCGAAGGCCCAGCCCTCGCTCTGACCGGCCCTCGATCCGAGGCCGGCCCTCGATCCGAGGCCGGTCAGAGCGTAGGGCTCAGGCCTCGCTCGGGTCCTCGCTCCTGCCGTCCCCGGAGCCGGCCTTGCCGCCGAACCGGCTGCGCAGCTTGCCGCCCAGGTCGCCCGCGAGGTCGCCCGCGCCGCCCGCCATGTCGCCGACCAGCTTCAGCAGCGGATCCTTGCTCGTCCGCAGGGTCTCGGCGTAGTGGCCGGCCGACTCGCGGATGGAGTCGGTCACCGAGGTGTCCTTGTCCTCCGAGCGCCGCGGGTAGTGGCCGTCCATGATCCGCTGGTAGTCGCGGGTCTCCGCCCACTTCTTCAGCTCTGCCGCCCGCACCGTGGTGAAGGGGTGCGTGCGCGGCAGCAGGTTCAGGATCTTCAGCACCGAGTCCCGCAGGTCGCCCCCGGCCTCGTACTCCTCGGCCTGCGCCAGGAACGCGTCCACGTTCATCTCGTGCAGGTGGTTGCCGCCCGCGATCTTCATCAGGCCGCGCATCGACGCCTGGAGGTCCTGGCCCACCAGCAGCCCCGCCCGGTCCGCGGAGAGCTCCGACTTGCGGAACCACTCCCGCAGCGCCGTCACGATGGCCATGATCGCCATGTTGCCCAGCGGGATCCAGGCGATCTTCAGCGCCAGGTTGGTCAGGAACAGCAGGATCGTGCGGTAGACGGAGTGACCCGAGAGGGCGTGGCCCACCTCGTGGCCCACGACCGCGCGCATCTCCTCCTCGTCGAGCAGTTCCACCAGGCCGGTGGTGACGACGATGATCGGCTCGTCGAGGCCGATGCACATCGCGTTGGGCTTGGGGTCCTGCGTGACGTACATCGGCGGGACCTTCTCCAGGTCCAGGATGTGACAGGCGTCCCGCAGCATGTCGTTGAGGTGCGCGAACTGGGCGTCGCTCACCCGCACGGAGTCGGAGAGGAAGAGCAGCCGCAGGCTGCGCTCGGGCAGCAGCCCGCTGAGGGTCTTGAACACCGTGTCGAAGCCGTTGAGCTTGCGGAGCGCGACCAGGGCCGACCGGTCCGCGGGGTGTTCGTACGCGCGCGAGGAGATGTCCGGGAAGCGCTTGCGCTGCCTGCTCGGAACCTTCCCCTGGGCGCTTTCGGTGCCGTCGGTCATGGATGCCCCCTGTTCGTACGAGATCTCGCTCGTCCCCCTGACAGACCCAGCCTAGGTCCTGGCTCCACGCTCCGTCGGAGCCTGTGGACAACCTCGGCGTTGTGGAAATCCGAGGATGCGAGGTGCCGTCACGGTGACGACGACTACGACAACGACTGAGTCGGCGTGAGCGTGCCCGATGGGCCCGCATACGATGTGCGCGAAGTCTCGCTCCCATCCCCGACTCGATTGGTCCTGCCGAAGATGAGCCTGCACAGCACCGCCCTCAACCTGGTCAGCCTCGCCGAGGGCGCCGAACACGGCGGCAACCACGACAGCCTCAATCCGTACCTCACCGGCGGCGGCGCCCTGCTCGCGCTGCTCCTGCTGCTGTGGGTCACCACCCGCTTCAACCGCGACCGCTGATCCGGCGGACCGCCCGGAGGGAGCGCGCCGACGTGCCAGTAGGCTCTGCACGCATGGGAGAGCAGGAAGTGCCTACTGGCCGCGGCAAGCGCCGACTCGGCGTGATGGGCGGGACGTTCGACCCGATCCACCACGGACACCTGGTGGCCGCCAGCGAGGTGGCCGCCCTGTTCCACCTCGACGAGGTGGTGTTCGTGCCGACCGGGCAGCCGTGGCAGAAGAGCCACAAGGCGGTGTCCGCCGCCGAGGACCGCTATCTGATGACGGTCATCGCGACGGCCTCCAACCCGCAGTTCTCGGTCAGCCGGATCGACATCGACCGCGGCGGGGCGACGTACACCATCGACACGCTGCGTGATCTGAGCTCGCTCAACGCCGACGCGGACCTGTTCTTCATCACCGGCGCCGACGCGCTCTCCCAGATCCTCACGTGGCGCGACGCGGAGGAGCTCTTCGGGCTCGCCCACTTCATCGGCGTCACCCGACCGGGCCATGACCTGACCGACGACGGCCTGCCGAAGGGCGGGGTCTCGCTCGTCGAGGTCCCGGCGCTCGCGATCTCCTCCACGGATTGCCGGGCGAGGGTCGCACAGGGGGATCCGGTCTGGTATTTGGTGCCGGACGGTGTGGTGCGCTACATCGACAAGCGCCAGTTGTACCGCGGCGAGTGAGCCTCGGAGAGGGGCACCGGTGAACGATCAGCACAGTCCGTACGACCCGTACTACCCGCAGCAGCCACAGATCATCGGCTACGACGAGTACGGGCAGCCGGTGTACCAGCAGCCCCACCAGGCGCAGCGACCTCAGGGCTACGATCAGGACCCGTACGCCCAGCAGCAGCCGCAGGGGTACGGCTACGACCCCTACGCGCAGCAGCAACAGCCCGCGCCGCCCGCGCAGCAGCCGTACGACCCCTACGGTCAGCAGGCCCCGCAGCCTCCGCAGTCGTACGACGCGTACGGCCGGCCTCCGCAGCAGCAGCCGTACCAGCCCCCGCAGCCGCCCCAGGCCCCCGTGGCCGCGCCCGCCGGTGTCCCCGGCCAGCGCCGGAGCGCCCCGCAGGAGCACGGCGGCGAGGATCGCGACTACCGCACCGAGCAGTTCTCGTTCATCGAGGAGCAGGACGAGGACTCCGAGGACGTCATCGACTGGCTCAAGTTCACCGAGAGCCGTTCGGAGCGGCGCGAGGAGGCCCGCCGCAAGGGCCGCAACCGCCTCGTCGCCCTGGTCGTCGTCCTGGCCCTCGTCGCGATCGGCGGCGTCGGCTACCTGTGGTCGGCCGGCAAGCTCCCGGGCCTCGGCGACGACTCCGCGGAGGAGCAGCGGAACACCGCGACCGGCCCGCAGAAGCGGGACATGATCGTCGTGCACCTCCACAACACCAAGAAGGGCGGCACGTCCACCGCGCTGCTCGTGGACAACGCCACGACCAAGCAGGGCACCACGGTCCTGCTGCCGAACGAACTCGCCGTCGCCGACGACGAGGGCTCGGCGACCACGCTCGGCAAGTCCGTCGAGGACGACGGCTCCACCGGCACCCGCGACGCCATCGGCAACCTGCTCGGCACCGAGATCACCGGCACCTGGCGGCTCGACACCCCGTTCCTGGAGAGCCTCGTCGAGATGGTCGGCAACATCGACGTCACCACCGACACGGACGTGCCCGGCGAGAAGAAGGGCGAGGCGCCGCTGGTGAAGCGCGGCGAGAACCAGACCCTGAACGGCCGGGCCGCCGTCGCCTACGCCACCTACCGCGGCCCCGGCGAGTCCGAGGCCAAGCAGCTCCAGCGCTTCGGCCAGGTCATGTTCGGCGTGCTGCGCAAGATGTCGGACGACCCCAAGAGCGCCACGCTCACCGTGCAGACGCTGGCCCAGATCCTCGACCCGTCCCTGCCGGAGAAGGACCTCGGCGCCTCGCTCGCCAAGCTCGCCGAGCACGCCAAGGGCGGCGACTACAAGACGGCGCTGCTGCCGGTCGGCCAGGACGGCACCCTGAAGGAGTCCGCGAGCAGCGGCGTGGTCAAGGACATCCTGGGCGGCAAGGTCAGCGCACCCGAGCAGGGCGCGGCGGTCCGCGTCGCGATCCGCAACGGCAGCGGGAACGCGGACGCGACCGAGGCGGCGCGGATCGTGCTGATCAACGGCGGCTTCGCCTTCGTGGGCGGAGCCAAGGCCGACACCGAGGCGAAGTCCCAGGTCACCTACCGCGACGACGCGCAGAAGGTCGCCGCCGGCGAGGTGGCCAAGACCCTGGGGCTGCCGGCCGGCGCGGTGAAGAAGGGCACGCCCGCCGGAAGCGCCGACGTCACGGTCGTCCTGGGCAAGGACTACAAGGTCAAGAGCGGTTCCTGAGCCCGTGCGGCCCGGCGGGCCGGTCCTCGCAGGACCGGCCCGCCGGGCCCTCGTCTATTCGCTTGCCGGGCTGTCCGCCGTCCGTGAGACCCTGGACATGTTCCCGACCGACGACGAAAGCCAGCTTGTGACCGCCACGGACCGCTCCATCGAGCTCGTCAACACCGCCGCTCAGGCGGCTGCCGACCGGCTCGCGCACGACATCATCGCCTACGACGTCAGTGACGTGCTGTCGATCACCGACGCCTTCCTGCTCGCCTCCGCGCCCAACGACCGCCAGGTCAAGTCGATCGTCGACGAGATCGAAGAGCGTCTGAACAAGGAGCTGGGCGCGAAGCCGGTGCGCCGGGAGGGCGACCGCGACGCCCGCTGGATCCTGCTGGACTATGTCGACATCGTCGTCCACGTCCAGCACAGCGAGGAGCGGGTCTTCTACGCCCTGGAGCGTCTGTGGAAGGACTGCCCTGAGCTGTCCCTGCCCGACGACGCCGTCAAGACCCGTGGCAAGGCGGCCGAGCACGCCGCTCTGACCGGCGCCGACGAGACGGACGGTGAGCTGAGCTGAGCGCCACCAAGAGCGGCGCCGGCCGCAGGATCGTCCTCTGGCGGCACGGCCAGACCTCGTGGAACCTGGAGCGCCGCTTCCAGGGCTCCACGGACATCGAGCTGACCGAGGCCGGCGTCGCCCAGGCGCGCCGCGCCGCCCGGCTGCTCGCCGCGCTGAAGCCGGACGCGATCGTCGCCTCCGACCTGAAGCGGGCGGCGGCCACGGCCGCCGAGCTGGCCGCGCTCACCGGCCACACGGTCGGGCACGACTCCGCGCTCCGCGAGACGTACGCGGGGGAGTGGCAGGGCCTGACGCACAACGAGATCGTGGCCCGGTACGGCGAGCAGTACGCCTCCTGGAAGCGCGGCGAGCCCGTGCGCCGCGGCGGCGGCGAGCTGGAGACCGAGGTCGCCGACCGCGCCGCCCCGGTGGTCCTGGAGCACGCCGAGAAGCTGCCCGTGGACGGCACGCTCGTCGTGGTCAGCCACGGCGGCACGATCCGTACGACCATCGGCCGGCTGCTGGGCCTGGAGGCCCAGCACTGGGAGAGCCTGGGCGGGCTGTCCAACTGCTGCTGGTCGGTCCTCGGCGAGGGCGCCCGCGGCTGGCGGCTCCTGGAGCACAACGCCGGGACGCTGCCCGAGCCGGTCCTCGGCGACGACGACTGACGCCGGTCGACCCGCCGGGACGGCGCCGGGAGACAGCCCCGGATCCGGATTTCACTTTCCGGCAGGTCACAGGCTAAAGTTCTTCTTGTTCGCAGCGCAGAGCGCGAAGAACACGAGGGGCTATAGCTCAGTTGGTAGAGCGCCTGCATGGCATGCAGGAGGTCAGGAGTTCAATTCTCCTTAGCTCCACAGTCACCGAATCCCGTCCCCACCAGGGGGCGGGATTCGTCGTTTCCGATCAGGTCCCGCAGAGCACGCTCATCGCGCGGCGACTGTGGTCGTCGTTCGGGGTGTACGTCACGATCCGGCACTCCGGCATGCCGTTGATGCTGAGCGAGACCGATGTCATGCGCAGCTCGCCCACGGCGTCGTGACGGAAGGTCTTCACCCGGGCCCCCGGCGGCACCACGTCGCCGCTCGCCCAAAGCCGGGCGAACTCCCCGCTCGCCTCCGACAGCCGCCGGACGAACGACTCCCAGGCGGGCTCGCCCACGTGCCGCCCGTACGAGCCGCGCAGCTGGGCCACCATCAGCGGAAGTTCCTGGTCCCGGTGGACCAGCGGGCAGGTTGGCTCCGGCACCGTGAAGAGCGTCCACAGGACGTTGCGTAGGTCGGTGAGCTCGTGCTCCGGCCCCATGAAGAGCGTCCGGTACGCGACGTTGGTCGCCAGGACGTCGTAGCGCCCGTTGTAGATCACCGCCGGATGCGGGTGCAGGGCGTCGAGGATGCCCTGGAGCTCCGGACTGATGGACTGGGCGTCGTCCTCCGCGTCGGGCGCGTACGCCACCTCGGCCAGGTGGTACAGGTGCTCCCGCTCCGGCGGGTCGAGCCGCAGGGTGCGTGCCACCGCGTCGAGCACCTGTGGCGAGGCGTTGATCGGCCGGCCCTGCTCCAGCCACGTGTACCAGGTCACCCCGACGCCGCTGAGCTGGGCGACCTCCTCCCGGCGCAGCCCCGGTGTCCGGCGACGTAACCCCGGTGGCATGCCGACGTCCTGTGGTGTCACCCTGGCCCGGCGGCTGCGCAGGAAGGATGCCAGCTCGGGCCGTCGGCGCTGTGTCGGTGCTGCCATAGTCGTCACGCCCCCATGGTCGAGTCCCTGTGCCGCCGTTGCCAGGTGCTGTCACTACTAGTATCGGCGGGCTCTCGTTACCCGTATCGGATCGGCGTCACGCTGACAGCCATGACGACGACCACCTCACATCCCGTACTCAGTAAAGCCGGTGGCACCGACAACCGGCCCGGGCTGCTGCTCGGCGTCGTGCTCGCCGCGCAGTTCATGGCCCTGCTCGACGTCTTCATCGTGAACGTCGCCGCGCCCACGATCCGCGCCGAACTCGCCGCCTCCGGGGCGGGACTTCAGCTGATCGTCGCCGGCTACACCATCGCGTACGCGGTGCTGCTGATCACCGGCGCCCGGCTGGGCGACCTGATCGGACACCGCCGGATGTACCTGGGCGGCCTGGCGCTCTTCACCGCCGCCTCGCTCGCCTGCGGACTAGCCGCGGAGACGGGCCAGTTGATCGCTTTTCGGGCGGTCCAGGGGGCCGGCGCGGCCCTGATGATCCCGCAGGTGCTGAGCCTGATCCAGCGCAACTTCACCGGCGAGGGCCGGGTGCGCGCCCTCAGCGCGTACTCCGCGGTGCTCGCCACCGGGGCCGCGGCCGGTCAGGTCGTCGGCGGAATCCTGGTCAGCGCCGACCTGTTCGGCGCGAGCTGGCGGCCGGTCTTCCTGGTCAACGTGCCCCTCGGGCTCGTGCTGCTGGTCCTCGGCTCCCGGGTGCTGCCCCGCGACGAGCGCACCGACCCCGAGCGGGCCCGTTCGCTCGACCTGCCTGGCCTGGTCCTGCTCGCCGCCTCCGTCTCGCTTCTGACCGTCCCGCTGGTCCTGGGTCAGGAGCAGGACTGGCCTCTGTGGTCCTGGCTGTCCCTGGGGGCCTCCCTGCTCGTGTTCGCGGTGTTCTTCGCGTACGAGTCTCGGCTCGCCCGCCGGGGCGGCGCCCCGCTGGTGGCGCCGCGGGTGCTGCGGCACCCGGGGATGGGCCGGGCGGTGCTGCGGATCGCGGTGGCGATGGCCGTCAACGCGGGGTTCCTGTTCACCCTCACCCTGCACGTCCAGGGCGGGCTCGGGTACAGCGCGCTGCGCGCCGGTCTGACGTTCGCGCCGACCGCCGTCGTCTTCGGCGTGGTGGGGCTCACATGGCGGCGCTGGCCGGCCCGTCTGCAGCCGTTCCTGATCACCGGCGGTTTCGCGCTGGCCGCGGCCGGAACGGCGGGGATGGGCTGGGTGCTCAAGGACGGCTCCAGCGGCGGTGCGGCCTTCTACGCGACGTTCGCCGCCGCCGGCGCGGGCGTGTCGCTGGCCTTCAGCCCCGCGCTGACCGGCGCGCTCGCCACCGTACGGGCCGAGGACGCGGCCGACGCCAGCGGACTGCTCGCCACAGTGACCCAGCTCGGTCAGCTGGTGGGCGTCGCGGGCTTCGGCACGCTCTTCCTGAACCGGCTGGACGCGCCGGGGGCGCATGCCTCTGGCAATGCGCTGTGGGCGTGCGCCCTTGCGCTCTGCGTCGCGTCGATCTTGGGCGGCTCGACCGGTCTGCTGCGCCGACCCCGCTGACCCCCTTGCGGGGCCATGGCAGAATCGGAGCGCCGGAGGGGGACGACGGTCCGGGCGGGAGGGAATGTGCGATGGCCGCGAGCAGTTCCGGGCAGAAGGATGATCTGCTCGCCGCGGCGGAGAAACGTGCGGATTCCCGCGCTCCCCTCCACTGTCCGTCGTGCGGCTCGTCCCATGTCGCCCAAGTCCTCGGCGACAACGGCGGAGTGTCCTACGTGTGCACGGCCTGCGGCCACAGCTGGAGCTGAGTGATGGGTGCCCACAGGCGGAAGTGCGACTGGTGCGGCAGCGGCACGCCCATCGTCCGGGACATGGATCCCGTCAACCCCGAGTACCAGTACTGGTGCGAGGAGTGCGCGCGAGCGCTGATCATAAAAGGCGACCCCATCGAGACCTACCGGGAACTCGAGGGGGAGCCGATCTACGGACGGCTGCTCGACGAGCACTGCACGCTCAAGCGGTTCTACTCCTTCGCCACCGCGTGAGCGCGTAGCCCGCGAGCAGCCCGGCGGCCGCCAGGGGGTAGACCCCCGACAGCAGCATCTGGCCGGGGTTCTGGTCCAGTTCGGGCCGGCCCGGGTCGTGCGGCACCCACCACAGGGCGAACGACGCGAAGGCGAGCGCCACCGCGACCACCGGCCAGACGGTGCGCACCCGGTCGGCGAGCAGGATCAGGAGCGGCACGCACCACACCCAGTGGTGTGACCAGGAGATCGGGCTGATCATCAGGGCGGTCAGCGCGCAGACGACCACCGCGAGCGCCTTGTCCTCGCGTAGCGCCGCCCGCACCGCGAGCGTCATCGCCACCGCGCCGAGGACGGCGGCCGTCGCCGCCCACCACATCCCCGGGTCGTCGGTGTGCATCAGCCGGGCCAGCACCCCGCGCAGCGACTGGTTCGCGGTCTCCTCCGCGAAGCCCACCCGCCCGGTCTCGAACAGCGTCTGCGTCCAGAACCGCTTCGAGTCGTACGGCAGGATCAGCGCGCTGACCAGCGTCGTACCGAGGAACACCGCCGTGGCGGTGGCCGCCTGGCGCAGCCAGTGGTTCCAGCCCGTCTCCCGCAGCCGGAACAGACCGACCGCCATCAGCAGGACCACGAACAGTCCCGGGGTGAGTTTGACCGCGGTGGCCAGACCAATGCCCAGGCCGGCCCACCGGTTGCCCTCCCGCCGGGTCAGGTCCCAGAGCACCGCGACCGCGATGAGCAGGTTGATCTGCCCGTACCGCAGCGTCGTCCACACCGGCTCGCACCACACAAGGACGGCCGCCGCCCAGAACGTCGCCTTCCACTGCGCGGTCCGGGACCGGCCGGGCGTCACCAGGCGTAGCGACAGATGGACCAGCGCCACCAGGAGCAGCAGGTTCCCGGCCGTCGCCAGGGTGCGCATCTCCGGGACGCCGACCAGGGTGAGCGGGGTGAACAGCAGACCCGCGAAGGGCGGGTACGTCATGGCGAGGTTCGCCGAGGTGGCGCGCATCGCGTACAGGTCGCCGCCGGCCCGCACGGTCTCGCCCTCGGCCCGGTAGACCATGAGGTCGAGCATCGTCACATGGGCGGCGCGCTGGGCTGCCCAGAAGGCTATGAGCGAGAGCAGGCAGGCCGTCGCGGCGGTGGCGAGGGGCCACTGCCGGACGCGGGAGGCGGCGATCACGGACACGGTCACAGAGGGCGACCCTACCCGGCGCCGTCCGGCCCCCGAAGAACCGATTTGGTGAACCCCCGGGGAGCCGGTTAATGTTCTGTCTGTCGCCGCGAGGGAAACCGACACGGAGACGGAAAGCACGGGGCTATAGCTCAGTTGGTAGAGCGCCTGCATGGCATGCAGGAGGTCAGGAGTTCAATTCTCCTTAGCTCCACAGAAGAAGAAGCGGGTCATCCGGATCGGATGGCCCGCTTCTTCGTGTGTCACGTCACACCCCGGGGTGCGGGCCGGTCAACCCCGGCCGCTGCCCAGCGCCTTGCGGCTCACCGCCGGAAGCGCGGGCCGCTCCTGCGGGGCCTGCTCCACCCGGAGGGCCAGCGCGGGACAGCGGCGCACCGCGCGCTGCGCACGCCCGCGCAGATGCATCGGCACCGAGGCGTCGGCGAGCGCCGGGAAGCCGTCCGGGCCCAGCCGGATCAGCTCGGGCACGATGTCCGCACAGAGCCCGTGGCCCTGGCACAGAGTCCAGTCCACCGCGAGGCGCTCGCCGCTCGGGATCGACTCCTCCGCGTCCTGGTAGCCGGGCGCGGGCAGCGGCAGCACCCCGGTCGTGGCCCGGCCGCAGCCGCCGTCCAGGACGTGCGCGGCGAGGTCGTCGGTGAACGCCGACAGGGTCGAGGCGAAGAACCTGGCCGAGCCGTCGGGGTGCTTGCAGGCGCCCCGGCCCTTGACGGCCTGGGTGACCTCGCGCAGCGCCTCCAGGGCGGCCGGACCGCCGCCGTTCAGCACGTCCGACAGGCCGCCGGCCGCCGCGGGCAGCCCGAGGCGGCACGGGCCGCACTGGCCGGCCGTCTCCGCCGCCAGCCAGTTCGCCACGCGCAGCGCCTCGCCCAGCGGGCAGGTCTCCGGGCCGATCGGCAGGATCGCGCCCGCGCCCAGGGAGCCGCCCACGGCCGCCAGGGACTCCCGGGACACCACGGCGTTGTGCACCGCCACGGCGTCGATCCAGTTGCCGTGGTAGCCGCCGGTGAGCACGCCCTGCGGCAGCGGCGGGGCGCCGGCCAGCTGGAGCACGTACCGCAGCGGGACCCCGGTGGGGACCTCGACCACCATCGGGCGGGCGACCGCCCCGGAGAGCGTCAGCAGGACCGTCCCCGGCTCGCTGTCGAGGCCGGAGTGGCCGTAGCGGCGCGGACCGATCCGCGCGGCGACGGCGAGCTGCGCGAAGGTCTCCGCGTTGGACAGCAGCGTCGGCGCGCCGCCGACGCCCGATTCGGCGGCCCGCTCCCGGCGGCCGGCCGGCAGCGCGGGCCCGCCGCCCGCCGCGCGGATCACCGCCGACGCCTCGCCGGAGACCATCCGCTCCGGGGTGCGCACCACCCGGGCGCGCAGCTGCTGGCCGCGCCGGTCGGACAGACCGCGCTCGGCGAGGGCGGCGCGTACCGAGATCTCCGTCGAGTTGCGGGTCACGGCCACGATCAGGGTGCGCGCGCCGAGCGCCTCGGCGGCGAGCAGGGCGCCGTCCAGGATGAGGTGCGGGGCGCGATTGAGCATGACGGTGTCCTTGCGGCAGGCGGGCTCGCCCTCGCTGCCGTTGATCACCACGACGGGGCGCACGCCGCGCCGGATGGCCGCCTGCGCCACGGACCGCAGCTTGCGGCCGAAGGGGAAGCCCGCGCCGCCGCGGCCGCGCAGGGATATGTCGTCGGCGAGCTGTGCGAGCCGCTCGCCGTTCATCGGTTCCAGCGGGCCGTGCACCTTCAGGTGCATGGCCAGGTCGAGCCGCTCCACCAGGTCGAAGCCCTGGGTGAGCTGGGGAAGGCCGACGACGCGGACCTCGGGGACGTCGGGGAGCGGGGCGTTCACGGATGGTCTCCTGCGGGTGCGGTCCAGGGCTCGCCCGGGGCGGGGCCCCCGAGCGGGCCGGGCACGGATTCGGCGGGGTTCGCGTAGGCCGGCGGCGGGGGAGAGGGAGCGGGCCAGTAGCCGGGCCTCGGGACGGGGTCGGGGACGATCGGCAGCTCCTCGGTCATGGGCACCCGCTCGGCGAGCGGTATCTCCGACACCGCGCGGTACGCGGCGGAGAAGCCGGCGGGAGTCGGGGCGGGAGCGGGCACGGGGGCCGGTGCGCGGGCGGTCAGCCGGGGACGGGTCCGTACGGTCGTGGTGTCGAGGGAGACCGGGCGGGGCGCCGGCTCCCGGCTGAGCTCCTGCGTGTACGCGTCCGGGCTCGTGTCCCCGTACCGCTCCGCGAAGCCCCTCAGGGGGCGGCGCGCGGCGGGGGACTCGTACGGCTCCGGTCCGGCCTCGCGGCGCTCTTCCCGCTCCGTCTCCTGGAGCTCCTCGCGGGGGCCGGTGAGCGCCAGGACGCGGTCGGCGAGCTGCTGCCGTACGGGTTCGGGCAGCAGGCGCAGTGCGACGGCGCCGGCGACCCCGGCCAGGGCCAGGCAGTACATGACCACCACCCAGGTGGCGGCCGCGCGTCCCGCGTACAGGCCGTGGACCAGGGCGCAGCACCAGGCCGGGTAGGCCAGCATGTGCAGCGGCCGCCAGCGGGCCGCGACCTTGCCGCGCCCGGCCAGGGTGCTGCGCAGCGCCCCGGTGGAGGCCGCGACGACCATCAGCAGTCCGGCGAGCGAGCCGAAGCCGATGAGGCCGGCGGTGCCGGTGACGCCGAGTCCGAAGGGGACGAACGCGCCGAGCGGCTCCACATGGCCCAGGGAGACCTTCACCGTGCCGTGCAGCAGCAGGAAGCCGAGCGAGGCGACTGCGGTGGCGCGGTGGATGCCCTGGGCGAGCAGCCGCTGACGGGTACTGAGCAGCAGCCGGTCGGTGGCGATCAGGCCCCAGGCCACGGACGCGGTGAGCGACACGAGGGAGAGCACGCCGGTGGTGAAGTCGAGCGTGGCGCGGAATCCGTCCGAGCCGCCTATGGCGAGCAGCGGAATGATGACCAGCGCGGCGACCGAAAGTCCGCCCTGAACCGGGCGGCTCATAACGGCCTTCGGTCCGGGCGACGAACGGATCTTGCGATGAGGGTTCATGGGGGCGACTCCGAATGGTGCGGATAAGAGGTCCCGTTGCCGCATGCTAAGTCGCCCCATACCAGTGGGTAGGTGGTTTGCAGGTTTACATCTCGCGACCGAGCAAACTGACTCTGGGGTTGCCCTGGATAGGGGTGATACGCGGAGTAACCCGGTCGGTCCGGGACGTCCGGTAACCGACCACCGCGTACCGGAGCGCCCCTCCGCGCGCGCGGGGCGGAACGTCGGTGCGGCCCGCTCGGGCCCTGCGGTACCCTGACGCCATGCGTGCCGTACGCCTTCTGCTTAGCGAGCCGCGCTGATCAGTCCCGACGGATGAAAGATTCCGGTCGGAATCGGCGCGGCGTCCCCTCCTGTGCGAGGGGATTTTTCATTTCGTGGCAGTGCAGTTCGCGGGCAGTGGGCAGAGACGATCGATGGAGCTTCAGGGATCATGAGCGAGATGAATTCGGCTGCCGAGACGGCGGCCCCGCATCGTTATACGGCGGCCATGGCCGCCGACATCGAGGCACGCTGGCAGGACTTCTGGGACGCCGAGGGCACCTACGAGGCGCCGAACCCGACCGGTGACCTGGCCGGGGACCCGGCGGTCGTCGCCCGCCCCAAGAAGTTCATCATGGACATGTTCCCGTACCCCTCCGGCGCCGGTCTGCACGTCGGCCACCCGCTGGGCTACATCGCCACCGACGTGTTCGCGCGCCACCAGCGCATGACCGGACACAACGTGCTGCACACCCTGGGCTTCGACGCCTTCGGCCTGCCGGCGGAGCAGTACGCCGTGCAGACGGGCACGCACCCGCGCGTGTCCACCGAGGCCAACATGGAGAACATGAAGGCCCAGCTGCGCCGCCTGGGTCTGGGCCACGACAAGCGCCGGTCGTTCGCCACGATCGACCCGGGCTACTACAAGTGGACCCAGTGGATCTTCCTGCAGATCTTCAACGCCTGGTACGACGACGAGGCGAAGAAGGCCCGCCCGATCGCCGAACTGGTCGAGCAGTTCGAGAACGGCGCCCGTGAGGTACCCGGGGGCCGCGACTGGGCCGCGCTGAACACCGCCGAGCGCGACGTCGTCCTGGGCGAGTACCGCCTGGCGTACACCTCCGACGCCCCGGTCAACTGGTGCCCCGGCCTGGGCACCGTGCTGGCCAACGAGGAGGTCACCGCCGACGGCCGCTCCGAGCGCGGCAACTACCCCGTCTTCAAGGCGAAGCTGCGCCAGTGGAACATGCGCATCACCGCCTACGCGGACCGCCTGCTGGAGGACCTGGACGCGCTGGACTGGCCCGAGGCCATCAAGCTGCAGCAGCGCAACTGGATCGGCCGCTCCGAGGGCGCCCGGGTCGACTTCGCCGTCGGCGACGACGCGATCACCGTCTTCACCACCCGCCAGGACACCCTGTTCGGTGCGACCTACATGGTGCTGGCCCCCGAGCACGACCTGGTCGAGAAGATCGTCCCGGCCGCCTGGCCCGCCGGCGCCCACGACGTGTGGACCGGCGGTCACGCCACCCCGGCCGAGGCCGTCGCCGCGTACCGCAAGCAGGCGGCTTCGAAGTCCGACGTCGAGCGGCAGGCCGAGGCCAAGGAGAAGACCGGCGTCTTCACCGGCGCGTACGCGACCAACCCGGTCAGCGGCGAGCAGGTCCCCGTCTTCATCGCCGACTACGTCCTGATGGGCTACGGCACCGGCGCGATCATGGCCGTCCCGGCGCACGACACCCGCGACTTCGCCTTCGCGCGCGCCTTCGAGCTGCCGATGCGCTGCGTCGTCGAGCCCAGCGACGACCGCGGCACCGACCCGGCCGCCTGGGACGACGCCTTCGCCTCGTACGAAGCGAAGCTGGTCAACTCCGCCAACGACGAGATCTCCCTGGACGGCCTGGGCGTCGTCGACGCCAAGGCGAAGATCACCGCCTGGCTGGCGGACCGCGGCATCGGCGAGGGCACCGTCAACTTCCGGCTGCGCGACTGGCTGTTCAGCCGCCAGCGCTACTGGGGCGAGCCCTTCCCGATCGTCTACGACGAGGACGGCGTCGCCCACGCGCTGCCCGAGTCGATGCTTCCGCTGGAGCTGCCGGAGGTCGACGACTACTCGCCGCGCACCTTCGACCCGGAGGACGCCGACAGCCGGCCCGAGCCGCCGCTGTCGCGCAACGCGGACTGGGTCAACGTCACCCTGGACCTGGGCGACGGCCCCAAGAAGTACCGGCGCGAGACCAACACCATGCCCAACTGGGCCGGCTCCTGCTGGTACGAGCTGCGCTACCTGGACCCGCACAACTCCGAGCAGCTGGTCGACCCGGCGATCGAGCAGTACTGGATGGGTCCGCGCGAGGGCATGCCGACCGGCGGCGTCGACCTGTACGTCGGCGGCGCCGAGCACGCCGTGCTGCACCTGCTGTACGCGCGGTTCTGGTCCAAGATGCTGTTCGACCTGGGCCATGTCTCCTCGGCCGAGCCGTTCCACAAGCTGTACAACCAGGGCATGATCCAGGCCTTCGTCTACCGGGACGCGCGCGGCATCGCGGTGCCCGCGGCCGAGGTCGAGGAGCGCGACGGCGGCTTCTTCCACGAGGGCGAGAAGGTCAGCCGCGTCCTGGGCAAGATGGGCAAGTCCCTGAAGAACGCGGTCACGCCGGACGAGATCTCCGCCGAGTACGGCGCGGACACGCTGCGCCTGTACGAGATGGCGATGGGCCCGCTGGACGTCTCCCGCCCGTGGGACACTCGCGCCGTGGTCGGCCAGTACCGGCTGCTGCAGCGGCTGTGGCGCAACATCGTCGACGAGTCGACCGGCGAGGCCACCGTGGTCGCCGCCGAGCCCGACGAGGACACGCTGCGCGCCCTGCACAAGGCGATCGACGGCGTCTCCCAGGACATGGCGGCGATGCGCTTCAACACCGCCATCGCCAAGGTCACCGAGCTGAACAACCACCTGACCAAGGTGGGCGGCCCGATCTCCCGGTCGGTCGCCGAGAGCCTGGTGCTGCTGGTCGCGCCGCTGGCTCCGCACATCGCCGAGGAGCTGTGGCGCAAGCTGGGCCACGCCGACTCGGTCGTCCACCAGGACTTCCCGGTGGCCGACCCGGCGTACGTCGTGGACGAGGCCGTGACCTGCGTCGTGCAGATCAAGGGCAAGGTCAAGGCCCGCCTGGAGGTCGCGCCGTCGATCACCGACGCCGAGCTGGAGGCGCTGGCCCTGGCCGACCCGGCCGTCGTGGCGGCGCTGGGCGGGGCGCAGATCCGCAAGGTGATCGTGCGCGCGCCGAAGCTGGTCAACATCGTGGCCGGCTGATCCTGGCCGGCTAGCGGACGGAGAACCGGCACGGGGCCCGCAGGACGGGCCCCGGGTTATCCCTTACGGGCAGGTTGGGGGTTCCGATGGAACCCCCAACCTGCCCTCTCCGTTTACGGTGGAAGAACACAGTCGACGCTGGAGGAGCGACGCTCATGGAAGCCGCGATCACGATCATGGCGCTGCTCTTCTTCGCCTTCGTCGCGCTGGGTGTCTACGCGGCCGTGAAGGTGGCCAAAGCCGCCGCTCGCGGCGTCGACCGCACCATCGACCAGGCCAAGCGCACGGTCGAGGACACCACGCTGCGCGCCCGCAGCTACGGGCAGGGCGGGGTCGCCGGCGAACTGGCCCAGCTGAGACTCGCGCTGCGCACGTCGATGCGCGCGACGCAGGCCGCGCTGGAGGCCGGCGCGGTCGAGGACGCCTCGCTGCGGGAGTCGCTCGACCTGTTCAAGCGGCTGAGCGGGCACGCGCGCGTGCTCGACGAGGACCTCAAGCGCCTGGAGCGCGAGCCGGACCGGACCGGGGTGGCAGCGCAGCTGCCCGGCCTGCGGGAGCGGACCGAGCAGGTCACGAAGTCGGCGGACTCGTTGCGGTGGGCGGCCCGGGACCGGGCGCGCAAGTTCGCCGACGACGACCTGGCGACGCTGAGCGCCGAGATCGACATGGAGGCGGGGGCGCTGCGGCACTGGTCGGATGCGGAATCGGAATCAGCCTCGGCATCCGAGAGGGATTGGGAATCTGTGTCGACGCCGGAGTCGGCGTCCGCGGGGTCCAAGGACCGTGAGCGCGCGGGCGAGCCGTCGGGGCCGCGGGAGATTCCGGCGAGCGACCCGCGGGTGACCACGTACCCGTGGGAGAAGTCGGCCCGCCCGGAGACCACGAACTGACTGAGGCGTCGGGCTTTTCGGCCCGGGAGCAGGGGTGTAGCGGACGCGCCGCCCAACCGGCCGGGCGACGCGAGCACGTGCGGACCGGGGGCCGGGCTGCCGCGGGGCCGCCCCTGCGGGTAACCTCCCGCTCATGTCCCGGCATGTCGCGATCGTCACCGATTCCACGGCCTACCTGCCACCCCAGGCGATGGAGCGGCACGGCATCACAGCGGTCCCCCTGACCGTCGTCATCGGCGACCAGGCCCTCGAGGAGGGAACCGAGATCTCGGCCCGCTCGCTGGCCCAGGCGCTGCAGAAGCGGAAGCCGGTGACCACCTCGCGGCCGAGCCCCGAGGTCTTCGCCGCGACCTACCGCGCGGCGGCCGAGGCGGGCGCGACCGGCATCGTCTCGCTGCACCTGTCCGGCGAGTTCTCCGGCACGTACGACGCGGCCGTGCTCGCGGCGCAGGACGCGCCCGTGCCGGTGCGCGTGGTCGACACGGGCATGGTCGGCATGGCGCTCGGGTTCTGTGCGCTGGCCGCGGCCGAGGTCGCCGACGCGGGCGGCACGCCCGACGAGGCGGTGGCGGCGGCCGAGAAGCGGGCCGCCGGAACATCCGCGTACTTCTACGTCGACACCCTCGACTATCTGCGCCGGGGCGGCCGGATCGGAGCCGCGCAGGCGCTGCTCGGATCGGCGCTCGCGGTGAAGCCCCTGCTCGAACTGGACGGCGGGCGCATCGAGCTGAAGGAGAAGGTGCGCACCGCGTCGAAGGCGATCGCCCGCCTGGAGGAGATCGCGGCCGAGCGGGCGGGCGCCGGCCCGGTCGACATCGCCGTGCACCACCTCGCCGCCCCCGAGCGGGCCGCCGCGCTGGCCGACCGGCTGCGGGAGCGGGTGCCGGGGGTCGCGGAACTGCACGTCAGCGAGGTGGGCGCGGTCATCGGCGCGCACACCGGACCGGGGCTGCTCGCGGTGGTGATCTCGCCCCGGTAGCGGGCGGCCGCACCCGCAGGGGTGACGGACTTTTCCACAACCCGCCGGTAATCCACGGGAATCGTGGCTGTTCAGCGGGTTCGGTCGGATGTCCCTACCGTCGTCCGCATGGGACTTCGAACGCATTCCGCAACGACGACCGAAACCGTGACTCCCGTGCGGAGGGCGGCCGGCACGAGTGGGCCCGGACGCGCGCCCGGATCGGACGGACGGGTCCGCCGCGGCGTCCGCGGCT
>NZ_DATCVQ010000703.1:0-2574 GCF_036566765.1 Streptomyces sp.
CGTCCCGAAAACCGCCCCGGCAACTCGCCCGAGACAACCAGTCGCAATCCCATCAGGAGGAACCCGTGAACTACCCGAACTACTTCACCCCCGAAGAGCACCTCACCGAGGGCAAGAAGCGCCTCGATATCCGTGACGTCGTCGTCCTGTGCGGCTCGATGCGCTTCGCCCCGGAGATGGTCGAGGCCGCCATCGCCGAGTCCGTGGCCGGCGCCCTCGTCCTGAAGCCCGACTGCAACATGAAACTGCCGCACCCGCTGTGGGCCGACCCGGTCGAGGCTGAGGCGCTGAAGACCCGCCTGGACGACCAGCACCGGCAGAAGATCCGCCTCGCCGACCGGGTGATCGTCGTCGGTGACTACATCGGCGACTCGACTCGCGCGGAGATCGCCTACGCCCGCGAGTTGGGCAAGCCGGTCCGGTTCACGCACCCCGAGGTCGACCCGGGCGGGCCCGCGGCTGTTCCGGCCGTGGCCGTCATCACTGCCGACGAGATCGAATTGGAAGGCGGCGACGTGATGCTCCAGGAGCTGTCCGTCGGCGACCCCATCGAGATCGAGAAGCAGACCGGCCCGCTGAGCCCCGGCACCTGGAAGATCACCGGGTTCGCGGGTGGCGACCGAAGTCGAGCCCGCGTGCGGCGCATGACCCGCGAGGAGATCGAAGCAGCCCGCCGAGGCGAGGCGTTCTCCCGCATCTACGAGTGACCACCCGCAGCACCGGCCGCCTGCTGATCGAAGCAGCAGGCGGCCGGCAGTCCCCACCTCACCACAAGATCACCGCTAGGAGAATCGTGAAGATCCCCGTGATGCCGGGCTTGACTCTCGCCGCCTACATCGCCACCATCCCGGCCGCGAACCTGGCCGTCACTCATTTCGGCGCCGTCCCGGTGGGCTTCGGCTTCGCGGCTCCGGCCGGCGTGTATCTCGTGGGCGCCGCTTTGGTGTTGCGGGATGTGGCCCGGGAGGCTGCGGGCCGCGGGGCGGTGGTGGCGGCGATTGTGGCGGGTGCGCTGCTGTCGTGGCTGCTGGCATCCCCGGCGCTGGCGTTGGCGTCCGCTGTGGCGTTCGCGGTCTCGGAGGTTCTGGACTTCGCCGTGTACGAGCCGCTGCGACGGCGGGGCCTGCTGACGGCGATGCTTGCGTCGAACGCGGTGGGCCTGCTGGCGGACAGCATGATCTTCCTGTGGCTGGCGTTCGGGTCGTTCACCTACCTGCCGGGCCAGCTGCTCGGCAAGGCGTGGATGACGCTGGCCGCGGTCGCGGTGATCGCCGTCATCGCCCGGCGCCGGGCTCAGGCGGTGACGGTGTGACCATCGCCCCCGACGTCGATGCCGCGTGGACGCTCGCCGACTGCGACTGCCCGATGGCGTTCCTCTGCGGTCATTGCGTCCACGACCGGTGCGAGGACTGCGGGGGCTGCTCCGGCGGCGGGGCGTGCGTCTGCGCGTGCGGGATCGCCGAACGCGGCGCCTGGGCGGCGATGTGGGACAAGATCGTCACGGAGCTGTACCTGGGCACGCACATGACCTCGTGGCTGTGGGACAAGACGCTGGAAAAGTTCTTCACCGGCGTCACGTTCTTCATCTCCCGCGTTCGGCTCGCCCCGCGCCGTAGCCCGTTTCCGCGGGCCCTGCACCGCTACTGCATCGACTCCGGGGGCTTCTCCGAACTGCAGAAGTTCGGGCGTTGGAGGATCACCGCCGCCGAGTACGTTGCGGAGATCCGCCGCTTCCTCGCTGAGCTCGGCTATGAGCTGTGCGTGTGGGTGGCTCCGCAGGACTGGATGTGCGAGGAGATCGTCATCCGAGGCGGGATCGGCCAGCGCGGCCAAGTCTTCCACGGTACCCGTGAGGCCCGCGGCCTGAAGCCCGGCGACCCGGAGCAGGACCTGACGACCGCGGTGCGCATCCACCAGCGCAAGACCGTCGACAACCTGGTCGAGCTTCGCGCCCTCGCCCCGGAGATCAAGTTCATACCGGTGCTGCAGGGCAACAGCTTCGACGACTACAAGCACTGCGACCAGCTGTACGCGGAAGCCGGCATCGACCTCGCCGCCGAGCCCGTCGTCGGTCTCGGCTCCGTCTGCCGCCGCCAGGCCACCAGCGAAATCCGGGAGATCGTCGAGTACTTCGCAGGCAAGGGCTACCGACTGCACGGCTTCGGGGTGAAAACCCTCGGCCTTGCCCAGTACGCCGGCGACCTGGTGTCCGCGGACTCGATGGCCTGGTCCGAGGATGCCCGCCGCTCCGACCCGCTGCCGGGTCACACGCACAAGAACTGCGCGAACTGCCCGGACTGGGCGCACCGCTGGCACCGGCGCATCGTCCAGCAGCACCTCACACCCGCCGCATGACCACCCACGCAGGACCGGCCGCCGCTGCGGATATCAGCGGGGGCCGGCACCGCCACCGTATCGACCTTCTGGAGCAGCCATGACCACCAACCCGACACCCGACCGCCCCGTGAACGACATGCGGGAGCTGTACGCCGTGCAGCACGCCATCACCGACGCAGGCGGAACGCTGGCCCCCGAAGTGCACAAGGCGATCGACGAGCTTCGGGAGGCATGGGA
>NZ_DATCVQ010000704.1:0-12321 GCF_036566765.1 Streptomyces sp.
CCGCCGGTGAGGGACTCCAGACCGGCGTCGATGAGCTCGTCCAGGATCTCCGACGCCGACAGCCCGCTGATCGTCTCGAAGTGGTGGATCTCGGTCGCCGTGAAGGCCTTCAGCGAGACGTTCGGGAGGGCCTTCTTCAGCTCGCTGAGCGACCGTGGGTAGTAGCGCCACGGCAAATTGGGGTGGAGCCCGTTGACGATGTGCAGCTCGGTGAGGTTCTCGCCCTCCATCGCCTTGGCGAGGCGGACGGCCTCCTCGATGCGCATCGTGTACGCGTCCTTCTCGCCCGGCTTGCGCTGGAAGGAGCAGTACGCGCACGACGCGGTGCACACGTTGGTCATGTTGAGGTGCCGGTTGACGTTGAAGTGGACGACGTCACCGTTCTTGCGCGTCCGCACCTCGTGCGCGAGGCCGCCGAGCCACGCCAGGTCGTCCGACTCGTAGAGGGCGATGCCGTCCTCGCGGGTCAGCCGCTCCCCGGAACGGACCTTCTCCTCCAGCTCGCGCTTGAGCCCCACGTCCATGTACGGCCGCCTCCCATACGATTCGTCAACAGGCCCCACCCAAGGTACGCCCCTGCCTACTCGGGCAGATCTCCGACCCGGTTCTCCCACTTCGTGGAGAGCACGATCGTCGTACGGGTCCGCGAGACGCCCTTGGTGCCGGACAGCCGGCGGATCGTCTTCTCCAGGCCGTCCACGTCGTCGACCCGGACCTTGAGCATGTACGAGTCGTCGCCCGCGATGAACCAGCAGTCCTCGATCTCGGCGAGGTCCTTCAGCCGGCGCGCCACGTCCTCGTGGTCGGCGGCGTCGGAGAGCGAGATGCCGATCAGCGCGGTCACGCCGAGTCCGAGCGAGGCGGCGTCGACGGTGGCGCGGTAGCCGGTGATGACGCCCGCCGCCTCCAGCCGGTTGATCCGGTCGGTGACGGAGGGGCCGGAGAGCCCGACGAGGCGGCCGAGCTCGGCGTACGAGGCCCGGCCGTTTTCGCGCAGAGCCTGGATGAGCTGCCTGTCCACGGCGTCCATAGGTATGAAGCCTTCCATTGTCCAGCGATACCGCGAGTTTAGTTATGGAATCTAAGGTACACAGGGGTCGACACCCTGTGAATCTTTCATCGGATCAATCTCAACCATTGGATCAACGAGAAGCGCGGAGCGCCTGCTGCTCCGAGCAGAGTCCGCTGCTCCGAGCAGAGTCCGCTACTCCGAGCGGAGCCCGCTACTCCGATCGGGAGCCACCGAGCTCCCCCTTCCACCGGCGGTACAGCGCGTGCGGCACGCCCGCCGCGTCGAGCACCCGCCCGGCGACGAAGTCCACCAGGTCCTGGATGTGCGTCGCCCCCGCGTAGAACGCCGGGGAGGCGGGCAGCACCACGGCGCCCGCATCGTCCAGCGCCACGAGATGCCGAAGCGTCTGCCCGTTCAGCGGGGTCTCCCGCACCGCGACCACCAGCGGTCGCCGCTCCTTCAGCATCACGCTCGCCGCCCGCTGCAGCAGGTCCTTCGAGAGCCCCAGCGCCACGCCCGCCACCGCGGCCGTCGACGCGGGCACGATCAGCATCCCCTTCACCGGGTACGAGCCCGACGACGGCCCCGCGGCCAGGTCCCCGGCCGCCCAGTACCGCACGTCGTCCACCGGCACGTCGAAGGCGTCGGGCTTCCCGTCCGCGCCCCGGGCCAGCCACTGGGCCAGGTCCTCGCGCCAGTGCGCGTCCCGGAAGGCGATCCCCGTCTCGTCCAGCAGCGTCAGCCGCGAGGCCCGCGACACCACCAGGTCGACGCTCTCCCCCGCCGCCAGCAACCCCCGCAGGACGGAGGCGGCGTACGGCGTCCCGGACGCCCCCGACACGCCGACGACCCAGGGAATGCGCTTGCCGTCGTTCATGATGCGGAGCCTATCCGGCGGGACTACGCGACGAGCCCGCGCACCAGCAGGTCGAGCAGCGCGCAGACGAACAACGTGATCCCGATGAAGCCGTTCGTCGTGAAGAACGCCCGGTTCAGCCGGGACAGGTCGTTCGGCTTCACGATCGTGTGCTCGTAGCAGAACGCCGCCACCACGATCACCAGGCCGGCCCAGAAGAACAGCCCCGCGTCCGTCGCCAGCGCGTACCAGACCAGCAGACCCGTGGTCACCACCGCCGAACCGCGCGCACCCCACAGCGCCGCCGGGACGCCGAACCGGGCCGGCACCGACATCACGCCGTGCGCGCGGTCCGCCTGCACGTCCTGGCAGGCGAAGATCAGGTCGAAGCCGCCGATCCAGACGCCCACCGCGAACCCCAGGATCACCGCCTCCCAGGACCACTCCCCGGTCACCGCGAGCCAGGCCCCGACCGGGCCCATCGCCTGCGCCAGGCCCAGGATCGCGTGCGGGAAGTTCGTGAACCGCTTCCCGTACGGATAGACCACCATCGGCACCACGGCCAGCGGCGCGAGGGCCAGGCAGAGCGGGTTGAGCAGGGCCGCCGCGCCGAGGAACACCACGACGGCGACGCCAGCGCCGGTCCACGCGGAGCGGACCGAGACCGCGCCGGTCACCAGCTCGCGGTTGGCGGTGCGCGGGTTCCGCGCGTCGATCTCCCGGTCGATGATCCGGTTGCAGGCCATCGCGAAGGTGCGCAGACCCACCATGCAGACGGTGACCAGGAACAGCGTCCACCAGTGGATCTGCCGGTCGAGGCGGAACATCGCGGTGAGCGAGGCGATGTAGGCGAAGGGCAGCGCGAAGACCGAGTGCTCGATCATCACCAGGCGCAGGAACGCCTTCGTACGACCCGGCTGTGCGCCGGGTACGGCCGCGGTGGTCACAGGCCGTACTCCTTCCAGCGGCGGTCCACCAGGGCCGCCGTCGCCGGGTCCGACTCCACCATGTCCGGCCAGCCGCCGTCCCGGGTGTAGCCCTCCTCGGGGAGCTTCTTCGTCGCGTCGATGCCCGCCTTGCCGCCCCAGAACTGCTGGTACGAGGCATGGTCGAGGTGGTCGACCGGGCCCTCGACGACCGTGAGGTCGCGGGCGTAGTCGGTGTTGCCGAGCGCCCGCCAGGACACCTCGTGCAGGTCGTGGACGTCGCAGTCCTTGTCGACCACGACGATCAGCTTGGTCAGCGACATCATGTGCGCGCCCCAGATGGCGTGCATGACCTTCTGCGCGTGCTTCGGGTACTTCTTGTCGATCGAGACGATCGCGCAGTTGTGGAAGCCGCCCGACTCCGGCAGGTGGTAGTCCACGATGTCCGGGACGATGATCTTGAGGAGCGGGAGGAAGAAGCGTTCCGTCGCACGCCCCAGCGGGCCGTCCTCCGTCGGCGGCCGGCCGACCACGATCGACTGGATCAGCGGGCGCTTCCGCATCGTGATGCAGTCGATCTTCAGCGCCGGGAACGGCTCCTGCGGCGTGTAGAAGCCGGTGTGGTCCCCGAACGGGCCCTCCGGGAGCACCTCGCCCGGCTCCAGCCAGCCCTCGACGACGACCTCGGCGTTCGCCGGGACCTGCAGCGGGACGGTCTTGCAGTCGACCATCTCGATCCGCTTGCCCTGCACGAAGCCGGCGAACAGGTACTCGTCGATGTCGCCGGGCAGCGGCGCGGTGGAGGCGTACGTGACGGCCGGCGGGCAGCCGAAGGCGATCGCGACCGGCAGCCGCTCGCCGCGCTCGGCGGCGACCGCGTAGTGGTTGCGGCTGTCCTTGTGGATCTGCCAGTGCATGCCGATGGTGCGCTTGTCGTGGCGCTGCAGCCGGTACAGGCCGAGGTTGCGGACCCCGGTCTCCGGGTGCTTGGTGTGGGTCAGGCCCAGGTTGAAGAAGGAGCCGCCGTCCTTCGGCCAGGTGAACAGGGCCGGCAGCAGGTCCAGGTCGACGTCGTCGCCGGTGAGCACGACCTCCTGGACGGGCGCGTTCTCCGACTTCACCTTCTTCGGCGGCACATGGACCATCGAGCCCAGCTTGCCGAAGGCCTCCCGGACGCCGACGAAGCCGTGCGGCAGCTCCGGCTTGAGCAGCCCGCCGATCTTCTCGCTGATCTCCTCGTACGACTTCAGGCCGAGGGCCTTGAGGAGGCGGCGGTCGGTCCCGAAGACGTTCATCGCGAGCGGCATGGCGGCGCCCTTGACGTTCTCGAAGAGGAGCGCCGGACCCCCCGCCTTGTTCACCCGGTCGACGATCTCCCCGACCTCCAGGTACGGATCGACTTCGGCCTTGATGCGCTTGAGGTCGCCCTCGCGCTCCAGCGCCCTGAGCAGCGAGCGGAGATCGTCGTAAGCCATGGCGCCAAGTATCCCTGAGCATTGCTCGCGCTCCCGCCCCGGGGCCGGGCGCGTCTTGCCGGGGGTCCGGGGGTCATCCCCCGGGATGGCACAGCGGTCACGGGCTAGGCTGGAGTTGTCACCGGGGCCGTACGAACGCGCCCCGCCATTGCTTCCAGGGGGCTGTCGCACATGCTCAGGGCGCTGATGTACATCCTGCCGCTGGCGCTGACGATCTACGCGTTCATCGACTGCCTCAACACCCCCGAGGACGAGGCGAAGCACCTGCCGAAGGTGGCGTGGATCTTCATCATCCTGCTCTTCTGGATCGTCGGTCCGATCGTGTGGTTCGCCGCCGGCAAGATGCGCCACGCACCGGCCGGCGGCCGTACGCCGTCCGAATGGCACCGCAACCACCGGCACGAGTGGGTCGCGCCCGACGACAACCCCGACTTCCTGAAGTCGCTCCGCGAGGAGAACAAGAAGGACGAGTCGCTCCTCAAGGACTGGGAGGCGGACCTGCGCCGCCGCGAGGAGGAGCTGAAGAAGCGCGAGCAGGGAGAGGACAAGGACAGCTGATGGAGCTCAGGCTCCTGGTGACCTTCGAGAAGGTCGCCGGCGTCCTGTCCTTCACCCGGGCCGCCGCCGAGCTGAAGTACGCGCAGTCCAGCGTGACCGGGCAGATCCGCTCGCTGGAGTCCTCGCTCGGTGTTGAGCTGTTCGAGCGCCTCGGCAGCCGGATCCGGCTCACCGAGGCCGGCGAGCGGCTGCTGCCGTACGCGCGGCGGATCATCGAGCTGAACGAGGAGGCGCGGGCCGCGGTCGCCGGGGCGGAGGAGCCGGCCGGGACGATCGCGGTCGGCACGATGGAGTCGCTGACCTCGTACCGCCTGCCGCCGCTGCTCGAACTGTTCCACCACCGCTACCCGAAGGTGCGGTTGACGCTGCGGCCCACGCTGGGCGACGCGACCCGGCAGGCGCTGCTCCAGGGGACGTACGACATCGGGTTCCTGATGGAGCCGGAGACCGCGCACCAGGGCCTGGACAGCGAGGTGCTCGCGGTGGAGCCGCTGGTCCTGGTCGCCGCGCCGGGCCATGCGCTGGCGGGGCGGACGGGGCTGAAGAGCGCGGACCTGGCGGCGACGGAGCTGGTCGGGACCGAGCCGGGGTGCCCGTATCGGGACCTGTTCGAGGGCGAACTGCGCGAGTGGGCACCGCCGTTCATGGAGTTCGGCACGATCGAGGCGACGAAGCGCGCGGTGGCGGGCGGGCTCGGGATCGCGCTGCTGCCCCGGATCGCCGTCTCCGAGGAGCTGGCGTCCGGGGCGCTGACGGCCCTCGACTGGGAGGTGCCGTTCACGCTCTTCACGCAGATCGCGTGGCGGCGGGGGAAGCAGCTGCCGAGTCATGTCCGGCTGTTCGTCGAGCAGGCGCGGCGTCTGGTGCGTGAGCAGGCTTCGCCTCAGGAGCAGGCTTCGCCGCAAGCGTCACCTTGAGGCTGGCCAGGACGATCAGCGGGACGCCGAGCGCCTGGACGAGGCCGATGTGGTGCCCGTACACCATCCAGTCGGCGAACATCGCGACCGCGGGGTAGGTGAAGGCGAGCACCGCGATCTTGGCGGTGGGCAGCTTCTGGTAGGCCGCGTACATGAGGACGTACATCACGCCGGTGTGGATGAGGCCGAGGCCGACGAGCCAGCCCCAGCCGCCGCCGAGCTCCGCCGCCGCGCCGAAGTCGGCGAACGGCAACAGCAGCGGGATGCCGACGAGGACCTGCACGAGGGCAATCAGGTGCGGCCGGACGCCGGTGATCCGCTTGGTGACGACGGTCGACAGGGCGTAGAGCACGGCGGCGGCGAGGGCGAGCCCGAGGCCCTTGAGGGACGCGGTGTCCCCCGGCCGGATTCCGGAGACGAGGACGAGCCCGACGAAGGCGACGGCGAGCCAGCCGAACTTCGCGGCGGTGATCCGCTCCCGGAACAGCACCCCGCCGAGCAGCACCAGGAAGAACGGCTGCGTGTGGTAGACGACGGTCGCGAAGGAGATCGAGGTGGCCTCGTACGCCTCGAACAGCAACACCCAGTTGAAGACGATGAACACCCCGCCGAGCGCGGCGAGGCCCAGCTTCTTCGGCGTGAACCCGTGCCCGGTGAAGTACCCCCGCAGGAGGCTGTACGCGCCGAGGGCGGCGGCCCCGAAGAGGCACCGGAAGAACACCACGTTGAACGGGGACGCCCCGGACTCGACGACGAAGATGCCGAGGGTGCCGGACAGCACCATGGCGAGGGTCAGTTCGACGGTTCCCCTGGTCTCGTTTCTCATGGGGACGACGTTACGAACGGGCAGGCCACCCGGTCCACGAGCCAGTGGACACCCCTCCCGATGGCCCCATCGGCCCGGCCGATGGGCGGTCCCGCCGGGAGCCCGCGCTAGCGGTTCCCGTCCTTGGCCCGCTGGGCGAGGCTGTCCTGCGAGGCGACGTACCTGAGCATGAGGCGGGCGAACTCCAGCCGTTCCCGCTCGTCCCAGTCCGCGGTGACGTACTCGTAGGCCTGACGCTGGTGCCGGCCGAAGCGGGTCATCAACTCCTGGCCCTCGGGGCTGAGATGGAGCACCGTGCGGCGGCCGTCCTGCTGGGAGGCCGCCCGGACGAGGTAGCCGGCCGAGATGCAGTCGGAGACCATGCGGCTGGCCACCGAAGGGTCCACGCCCAGGTATTTGCCGACCCCGCCGACCGTGACCTCGCCGGTGTCCTCCTGCTCGGCCTCCAGGACGATCCGGAGCACCAGGGTGCGGCTCAGGTCCTTCTCGGAGATCGGGTCCTCGACCTCCAGGAGTGAGGAGCGCCGGAGCTTCCCGAAGGCCGGGCCCACAGCGTTCAACAGCTCGTCCGCCGTCTCCGGCTCTCGCTTCGTCATGCCCTCATCGTACAGACATGAATGCCTCCCCGAAGGCATGTGTTGACTCTCAAACGTGTGCATGCAAGCATGCATACACCGAACGGCGAGCAACGAACGCCGAACGGCACCTCCCCGCAACGGACTTCGAACGAAGGAGCTTTCCCATGACCACTCTCGTCACCGGCGCCCGCGGCAAGGTCGGCCAGGGCCTCATCGCCCGCCTGCACGCCGCCGGCCACACCGTCCGCGCCGCCAGCGCCCACCCCGCCGAGCTGACCGTCCCCGAGGGCGTCGAGACCGTCGCACTCGCCCTCGACAGCCCCGACGACCTCGATGCCCTCGACACCGCGCTCCGCGGCGTCCGCCAGGTCTTCCTCTACCCCGACCCCGCCGGCATCCACGAGCTGATCAAGGCCGCCGAGGCCGCCGGCGTCGAGCACGTCGTCCTGCTCTCCTCGGCCTCCGTCCTCGGCGCCGACGCCGAGAACGACCCGCTGGCGAGCCACAGCCTCAAGGTCGAGCGCGCCCTCGCCGACTCCGACCTGACCTGCACCTTCCTGCGGCCCGACGCCTTCGCCAGCAACTCCCTCGGCTGGGCGTACTTCGTCGGCAGCTCGCTGCCGGTCCAGCTCGCCTACCCCGACGCGCACATCGCGCCGATCCACCCCGAGGACATCGCCGACATCGCCTTCGAGGCCCTGGCCGGCGACTCCCTCACCGGCCGCGCGATCACCCTCACCGGCCCCGAGTCGCTCACCTTCCGCGAGCAGCTCGCCGTCCTCTCCGACGCCGTCGGCCGCACCATCCCCGTCGAGGACATCTCCCGCGCCGAAGCCGAGCAGCAGATGGGCCGCTTCATGCCCCCGACCATGGTCGCCTCGCTGCTCGACCTGTGGGCCGCCGCCTCCCACGGCCCCGCCACCGTCGCCGACACCACCGAGTCCCTGCTCGGCCGCCCCGCCCGCACCTACCGCGAGTGGGCCCGCGAGAACGCCGCGGCCTTCACCGCACAGCAGTGATCCACCGTCCACCGCACCGCTCATCGGCCGGTCCGACGACCGGCCCCCCACCACCACCCGAAGGACTCCTGCCATGTCCCTTACGCGTGCCCCCGCCGACACCGCCGCCCCGCCCGACCCCGACCGCCGCCGGTGGGCCGTCCTCGCCGTCGTCCTGTTCGCCGCCGTCCTCGACCTCCTCGACGCGACGATCACCAACATCGCCGCCCCGACCATCGCCGCCGACCTGGGCGGCGGCGAATCCCTCGTCCAGTGGCTCGGCGCCGGATACGCCCTGTCCATGGGCGTCCTGCTGGTGGTCGGCGGGCGGCTCGGCGACAAGTACGGCCGTCGCCGGCTGTTCCTGACCGGCCTCACCGGCTTCACCCTCGCCTCCGTCGCCTGCGGACTCGCCTTCGACCCCGCCTCCGTCATCGGCTTCCGCCTGCTCCAGGGAGCCTTCGGCGCCCTGGTCATCCCGCAGGGCTTCGGCATCCTCGGCGCGGTTTTCCCGCCGAAGGAGATCGGCAAGGCGTTCGGCGTCTTCGCCCCCTGCCTCGGACTGTCCGCGATCAGCGGCCCGGTCCTCGCCGGCCTCCTCATCGACTCCTTCGGCTGGCGCTCCATGTTCCTGATCAACATCGTGCTCGGCGGCCTGGCGATCGTCCTCGCCGTCCGCCTCCTGCCCCGCGACACCGGCGACCGGGCCGTCACACTCGACGGCCCCGGATCCGCCCTGCTCGCCGCGACGATGCTCGGCCTGCTGCACGGTCTGATCGACGGCGCCGCCCACGGCTGGACCCTCGTCCCGGTCCTCTCCCTCGCCGCCGGCACCGGCTTCTTCGCCCTGTTCTGCCTGCGCCAGCGCCACACCGCCGCCCCGCTGATCGAACCGTCGCTGCTGCGCAACCGCGGCTTCACCTCCGGCCTGATCCTCGGCCTGGTCTTCTACGCGGCGGTCGCCGGCCTGCTCTTCGTCCTCTCCCTGTACCTCCAGGACGGCCTGCACCGCTCGCCGACCGGCGCCTCGCTCGGCCTCGCCCCCGTCGCCGCCGGCATCATCGTCGCCTCGATCGCCGCACACGGCCTCAAGGCCCGCCTCGGCCGCGTCCTGATCCTCGTCGGCCTGCTGCTCACGCTCACCGGCACCCTGGCCCTGCTCGCACTCGTGCACACCACCACCCCGACGACCTGGACGCTGCTCGTCCCGGTGTTCGTCACCGGACTCGGCCTCGGCGCCTGCTTCGGCACGATCTACGAGGTCACCCTCGGCGACATCGCCCCGAAGGAGGCGGGCAGCGCCTCCGGTTCGCTGAACGCCGTCTCCCAGCTGGCCAACAGCATCGGCGCCGCGGCCGTCACCACCCTGTACTTCCGCACCTCCGGCGCCCCCGCGGACGCCGCCGGCCACAGCCTCGCCCTGGTCGCCGCCGCCGTCCTCGTCTGCTGCGCCCTCGTCCGCCTGCTGCCCCGCACGGCGCAGTCCCACCACCGCCAGGCGTGACGCCACCCCCCGCCGGGGAAGAGTCGAGGACATGGAAGCCATGGAGAACGGGGCCGAGACCCGCGCCCGGCAGTGGCTCGACGTCGCCCTCGCGGAGGCGCGGGCCGGGCGCGCCGAAGGTGGAATTCCGATCGGGGCCGCCCTCTACGCGGCCGACGGAACGCTCCTCGGCCGCGGCCGCAACCGCCGGGTGCAGGACGGCGACCCGTCCCTGCACGCGGAGACCGCCGCCTTCCGGGCCGCCGGACGGCAGCGCTCGTACCGGGGGACGACCATGGTGACGACGCTCTCGCCCTGCTGGTACTGCTCCGGCCTGGTGCGGCAGTTCGGGATCTCGCGCTTGGTCATCGGGGAGGCGGAGACCTTCCACGGCGGGCACGACTGGCTGGCGGAGCACGGGGTCGAGGTGGTCGTGCTCGACGACCTCGAATGCGCCGCGCTCATGCGGGAGTTCATCGAGAAGCATCCGGCACTGTGGAACGAGGACATCGGCGATGAGTGAGGCGAGCCTTCCGACGATCGATCTGACCCGCGATCCGGACGGGCAGCTGCCCGCCGTCGACCGCGCCCTGCGCGAGGCCGGGTTCCTGCTGGTCACCGGGCATGGGGTGGACCCGGAGCTGCGGGCCCGGATCCGCGCGGCGGCGCGGGAGTTCTTCCACCTCCCGCCCGCCGTCAAGGAGCCGTACGCGGTGAAGGTCGGCGGGCGGGGGTGGCTCGGGCCGGGCGCGGAGGCCAACGGGTACGCGGAGGGCACGGCGACCCCGCCCGACCTGAAGGAGTCGCTGTCCTTCGCGGCGGACGAGCCGACCGGGAACGCGGCGGTGGACGCCGAGTGGTTCCTGCCGAACACCTGGCCCGCCGAGGTCCCCGAGCTCAAACCCCTGGTGGAGAGCTATCTGCGGCAGATGCGGGAGCTGTCCGACCGGATCCTGGACCTGCTCGGCACGGCGCTCGGCGAGGGGGCCGACTTCTTCACCCGGCACACCGGGCACCCCACCTTCGGCTTCAACGTCAACTGGTACCCGGGCCGGGAGCGGACCGGCGACCCGGAGCCGGGGCAGTTCCGGATCGGTCCGCACACCGACTTCGGCACCGTCACCGTCCTGGACCGGCAGGCCGGCAAGGGCGGGCTCCAGGTGTACACGGACTCCCACGGCTGGCAGGACGCCCCGTACGACCCGGCCACCTTCACCGTCAACATCGGGGATCTGATGGCGAGTTGGACCGGCGGGCGGTGGCGCTCGGGCCGCCACCGGGTGCTGCCGCCGCCGGCCGACGCGCCCGGCGAGGAGCTGATGTCGCTGGTGTACTTCTACGAGTGCGACCCCGGGACCACGATCCACGGCATCGAGTCCCACAGCTACCTGCGCGCGCAGCTCGACGCGATCACGGCTGGGTGACAACTCGTTCACACTCTGTGCGAAACCTTGGCGTGTTCCCAACACCCGGTCGATAAGCTGGACTTGACGCTGTGACGGGGCACGTCCCGTGGGGACACAGGGGGGTGGCGGGTGGACAGAGAGCTGTACGGCCGCGAGGCGGTCCTGACCGAGACCGGGCTCGCCGCCCGGCTCATCGGTCTCGCCCCGCACGGCTTCGCCCGCGTCGCCTACGAGCACGGCGACGACCCGCCGGTCACCGTCTTCACCGGCGGCCGCGGCATGGGGAAGACCGCGCTGCTCAAGCAGCTCCGCAACGCCTACCGGGAGGCCACCCCGCTCGCGCTGCTCGACTGCGCGCGCATCGAGCCGCCCGCCGACCACGGGCCCGGCTGGAACCCGCTGACCGGCGCGCTGACCGAGATCGCCGTGCAGCTGTCGCCGAAGGTGCACGCGGCCAAGCCGGTGCAGTTCCCCCGGCTGTCCCTCGGGCTCGTCGCGGTCGCCTCGATCGGCTGGTCGCAGGAGGACGACGAGCGGGCGCGGCGCGACCTGCAGCGGCTCGGGCCGGTCCTGTCGACCGTCGACGCGACCAAGGGCGCGGCGGCGAACTGGGTCACCAAGGTGCTCTCCAAGCTGGCCGCGCGGGCCGCCGAGACCACCGCGCCGATGGCCGGGCTGCTCGCCGAGGCGACCGTGGAGACCGTCCTGGAGGAGGTGTTCGGCCGCTTCCAGCAGCGCGCCGACGCCTGGTACGGCTCCTACCGCAACGCGGGCGGCCGCGGGAAGGCCGGGCTGCAGCAGCTCGCCGTCGACTTCGAGCAGGGCGGCCGGCGCCGCCGCGAGGCCGAGGACTTCCTGGTCGGCGCGATGATCGAGGACCTCGGCCGGGCCTACACCGGACTGACCCGCGCCGGCACCCGCCGCGGCCGCCCGGTGCTGCTGCTCGACAACGCCCACGAGCCGCTCGGCCGCCGCCTGATCGAGCCGCTGCTGCGCGCCCGCGCCGACGGCCGGCGCGACCGGGTCGTGGTCCTCGCCGCCTCCCGGGTCCGCGACCACGACGCCATCCGGCACGCCACCCGGCTGCGGCTGCCGGAGACCGCGCACCGCGCGCCCTGCCCGCGCGGCACGGACGTCACCTCCGGGATCCTCGCGGTCGAGCTGACCCCGCTCTCCGCCGCCCAGACCCAGTCCGCGTTCGACCGGCTCGACCCGGCCGGCCGGACCCCCGCCGAACTCGCCCGCGGCGTCCACCGGCTGACCGGCGGCCGCCCGCTGGGCGTGGC
>NZ_DATCVQ010000705.1:0-22332 GCF_036566765.1 Streptomyces sp.
GGCAGCGGCGTACGGGCCGAACACCCGGTGGGCGTCGGGCTGTGCGTCGTCGCGGCCGGAGACGGCAAGGCCGAGGATCAGATCCTCCTGCCCGGTCGCGCCGGCCAGTGTCCGGTAGTACGCGGTGAGGACCGGGGCGAAGAGCGTCGTGCCCGCAGCGGTGGCGATCCGGCGCAGGGCCGTGACGTGGTCCGCGTCCAGGGTGAAGCCGGTGGAGCGGTACGGATGTGCCGCAGGGGCCTTGTCGTGCGTCGCCGCTCCGGTGTGACTCCTGAGGACCGGGCGTCGATACGGCGCCTCGAGTTTGGCCCTGCCGGTGCCGCCGGACGTCGACGCCGCGCGTACCTGGTCCCGGAACGTGCCGCGCAGCGGCGGGAGTTCGGCGGGCTCGCCCCGTACGAGACGGTCGTAGACGGCGAGCAGCTCCCGGCCGAGCAGGGCCACGCTGTAGCCGTCGCCGATCAGGTGGTGGGCGTGGACGATGAGCGCGTGCTCGTCGGGTCCGAGGGTGAGCAGCCGAAGGCGCAGCAGCGGCCACGCCCAGGATTCGAGGCGTCGCTCCCGTTCCTCGGCGATGCGTGCCGCGAGGAGGCCGGGGTCGGCCAGGGTCTCGAAGTCGACCGGGAGCCGCAGGGTGGGCGGCAGTTCCTGCTGGACCGGCGGGCGTGCGCCGGCGGGGAACACGGTCCGCAGCATCGGGTGGCGTACGACGCAGGCGTCGACGGCCCGCTGGAACACCTCGGGTCGCAGGGGGCCGTCGATCCGCAGACAGGCGAGCCATGCCGTGCGGGAGCCGGGCGCCATGGCCTCCGCGAGGAGGAATCCGCGCTGGGAGGGGGAGAGGGGGAAGGGGGAAGGACCGTGCGCCGTTGTGTCGTGGGCGGGTACGTCGTGGGCGGGTGCGTCGTGGACGGGTTCGTCCTCGACGGGTCCGCCGTCGGCGGCGCTGTCGATCGCCGCGGCGAGGGCGGCCAGTGTGCGGTGGGTGTACACCGCCGTGGGCCTGGGCAGGACCGGGATCTCCTCCCGCAGCCGCGCGAACACCTGGAGGACGAGCAGGGAGTCGCCGCCCAGCCCGAAGAAGTCGTCTTCGCGGCGGACCTCCTCGCTGTCGAGGAACTCGGACCAGACACCGGCCAGCAGGACTTCGGTCGGAGTCACCGGGAGGGTCCTCGGCGCCGTGGCGTCGTCCGCGGACGCGGGCGCGGACTCGGACGCCGACTCCGACGCCGACTTCGACGCGGACTCGGACACGGGCGCGACGAGCCCGGCACGGTCGATCTTTCCCGTCCCGGTCAGGGGGAGTTCGTCGACGACGTGGATCCGGGTCGGGCGCATGTACTCCGGAAGCGTTCGCGCCAGATGGGCGCGCAGAGCCGTGGAATCCGGCCTCGCGACGCCCGGCCGGCACTCGACGAAGGCGCTCAGCCGCTCGTCACGGTGCACCACGGCGGCGCGGGCTACCGCGGGATGCGTCAGCAGCACCGATTCGATCTCGCCGGGCTCCACCCGGTGCCCGCGGACCTTCACCTGGTCGTCGAGCCGTCCGAGGAACTCAAGGACACCTTCCGCGCCGCGCCGGACCCGGTCGCCGCTGCGGTACCAGCGGCGCCCGTCGCGCTCGGTGAACGCGGCGGCGGTCAGCTCCGGTTCGTGCAGATAGCCGGGTGTGAGCCCCACGCCGGCGATGAGCAGCTCGCCGGGCTCACCCGGTGCGCAGCGCCGCCCGTCCGCCGCCACCACGTCGACCGCCGTGCCGGTGAGGGGCCTGCCGATGGGCAGAGAGCGCACGTCGTCGGCGGGGCGGCTGTCGATGATGTGGAACGTGGCGTTGATGGTGGCCTCGGTGGGCCCGTACAGATTGGCGATCCGGTGCCCGGGCCCGAACAGGTCGTACCAGCGGCGCACATGGGCGGGCGGGAGCGCCTCGCCGCCGACGTGGATCCAGCGCAGGGCCGACAGATCCGGGGCCGTCCCGCCGTCCTGTACCCGGGTCTCGGCGGCCTCAAGAAGCCGGGACCACAGGCTCGGAACCGAACTCCACACCGATATCCGGGCCTGCTCGACCCGGTCGAGCAGCGCCTCGGGGTCACGGAGCAACTGCCGGGGCACCGTGACCACCGTGGCCCCGACCAGCAGCGGCGCGAGGAGCTGGCGTACCGACGCGTCGAAGCACAGCGACGCCGTCTGAGCGAGCCGGTCGCCTTCGCGGTACTCGAACGTGGCCAGCGCCCAGTCGAGGTAGTTGGTCATCGAACGACGGGTGATCGGCACCGCCTTGGGGCGCCCGGTGGAGCCGGAGGTGAAGATCACGTACGCGAGGGAGTCGGGGGTGGGGGCCGGTGCCTCCGGACCGGGGGCCGGAACCTCCGGATCGTGCTCGGACGAAGGCCCGTCCGCCGCGACGAGGGTGATGCCTGCGCCCGCGGTGAGCTCCGCCGCCGACGAGCGAGTCGCCGCATGACAGACCAGCGCGGTGGCGCGGGACCGCTCCAGCTGGTCGGTCAGACGCGCCGGGGGATGGGCCGCGTCCAGCGGCACCCAGCCCGCGCCGGCCCGCAGGATGCCGACCACACCGGCGACGGTGTCGCCGCCGGGTTCGGTCAGCAGCCCGACCAGGTCACCCGGGGCGACGCCCTGAGCGCGCAGCCGGGAGGCGAGTGCGCTGGACGCCCGGTCCAGTTCGGCGTACGTCAGGACGGCGCCGTCGCCCGTGTCGACGGCCACTGCGTCCGGCGTTGCGCGGAACTGGGTGAGGAGGCGGGCGACGATGTCCGACGGCTCTTCGGCGGCCTCCGTCGGCTTCGCGGCCTCGGCGAGCTCGACCAGGTGCTCCTCGGCCAGCCGGGCGATCGTGGTCCGGTCGAACAGCCGGGCCGGGAAGTTCCAGGAGAAGGACAGTGCCCCGTCGGACTCCCAGCACAGCAGGCTGAGCCGGGTGGCGGCGGAGGCCGTTCCGGCAGAGGTCGGGCGGACCTCCACCGGGCAGTCGGGGTCGAGGGCGACCGGGAACCGCGCGAAGCTGAACGACGCGGGCCCCGCCGTACGCGGTCCCGCCCCCTGCGCCGGCAGGAGCCGGGCGAGATCCGGACTCGTGAGCCGGCCGTGCCGCTCGGCCTCGGGCCACGCGTCGCGCAGCCGCACCGCGAGCGCCTGCACCGAGTCGTCCGGGCCGACGTGGAGGGGAATCGGCAGGGTGTCGGCCAGCGGCCCGACCAGCCGGTCGATGCCGGGCAGCCTGGTCTCGCGGCGGGCCCGCGCGACGTTGACGGACATGCTTTCCCGGCCGCCGCCCCACCGGGACAGGCAGCGCGCGTACGCCGCGAGCAGCAGGTGGAACAGGGACACGTCGTGCGCGGCGGCCACCTCGCGCAGCGCGGCCGACAGCTCGGGGCCGGGGGCCACCTGGTGGGCGAGGAGCGGGGGTTCGGGGAGCGCGAGCGGGTCGCCGTCGTACGGGAGCGCGAGCGGCTCGCCCCTGCGGGCGAGCACCTCGCGCCAGTAGGCCCGGTCCTCGGCGAGGGCGGCCTCCGACCGCTCCGCCTGTTCGTGCGTGGCGTATGCGGCGAAGTGGGTGGTGAGCGGGGGGAGTTCGGGGGAGCGCCCCTGCGAGAGGGCCGTGTAGAGCGCCCAGAGCTCCTCGCCGAGGATGTTCAGGCTGAAGCCGTCGGCGGCGGCGTGGTGCACGACGAACACCAGACGGGCGGAGTCGGCTTCCCCGGTGCGAGCGGTGCGAGCGGTGCGAGTGGTACGACCGGTACGGGCGAGCACGGCGCGTACGGGCGCCGCGGCGGTGAGGTCGAACGGGCGGTTGCACAGGGCCTCTTCGAGCTCACCCAGCTCCTCCTCGACGGTGCGGACGCCGGGCAGGTCACGGACCTCGTACCAGTCGGGAACGCCGGGTATCCCCTCGCGGCCGGGCGGCACTACGGCCTGCATGGGCGCCGCTGCCTGCCCGGGGCGAATCCGCATGCGGAGCATCGGGTGACGGTCGGCGAGCAGACCGAGGGCCACGCCGAGCAGATCGGGATCGAGGGGGCCGCGGACGTCGTGGGTCACGTACCCGTAGGCCGGGACGTCCGGGTACAGACCGCCCTGGGTGTGGAAGGCGAGTTGGACCGGCGTGAGGGGGAAGGGGACGCCGTCGGCGGCCGCCTCCTTCGCGGGCGGAGCGTCGGAGTCCGGGGACGGGTCCTCGGAATCGAGGGACGCGAGCCGGCGGGCGAGTTCCCCCAGGGTCCGGTGCTCGAAGAACAACGTGATGGGCAGGGAGCGGTCGAGCTCCTTCTCCAGCCGCTTCACGAGATCGACGGCCATGAGCGAGTCCAGGCCCAGGCCGAGCAGCGGCACGTCGTCACCGAGGTCGTCCGGGGACACGTGGAGCGCCTCGGACAGCAGCTGCCGCAGGACGTCCGAGAGACCGGTCGCGTCGTCGGTGCGCACTTCTCGGGGGACGGCGTTCGGATACGCGGATACGACGGCGACGGCGACGTCGGCGGTCGGGGTACGTCGGGCGGCGCCCGGGCTCAGGTCGGCGACCATCAGGTGGGCGGCGTCGGTGGCGCAGGCGCGGCGCAGGGCCTCCAGCGCGGTGCGGGTCGCCAGCGGCGCGGGTCCGCGTCCGGCGCCCGTCGTACCGGCAGCGAGTCCCGTGTCGGCGAACGCCGCGAAGTCGACCGCCTGCCACGGCCGGCCGGCCGCGCGCTCGGCGGCGGCGAAGGCGTCGAGGTAGGCGTTGGCGGCGGCGTAGTCGCCGATCGCCCCCGCGAGGCCCGGCAGCACCGAGGCGACCGAGGAGAACGCCACGCAGAGGGCGGGGTGCAGGTCGTGCTTGCGCAGCCCGCGCGCGAGCAGTTCCGTGCCGCGTGTCTTTGCGGCCAGGACCTCGGCCACATCCTCGGGCGTCTTGGCCCGCAGAGTGCCGGGGCGGACCACGCCGGCCGCATGGACGAGCACGTCGAGACGCGGCAGACCGGCAAGGAGCGCGTCGACGTCCGCCTCGCGGGAGACATCGGCGGCGCGGTACTCCACGGTGGCGCCGAGCGCCCGGAGTTCGGCCAGCAGTGCGGCGGGCGGCACGGTCGAGCGACCGGTCAGCACCAGGGTCGGCCGACCCCGTCCCGCGAGATCACGGGCCAGCGCGCCACCGACTCCTCCGGCGCCTCCGGTGATCAGATACACGCCGTCGGCGGGCAGCGCCGCCTCGTGCGACACGGGTTCCGTGGCGACCGGCTCGGCGGTCCGCAGGAGGCGTCGCCCGGCCCGCCAGGCGATGGCGGTCGCCGGCCCGCCCTCCCGCGGCTGCGGACGCGCGGCGAGCTCGTAGTCGAGCGCGTCCACCCGCGCATCGACCTCGTCAAGGGAGGACAGGTCGACGCTGTGGGCCTCGACGCCGGGAAACTCGTCGGGCAGCGCCAGCGTCAGCCCGGTCAGGACCGCCTGCGCGGGGCACGGGCGTTCCGGCCCGGCGCCGGTGACATGGACGTCCTCGGTGACGACGAGCACGCGCGGGCGGTGCTGCGCCAGTTGTGGCAGCAGGTCCTGGAGCTCGGTCACCATGGCGCGGTGCGCTGCGTCGAGAGCGGAGGCGGAATCCGGCTCCACGGCCGGACCGGCGAGCAGGACTACGGCCTCCGGGGCGGGCACACGGTGGTTCAGCCCGTCACCGTCGGGGAGCCGCAGACCGTGGCTCAGCCGGTCACCACCGGGCAGCGGCCCCCCGACTCGCCGGACGTTCACACCCCGCCCCCTGAGCCGGTCCGCGAACGCGCGGGCGAGGGGCGAATCCGGGCTGGCCAGCAGGACGGTACGAGGCGCGGAGCCGACGGACAGCGGGGCGTCGTCCCACGCGAACCGGTGGAGCAGCGGCCGGGGTTGGGGAGCGATGGCCGGCCAGTAGCGGCGCCGCTGGAAGGGGTACGTCGGTACGGTGACCCGTGCCCGACCGGCGTCCATGGTCGTACGGTCCAGAGGCACGCCCCGCTGCCAGAGCCGGCCCACGGTCTCAAGTAGCCCCCGCGCACCGCCCCGGTCCCCGGCCGCGAGTGCGAGCGCCCCGGCTCCGCGCGGGTGCGCCGCCGCGATGGCGCGTACCGGACCGCCCAGCGAACCGGCGCCGAGCTCGACGAACGTGTCGTACCCGTCGCCGAGCAGACGGTCCACGGCCGCGCCGAAGCGGACCGGCCGGCGCGCGTGCTCCCGCAGGTACGCCGGGTCCAGGACCGGTTGCCACTCGGCTGTGACCGTGCTGATCAGCGGTGTCGCCGACGGCCGGAGCGCCAGGGCTCCGGCGGTGTCGGCGAGCGGGCCCAGCGCCGGATCCATCAGGGGCGAGTGGAAGGCCCGGGACACCCCGAGCCGGCGCGCCGCGATGCCCCGGGCCGACAACTCGGCGACCGCGCGCTCCACGGCGGCCTCCGTGCCGGCCAGGACGACCTGGTCGGGACCGTTGACCGCGGCCACGCTCAGCGCGCCCCGCGCGTCGGCCACCAGGGCGGCGACCGTCCCCTCGTCGCAGCGCACCGCGGCCATGGCACCGGGGGCGCACAACTCCGCCATCAGCCGACCGCGTTCGGCGGCGAACCGTACGGCGTCGGCCAGCGAGAGCGTCCCGGCGACGCACGCGGCGGCGATCTCGCCGACGCTGTGCCCGGCGACCGCGTCCGGTGTGATCCCCCACGCCCGCACCTGGCGGGCGAGCGCGACCCCGTAGGCGACGAGGAGCGGCTGGGCGATGTCGGTTCCGGCGAGCGCGTCGGGCGACACGTCGGGGTCGAGGCACCAGGCTGCGAGACTGCGCCCGCCGATCGCGCCGGCATGGTCCGACGCCTCGTCGAGCGCTTCCCGGAAGGCGGGCGCGTCGGCATACAGGGCGCGGGCTTGGTCGTGCGGACGTACGCCCTGCCCGGGAAGGAGGAGGACGAGACGCGCCCGGGAACGCACAGCGGCGCCGGTCGGCGCCTCCCCCTCGCGTACGGCGTCGAGGCGGGTGGCGAGATCGCCCTCGGCGACGACGGCGAGACGGTCGGGCCCCTCGTCACGCGCCGAGGCGACGGCGGCGCACACGTCACCCTCGTCGAGACCAGGGTGGTCTCGGAGATGGTCTGCGAGATCGGCGACGGCTGCGCGCAGCCCGTCCGCCCCGTGCGCCGACAGGGTGAGCAGCCGTGCGCCACCCGACGGCGCCCGCGTCTCCTCGGGCCGGGCGGGTGCCTCCTCCAGTACGGCATGGGCGTTGGTGCCGCCGAAGCCGAACGCGTTGACCCCCGCGACCAGCGGGCCGGGGGCCTCCCAGTCCCGTACCGCGTCCACCAGGGCGAAACCGGAACCGTCCAGGTCGAGCGCGGGCGCCGCTTGGAGCGGGGACGGCGGCAGTTGCCGCCGTCCGAGTGCGAGGACCACCTTCACCAGGCTCGGCATGCCGGCGGCGTTGAGCAGATGCCCGACGTTGGTCTTGACCGAGCCGAGCAGCCGGAGCTGCCCGTCGGCACGCGGCGGGAAGGCATGCGCGAGCGAGCGCAGCTCGACCGGGTCGCCGATCGGCGTACCCGTGCCATGCGCCTCCACGTACGACACGCTCTCGGGGGCTACGTCGGCGTCGCGGTACGCCTGCGTGATGACCTCACGCTGCGTCAGGGGATTGGGCGCCATCAGGCTCAGCGAGCGGCCGTCGTTGTTCACGGCGGTGCCGCGCAGGACCGCGAGGACCGGATCACCGGCCCGCTCCGCCTCGTCCAGACGGGTGAGGACCAGCGCCGCGCCGCCCTCCCCGGGGACGAAACCGTCGGCGGCCGCGCCGAACGCGTGGCAGCGGCCGGTCGGGGAGAGAGCCTGCGCCTTCTCGATGAGCGCGTACCCGGTGGGTGTGAGGTTGAGGTGTACGCCGCCGACGACCGCGACGTCGCACTCACCGGCCTGGAGGCTGCGGCGCGCCAGGTGCAGCGCGACCAGCGCCGAGGAGCACGCGGTGTCGACCGCGAGCGCGGGCCCGGTCAGGTCCAGGCAGTGCGCGACGCGGGCGGCGAGCATGTTGGGGAGGTTCCCCGTCAGCGCGGCTGCGGGCAACTCCGGCTCACCGTAAGCCTGTTCAAGCAGTCGCCGATAGCCGCTGTCACCGGCGGCGACGAACACACCCACCCGGCGGCCGTGGCGGCGTCCGCCCGCGTAACCGGCCCGCTCCAGGGCCTCGTGCGCGAGCTCCAGGAGGATCCGCGCCTGGGGATCGGTCGCCCGCGCCTCCTCCTCGCCGATGCCGAAGAACGCCGCGTCGAACCCGGCCGGCTCGTCGAGGAACCCGCCCCACCGGCCGTCGCCGTCCGCCGGATCCGCCCAACGCCCGTCCGGTACGCCGGTGACGGCGTCGTACCCCTCGACGAGCCGCTCCCAGAACGCCTCCGGGGTCGCGGCGCCGGGGAAGCGGCATGCGATGCCGGAGACGGCGACGAGGGGGGCGGCGTCACGGACCGGCTCCGGCCGAGGGGAGTGGGAGCGGTCGGGACTGTCGGCAGTGAGGATCAGCCCGGCGAGCGCGGCCACGGTGGCGTGGTCGCGTATGTCGGACGGCCGCAGTTCCACGTCGAACTCGTCCTCCAGCCCGGCCAGTACCTCCATGGCCTTCACCGACGACCCCCCGAGCGCGCGGAAGTCGTCGTACAGCCCGATCTCCTGCGACGGCAGCCCAAGCGTCCGCGCCCAGACACCGAGCACAACGGCCTCGACGTCCCGCCGGGCCCGAGGCGCGGGCGACGACGGCAGGTCACCCTGCCGCGCTTCGTCCTCGCCCACCGCACCGACCAGTGCCGGCGGCAGGGAGCCGGCCCGCGCGGCCCCAGTCGCGACTGCGCCCCCCACCACCGCTACATCCCCCCGCCCCGCGATCTCCGGATACTCCCCGCCCTCGAAGCGCTCGCGCAGCGCACCGCGCCGGACCTTCCCGCTGGTCGTACGCGGGAACGCACGCGCGGGCATCGCCAACACCCGTACGTCGTCGTGTCCCAGGGCCTCGCGGACCCGCCCCCCGACCTGGTGCAGGAGCTCGGGGCGCACGGCGGCAAGGGGTGGTGCGGGCGCGAGGAAGACGACCACGCGCTCGCCGGCGCCCGCGGGATCGGTGGAGCCCACGACCGCGACCGGGCACCGGCCGAGACCCGGCGTGCTCGCGGCCACCTCTTCGAGGTCCGCCGCGTGGAACGTACGGCCGTCGACGAAGACGACGTCCTTGGACCGACCGGTCACACAGAGCCGTCCTGCGCGCAGGAAGCCCACGTCGCCGGTGCGCAGCCACCCGTCGACGAACGTGCTCGCCGTCGCCTCCGGAGCACGGTGATATCCACGGGCCACCTGCGGGCCCCGGACCTCGATGTGGCCGACCCGACGCTCCTCGACAGCCTCGCCCCCGTCGTCGGTGATCCGCACGGCGCACCCGGGCACGGGGCTGCCCACGTCCATCAGCTCGACCGCGTCCTGGCCGGGCGCGGTGTCCACGGCCTGCCCGCGGCTGAGCGCGGCCCGGTCCAGGGCGAGCGGTCGGGCCACCTCGCCGGGCGGCGGGAAGGTCACGGCCAGCGTCGCCTCGGCGAGGCCGTACACCGGCTGCGGCGCGGCCGCCGCGAGCCCCGTGGGCCGCATCCGCCGGACGAAGGCCCGCCACACGGCGGGGGATATCGGCTCCGCGCCGACCAGGATCATCCGTACATGCGTCAGGTCGAGACGGGCGAGCGCGTCCTCGGGTACGCGTCGTTCGACGAGCGCCAGGGCGAAGTTCGCGGCCGAGAGCAGGGTCGCCCGGTGCCGTGCCGCCGCCTCCAGCCACCGCACGGGCCGCTTGGCGAACGTCAGGGGTTCGAGCCGGACCTGCTTGATCCGCGCCGACAGCGGCACGAGATGGGTGCCGATCAAGCCCATGTCGTGGAAGTACGGCATCCAGGTGGCCACCACGTCCTCGGAGGCGATGCCGGCCGCGGCGCGCATCTGCGCCAGATTGGCCAGTACGGACGCATGCGTCAGCTCGACCCCCTTGGGCGCCCCCGTACTGCCCGAGGAGAACTGCAGGAACGCCACGTCGCCAGGCGCCCGCTCCGGCAGCCGCCGCGGCGCGGGGTGGTCCCGCAGCCCGTCGAGCGTCAGGGAGCGTACGGAGTCGGGCAGGGCGTCCAGCAGCGGCGCGGTGGACTCGCCCACGGCCACCGCCGGCCGGCCGAGGAACTCCCAGACGGGCAGCACCCGCCGCACGTCCGGGGCGAGCGGCACCGGTACGAGCCCAGCCGCGACCGCGCCCCAGAAAAGCGGCAGGAACTCCTCACTCCGCTCTGCCGGCAGCACCACATGACTCCCCGGCGCGAGCCCCGCATCGAGGAACCCTCCCGCGACGCACAGCGCATCAGCGAGCAGCGCGCGATGGGCGACGAACCGCTCGCCACCGTCCCCGTGTACATGGACGATGCCCTGGTCAGGCGCAGCCTCGGCCGCACCGGTCAGCACATCCCACAACACCGTCTCGCCGTTGCCCCGCATCTACGCCCCCGTGGTTCTGCCGGCCGGCGGCGGCCCGTCCCACGACGCACGCGAGAGCGACCGCCCCCGGTCCGGTCTTGTCTGCGGCAATGATGACCGATCTTCGTCCCCGCAGGTTGAGAGGGTTCGACGGTGACTCGATCGCCGGCGAAGGGCCTCCATCTGCTAGCGCAGCAGGCCGTGCGGGTCCAGCCGGGGGCTTCCTCGACGAACGCGGCGAGGGGCGCGTCCGGGGCCGGCTTGGTCTTCCGCGAGCAGCCACTCGGCGGACAACCCGAACGTCGCCGCCCGGGCTCCCGGCTCCCGGCTTGTGCAGCACCCGGCGAAGCTCGCCCCGACTGGCCCACCGATCCGAGCCCTCGCCGACCGGCACCCGTATCGCCGGGGGATCAGCTGACCCCACCAGCCACCTCCTGCGGAGGATGGATGCCGGTGCGAAGCTGCCGGGTCATGCCTTCTTGACCACGCTCGACTTGAGCTGCATGGGGCCGAAGCCGTCGATCTTGCAGTCGATGTCGTGGCCGTCGACGCCGTCCACGAGGCGAATGTTGCGGACCTTGGTGCCGGCCTTGATGCCGGTGGGGCTGCCCTTGACCTTGAGGGTCTTGACGACGGTGACCGTGTCGCCGTCCGCCAGCACGTTGCCTACCGAGTCCTTGATCACCTTCTCGCCGGTACCGGTGCCGGTCCCGCTGCCTGCGGCATCGGCCGAGACGGACCACTCGTGGCCGCATTCCGGGCAGACGAGGAGCGCGCCCATTTCGTAGGTGTAGGCGCTGGAGCATTCGGGGCAGGCAGGAAGGTTCTCGTTCACCAGGCGATGGTACGGGGTGCACCGGAGGCCGCCGCGTGGCAGCCTCGGAGGACGAACGGCCGGCCAAGGGGGAAGCGGCGTGTCCGAGTGGGTGCTTGCGGTGGTCATTCCGGTGGGGCTGCTCGGTCTCGGGGTGGGCGTGTTTCTCGTCTGGGCCCACAAGGGGACCAAGGAGCCGTTGGAGCATGACAACCGGATGCCGGAGACGTACTTCCGTGAGCAGGACTGAGGGCGGACGCGCACACCGGTCCGGAGGGCCGTCGTGCGCGTCCGCCCCCGGGCTCACGCGGGCTTGACCTTCTGCCAGACCAGCCAGCCCAGCGCCCGGTGGCCGGCGGTGTTGGGGTGGAAGGAGTCGACCAAGTAAGGCCACTTGATGCCGTTGACCCACGCGGGGTCGCCGCACACCTCGTGGCCCTTGAACGACGGGGTCGGGTCGACGAAGTCGAAGCCCTTCTCCAGAGCCTCGGCCTTCAGCGTGGCGTTCAGAGCGGTCGCGGCCCGGGTCATCCGCTGGTGGGTCGAGCGGGGCATCACGCCGTCATTCAGGCAAGCCGTCGAGTCGGGCGCGACGATCCTCGGGTAGCCGACCACGATCACGCGGGTGTTCTTACCCTTCCTCTCGTTGATCTCCTTGTAGAGACCGTCCAGCCTGCCGGGAAGGTTGAACCGGTACTGGAGCGTGATCCGGTCGATGTTCCAGTTGCACTCCCAGACGCTGCCGAAGGCCCCCTTCACGCACTTCTCCAGGACCTTGGCGTAGCCGAAGTCGTTCGCGCCGACCTGGACCGTGACGAGGTCGGTCGCCTTGGACAGCGTCCTGAGCTGCGTGTTCTTGACGGCCCTCACATTCGCGCCGCAATAGGCCTGGAAGTCGAGGTTCGCCTTGAGCGCGGACGCGACCCGCACCGGATATGCGGCTGAGTGGTTCGCGATCCGGCGCGTTTCGGCCTCGTCCGCAAAGCAGCCGTTGACCGAGTCCCTGGACGGGCCGGCGCCGATGCCTCCCGCGACGGAGTCGCCGAGGGCCACGTACTTGAGCGGCGTGGGGTCGCCGGCGGCGGAGGCCGGTGAGGTGATGCCTGCGATGAGTCCGGCGGCGAGTACGGCTCCGGAGAGGCGGAGCGCGGATGTGCGGCGGTCGGTCAGCATGACGGGTTCCTCCGATGTCGTGGTGACAGGACACCGTCAGAGTGCGCGGGGGACCTTGAACGTCGGCTTGGACGTTTCTTGAATCGCCGCCGCCAGCTGCCTCGGGTCAGCGTCTGCTGGGTGTGACCAGGCCCGATTCGTACGCGAGGATCACGAGTTGGGCGCGGTCCCGAGCGTGCAGCTTCGTCATGGCGCGGTTCACATGCGTCTTGGCGGTCAGGGGGCTGATCACCATGCGGGCGGCGATCTCGTCGTTGGACAGGCCCTGTGCGACCAGGGCGACGGCCTCGCGCTCCCGGGCGGTCAGCTCCTTCAGGCCCGCCTCGGCGTCCGGGCGGCGCGGGGGCTCGGTGACGTAGCGGTTGATCAGTTTGCGGGTGATCGACGGGGCCAGCAAGGCGTCGCCGCGTGCTGCGACGCGTACGGCGTGGAGGAAGTCCTCCGGGACGACGTCCTTGACCAGGAATCCGGCCGCGCCGGCGCGCAGCGCGTCGAAGACGTACTCGTCGAAGCCGTAGTTGGTGAGGATCACGACGTGGGTGCCGGTCAGGGTCGGGTCCGCGGCGATGTGCCGGGTCGCCTCGATGCCGTCCATCACGGGCATCTGTACGTCGATGAGCGCGACGTCGGGCCGGTGCTCGCGGGCGAGTGCCAGGCCCTCCTGGCCGTCGGAGGCCTCGGCCACGACCTCGATGTCGTCCTCGATGTCGAGGAGCGCACGGAATCCGCTGCGCAGCAGGCGCTGGTCGTCGACCAGCAGGACGCGGATCATGACGCCTGCTCGACGGGGAGTTCGGCCTGGACCGTGAAGCCGCCCTCGCCGCGCGGCTCCGCCCGCAGGCGGCCGCCGAGGGCGGTGACGCGTTCGCGCATGCCGAGGAGTCCGACGCCGGGCGCGGGCGGGTCGTCCGGGGTGGCGCGGCCGTCGTCGTCGATGCGGATCGCGAGGACGTCCGGGCGGCAGTCGATTCGTACGGATGCCGTGCCGGCGGCCGCGTGCCGGGCGATGTTGGTCAGTGACTCCTGGACGATCCGGTAGACGGTGCGGTCCAGCGCGGCGGGCATGTCGTGCGGTCGTCCCTCGATGGTGAGCGTCGCGTCGAGGCCGATCGTCCGGGCCCGTTCGACGAGTTGGGGTACGTCGTCGAGTCCGCGCGGCGGGGCGGTGTCGTCGTCGCGGAGCGCCTCCAGGGTCGCGCGCAGCTCCCTGGCTGCCTCGCGGCCCGCTTCCTGGATCGCGAGGAGCGCCTCCGGCACTTCCTCGCCGCGTCGGCGGGCCACGTGGACGGCGACTTCGGCCTGCAGCTTGACGATCGAGATCTGGTGGGTGAGCGAATCGTGCAGCTCCCGCGCGATGTGCAGGCGCTCCTCGTCGGCGCGGCGGCGCGCGGTCTCCTCGCGGGTGCGCTCGGCCTCCTCCGCCCGTTGTTCGGCCTGCCGGAGTGCCTCGCCCGCCGCGCCGGCCGCGATCAGCCAGGCGATCTCGAGCGCCCCCCGGGCCTGCGCGAATGCCTCGCCCGTGTCGTGCAGGCCCGAGGCCAGGGCCGCGAGGGGGAGGGCGGCGAGTATGGCCACGCTCGCCACGATCGTGGCGGTGCGATGGCCGGCGCGTACGGCTGCGTACACCGCGAACAGGTACGCGACGACGGGCACGTCGAAGCCGACCGCCTGGTAGCCCACCGCGCACAGCCCGGTGACGGCGAGGACGGGAAGGGGCGCCCGGCGGCGTGCGATCAGCGACAGGCCGCCCGCCGCCAGCAGGGCGTAGCCGAGGAGGCCGAGGCCGGTGGCGGGGTGCTCCCCGGAGAGGCCGGTGATCAGCAGCGCCGCCGCCACTCCGAGGGCGATCGCCCAGTCGATGACGCCGGTGGGGAGACCGGACCTTCCTGTGCTCATGCGCGCACCCTAGCCGGGAGCGCGTCGCGGGCGAGTCCTGCCGGGGAACGAGCGGTGGCCTACCGCGTACGTGGTACGTCCCTGCCTGCTGCCGCGTCCGCGGTAGGCGACTGCGGCGGCGGTGGCAGCGTGAAGTGTCTGCGCTCGCCGGACGACCGGCGGCGGTCCGGCGGACATGCTCGGACCGTCCCATTGCGAGGAGGAGAAGGAGCACCTCATGTCTGTCCGTACTGGTCTTGCCACTGTCGTCGGCGTCGCCGGAGCCGCCCTGGTCGCCGGTTTCGTGCTTGCCCGACCAGCGGCTGCCGACGTCGCGGTTCAGCCGTACGCCGCCGACGTCTACACCATGAGCGTCGGGCGGGTCGGGGCCAGCCTGGCCGGGCTGGTCGGCTTGGCCGGGTCGGTTCTCGGCGGGCTTGCGCTGCGCCGCTCCGCCGGCGGCCGGGTCGCGCGGAACGGGGCCGTCGTGGCCCTGGCGGCGGGCCCGCTCGCCATGGTGGTCGGCGCTCTGGTGGTGGCCACCGCCGAGGGCGGTCTCGGCACCGGCAACGGGCTGGGCGGGGGCTATGTGGCCCTGGTGGTCGGGCTGCTCAGCACGTCCCTGGGCTGGCTCGCCCGAGCCCGTGCCCACCGCACCACCGTCTGACGGGTCACCCCGCTCACAACCACCCGTTCCGCTGCGCCTGCAGAGCCATCTGGAAGCGGTTGGCCGCGCCCAGGCGGGCCATCAGGATCTGGAGGCGGCGGAAGAACGTGCGGCGGCTGACGCCCAGTTCGCGGGCGATGACCTCGTCGCTCGCGCCGCCGGCGAGGAGGCGCAGGAGGCGGCGGTCGGCGGGTGGGAGGCCGGCCGGGCGGGTGGTGCGGCCGTGGAAGGGGAGGGCGCTCTGCCAGGACTGCTCGAAGAGGGCGATCAGTGCGGAGAGCAGCCCGCAGGGCTGCACGACGAGCATGGTGTTGTGCACGTCGGCCTCTCTGATCGACAGGGACACCAGTGCGTACGCCTCGTCGATGATCACCAGCTTGACCGGCAGCGACGGCAACACCCTGGCCTGTTCGCCGGCCTCGATGCAGGGCTCGATGACGTCCTTCAGGTGGCCCGGGACCTCCAGCGACTCCCGCGAGTAGACGACCCGCTGCCGCACGCCGCGGGCCAGTGTCGCGAGCGCGTCTTCGGTGGCGCCGACCAGGGGGAAGTACGGCGGCGACTCGAACTGCCGGATCTGCTCGCGAGCGCTCGCCCATGCGTGCCGCATCCGCGGGCCGATGGCCTCCCCGGTCACCACCTCGACGAGGTTGTCGTTGTACGCGGCGAGCCGCTGGCGGCGGAAGGACTCGAACGCGCCGCCGACGGTGATGCGCGACTCGTCGAGCTCGGCGGCGCGGTGCCGGGCGAGGATCTCCAGGCCCGCGGCCGGCGGAACCGGGGCCACCATGTCCGCGCCCTCTTCGGCGGCGCTGGCCAGCCCGGCGTCGACCAGATCGCCGTACGCCGCCGCGAGCTCCCCGTCGTCCAGGCCGGTCGCGGTGCCGATCGCGCCGAGTGGGGCGGGGGCCAGTTCGAGCAGTGCCAGGTACACCCGGCCCGCCGCGTGGTCGATGCCGAGCAGTCGCAGGGCCTCGCCGAGTTTCGCGTTCGCCATACGCCGCATTATCGACGCTCCGGCCCCGCCGATGGCAGATCGGTGCCACTGGCACTGTGCCGCCCCCGGGGCGCACCCTCCGGCAGTACGTTCCGGGAGCCGCCGAGGGCCTCTCGGCGCAGACGAACCTCTCGGAAGAAGGTGCACGACGTGGCGAAGGGTCGCAAGAACGGCCTCTACTCGGGGATCTCCGAGGAACTGTCCGCTCTGATGCGGACGGGCTGGGCGGACACCGAGCGGCACGATCTCCAGCCGGACGAGCAGGCGCCCTACGCGGCCCTCCGCCGCGCCGCGCTGTCCGCGCGTTTCCCGGGCGAGCGCCTGGTGATCCCCTCGGGGAACCTCAAGGCCCGCTCGAACGACGACACCTACCCGTTCCGGCCGCACTCGGCCTATGTGCACATGACCGGCGACCGGGCCCGCGACGGGGCGCTCGTGCTCGAACCCCGCGAGGACGGCGGCCACGACGCGTACTGCTTCCAGCTGCCGCGCGACAGCCGGGACAGCGACGAGTTCTGGTCGGGCTACACCGCGGAGCTGTGGATGGGCCGGCGACGCTCGCTCGCCGAGGCGGAGCGTGTGCTCGGCCTGCCCTGCCGCGACGTGCGCACGGCGGCGGCCGACCTGGCGGCCGGCTCCGGCGCGCCGACCCGGATCGTCCGTGGCGTCGACCCGGCCCTGGAGGCCGCGGTCACGACGGACGAGGAGCGGGACGCCGAGCTGGAGGAGGTGCTCAGCGGCCTGCGCCTGGTGAAGGACGCGTGGGAGATCGGCGAGCTGCGCAAGGCGGTGGACTCCACCGTGCGCGGGTTCACCGACTGCGTCGGCGAGCTGTCGGGGGCGGTCGCCTCGTCCGAGCGGTGGATCGAGGGCACGTTCTTCCGTCGTGCGCGTCTTGAGGGCAACTCGGTCGGATACGGCTCGATCTGCGCCGCGGGCGAGCACGCCACGATCATGCACTGGACGGACAACGACGGCCCGGTCCGCCCCGGCGACCTGCTGCTGCTCGACGCCGGCGTGGAGACCCGCACCCTCTACACCGCCGACGTCACCCGCACCCTGCCGATCAGCGGCGCCTTCACGGCTGTCCAGCGCAAGGTCTACGACGCGGTGTACGAGGCCCAAGAGGCGGGCATGGCCGCCGTCAAGCCGGGGGCCGCGTACCGCGACTTCCACGAGGCGGCGCAGCGGTCCATGGCGGAGCGGCTGGTCGAGTGGGGCTTCATCGAGGGCCCCGCGGACCGGGCGTACGAGCTCGGCCTGCAGCGCCGGTTCACGATGGCGGGCACCGGTCACATGCTGGGCCTGGACGTCCACGACTGCGCGCAGGCGCGCAACGAGGAGTACGTCGACGGGGTTCTGGAGCCGGGCATGGTGCTCACCGTGGAGCCGGGGCTGTACTTCCAGCCGGACGATCTCACGGTGCCCGAGGAGTGGCGCGGCATCGGCGTCCGGATCGAGGACGACATCCTCGTGACGGAGGACGGGAACGAGAACCTGTCGGCCGGTCTGCCGCGGTCGGCGGACGAGGTCGAGGCGTGGATGGCCCGCTTCGCCGGCTGACGGCGGAGAAGGACGCCGACAAAGGAAGTCCCGGTGCCGGACACGGGGGATACCCGGCACCGGGACTCCGTTGAACATTCTACAAGACGCGTCAGCCGACGTGCACCCGCGGCCTGCGCGAGCGGTCCTTCTCGGCCTCGCGCAGCACCTCGCGGGTGACCGGGGCGACCTCGCCGCGGCCGAAGAGGAAGAAGCGCAGGAAGTTGGCCAGCGGGTTGCCCTCGGTCCACTCGAAGTAGATCTGGGGGCGGGCGCCGGTGATGTCCCGGGCGTGGAGCAGCAGGGCGGCGAGGGCGTTGGGGACGGAGGAGGATTCCACGGTGAGGACGCGGTAGCGGTCGTGCATGACCTCGCCGCGCACGGTCAGGGCGGCCTCGAACTCGGAGGGGTCGGTGACCGTGACCTCGATGAAGACGAAGTCCTCGGTGATGGGGACGTCGTTGTCGTGGCGGATCTGCTCGATCTTGTCGCGGTACTCGGCGATGTCGCGGTTGTCGGGTTCGTTGGCGATGAACCGTGGTGTGCGGTGGGAGATGTCGCGGATGAAGCGTTCGGCCATCTCGTCGAGCTCGACGTGGGTGACGCGGAGTTCGAAGGCGCGGAAGAGCCGGGAGACGAACGAGACGATGACGATCTCGGCGATGAAGAAGCCGCCGATCTTGACGCCGTCCGGGCGTTCGATGACGTTGAGGACGGTGGTGTAGAGGAAGACGGCGGAGATCACGGCGAAGCCGATGGTCCAGCCGCGCTGGCCGGCCTTGTGCGCCGCGATGGTCACGGCGATGGCGGCGGAGCAGATCAGGACCAGGACGCCGGTGGCGTACGCGCCGCCCTGGGCGTCGACGTCGGCGTCGAAGATCCAGGTGACGAGGAAGGCCTCGAGGGTGAAGACGATGACCATCGGGCGCACGGCGCGGGCCCAGTGCGGGGCCATGCCGTAGCGGGGCAGGTAGCGGGGCATCAGGTTGAGCAGGCCGGCCATGGCGGACGCGCCCGCGAACCAGAGGATCGCGATGGTCGAGACGTCGTAGATCGTGCCGAAGGCGTTGCCCAGGTATTCGTGCGCCAGGTAGGCGAGCGCGCGGCCGTTGGCCTTGCCGCCGGACTCGAACTCCTCGTGCGGGATGAGCACCGTGGTGATGAAGCTGGTGGTGATCAGGAAGACGCTCATGATGAGCGCGGAGGTGGTGAGCAGCTTCTTGGCGCCCCGGATCCGTCCGGTGGGCCGGGCCTCGGTGTCGCCGGGGTCGCCCTTCACGTGTGGCATCACGGCGACGCCGGTCTCGAAGCCGGACAGGCCGAGGGCGAGCTTGGGGAAGACGATCAACGCGACGCCGATCATGGCGAAAACGTTGCCGTGCTCGGCGGTCAGGGCGGCGGTCCAGTCGGTGACCAGGTGGCCCTGGGTGGCCACCTGCCACAGACCGGTGACCACGACGACGGCGTTGAGGGCGAGATAGACGCCGACCAGCGCGACGGCGACCCCGATGGCCTCCAGGAAGCCCTTGAGGAACACCGCGCCGAGCAGGGCGATGAGGATCATCGTGATCAGGACCTGCTTGTTGTGCAGGGCCTCTTCGAGGTGGGGGTTCTCCACCAGGTGGGTGGTGGCGTCGGCGGCGGACAGCGTGATGGTGATCAGGAAGTCGGTCGCGGCGAAGCCGAGCAGGGTGAGGACGAACAGCTTGCCCTTCCAGGCGGTGAGCAGCCGCGACAGCATCGCGATCGAGCCCTCGCCGTGCGGGCTCTCCTCGGCGACCCGGCGGTAGACGGGCAGCGCGCCCGCCAGGGTCACGATGACCAGGACGATCGTCGCGATGGGGGAGAGCACGCCGGCCGCGAGGGCGGCGATGCCCGGCTGGTAGCCGAGGGTGGAGAAGTAGTCGACGCCCGTCAGGCACATGACCCGCCACCAGGGCTGCCCCGGGTGCCCGGCCGCCGGTTTCTCCGGCTCCTCCGGGGCGCCCTCGGCGGGCGGCGGGCCGGCGGGCCGGCCCTTGCCCATGTCGGCGAGCCCCTCCAGCATCCACGCCCGCAGTTTGCTCGCACGCGTCGGGCTAGTGGTGGCCATGGGGTTGCTCCTGGGGGCTGTTCGACGGGGGGTTTCGGCCATCACAAGTGCCGTTCCGGGCCAGCGTAGGCAGGCCCGAGTAGTCCAACCGGGGGTGCGGCGTCAGGAAAGCGTCAAGATCCCCCTGCCGGGCGTCGGATCCGTCACACCGCGCGCGGACCCCCTGACGCCGATCGGTCTCACCTGGCATCTGCCTGGTCAAGACCCTGCCATGTACCTGGTCAAGAGGGGGGCGCGTGCGCAAGGATCACGCCCGCACCACATCCCACGCACCACATCCACCACACCTCATCCCTGACATCCACAACGGGAGGATGTACATGGCTCGCCGCATACCCCGCGGTCTGCTCGCCGCGGCCACCGCCACCGTGGCCCTGATCGTCACGGCCGGATCGGCCTCGGCCACCGGGTCCGCCACCACCGCCGCGACCGCGCCCCAGGCCCGGGTCTTCATGGTCAACCCCGTGCAGTCCTCGGGCGACCAGACCCTCGCCGACGGCAAGGACGCGGCCGACGCGATCCCCGCTGCCGCGTACGCCACGGCGACGCTGCGCAACCTGGACGGCAGCGGCGGGCTCTCCGGCCGCTGGGCCGCCGTCCGGTCCGACACCGGGACCTCCGCGAAGGTCGCCGACGCCGCCTCGTACGACCGGCACGACGACCAGTTCGAGCAGGTCATGGCGTACTTCTGGGTCAACGAGGCGCAGGAGTACCTGCAGGGCCTCGGCTTCGGCAGCGAGCTGCGCGGGGCCAACGACCGCGTGCAGCCCGTCCGCATCAACCAGTGGGGCGCGGACAACTCCTTCTTCACCGACAAGAAGGCCGAGATCCGCTTCGGCAAGGGCGGCGTGGACGACGCCGAGGACGCCGAGGTCATCGTCCACGAGTACGGGCACGCGGTGCACCACGCCCAGGTCCCGGGCTTCGGCTCGTCCGTGGAGGCCGGGTCCATCGGCGAGGCGTTCGGCGACTACCTGGCCGTCGAGGTCGGCACGAACGCCGCCGCCCGGTACGGCTGGCCCCTGAAGGCCGACGCCGCCTGCGTCGCGGACTGGGACTCCGTCCCGTACAGCGCGGCCCCGCACTGCCTGCGCCGCATCGACTCGGACAAGACGTACGCGGACCGGGTCGGCGAGGTCCACGCGGACGGCGAGATATGGTCCCGCGCCCTGCTCGACATCCGCACGGCCCTCGGCCCGCGGGTCGCCGACCGGATCATCGTCAACGCCCAGTTCGGCTTCGCGCCCGACACCAGCTTCTCCGCCGCGGCGAACACCACGGTCGCGACGGCCCAGCGGATGTACGGCGCGAGCGCGGCGGACGCGGTCCGCACCGCGTTCAAGGCCCGCCAGATCCCCGGCATCCAGTAGCCGCCTCCCGGCGTCCCGGAGGCGGCTGCCCGCCGCCTCCGGGGCCCGGCCACAAGGTCACCAGCCGAGCGGAACCACCTCCGCCGCCGAGGTCCACGGGCCGCGGCCGCCCGCCTCGGTCAGCGCGACCAGCCGGACGTAGCGGGCCTGGGACGGCGCGCAGCGGACGTCCTTCGGCGTGGCGTCGTCCGCGAACACCCCGGCCGCGACCCGCGAGCCCCAGTTCGTCCCGTCGGCGCCCAGGTACAGCTCCCACGACCCGACGCGTCCGTTGGGCCCGTCGGTGCGGGGCACGTAGCGCAGCCCCGTGACCGTGCGGGCGAAGCCGAGGTCGAGCTGGATCTCGTGCGGCAGCGGCGCGGCCGTTCCGGTCCACTTGGTGTGCCAGATGGTGGCGGTGTCGCCGTCCACCGCGTTCGTGCCGGCCCCGTTCGCGCCGCTCACCTCCTGACTGTCGACGAAGGCGACCGTGCAGGGCAGCGCGCCGGACGCCATCGTGGGGTCGCTGATGCCGGGCCGGCCCGTCTCCATGTGCCCGGCGAAGCGGCGCAGGAAGCCGTTCGGGCCGTAGGCGGTGAGGTCGTACGCGCCGGTGGGCGTGCCCGCGACCCAGGTGTCGGAGAGCGTCTTGCCCGCCTCGACGGTGTAGCGCCAGGGCCCGTCGGTGCGGAACCGGTCGGCGTAGACGCCGAAGTGGGCTCCGGCGGTGCCGGTGTTGACGAAGTCGATGACGAAACCGCCGCTCGTGGCTCGGCCGTTCGCGGCGAGCGCGTACGGCAGCGCCCGGGTGGGCCGCACGCCGGGCTCCTGGGCGGGGAACTTCTGGGTCGACGGGGGAGTGCGGTACGTGCCGCGGGGGCCCTCGACGGCCACCGGCGTGGGCAGCGTCGGGAACGCGGGCACGGCGGTGCCGAAGTCGAAGGCGCTCATCAGGTCGCCGCACACGGCCCGTCGCCAGGGCGAGATGTTCGGCTCGTCGTAGTTGATCAGGAAGACCGTCTTGTTCCACACGTCCGGGTGTGAGGCGAGGGCGTCGAGCAGCTTCGATCACCCGGGCAGGGGGATGGCCGGTTGCTTGCGCCCGCGTGAACACTCTCCACAGGGGTGCCGGGCTCGCCGGTTCAGCCCCCTTCGGGGGCGGCGAGCAGGGCGGTGAGGAAGCCGGGGAATGCGGTGTCGAACTCGTCGCGGCGCAGCGCGTTCATGCGCGAGGTGCCGACGTAGTACTGGCGGATGAGGCCCGCCTCGCGGAGCACGTGGAAGTGGTGCGTGGCCGTCGACCTGCTGACCGGCAGCTCGATCGTGCCGCAT
>NZ_DATCVQ010000706.1:0-4520 GCF_036566765.1 Streptomyces sp.
CCGAAACCGGCCGCTTCATCAGCCAAGACCCCATCGGCCACCAGGGCGGAACCAACCTCTACCAATACGCCCTCAACAACCCCACCACCTACACCGACCCCACCGGCAACAACCCCATGCTCATCGGCTGCGCCATCGGCGGCATCAGCGAAGCCTTCATCGACTGGGGCCTCCAACGACTCTCCGGCCAGAAGGTCGATTGGGGACAAGTCGCCAGCTCCGCCCTCATGGGATGCGCGATGGGAGTGCTCGGGAAGGCTGGTGCAGTCAAGGGGACCTGTCCGATCGGGAACAGTTTTACCGCTGACACCCCGGTCCTGATGGCTGACGGAACGCGCAAGCCCATCAAGGACGTCCGAATCGGTGATCAAGTCCTGGCCACCGATCCCGTTACGGGCGAAACCGGACCCCGCCCCGTCACAGCCTTGGTGCAGGGCGACGGAATCAAACGCTTGGTTGACGTGACCCTGGAGACGAATGGCGTGTCCAGCGCTGTCACTGCGACGGATGGACACCCCTTCTGGGTGCCCGAGCTGCGTGAATGGGTCACCGCTGGTGAACTGACGCAGGGGCAATGGCTCCAGACGAGCGCTGGTACATGGGCACAGATCAGCGCTGTCCGTGTCCGGCTCGAATCGTCACTCGTCTATAACCTCACCGTCTCCGACCTGCACACGTACTACGTGCTCGCTGGCGACACATCCCTTCTCGTCCATAACTGCGGATCGCCCAGCCCTGGCCACCTCCCGCCGGTCTACGATCCCTCACGCAACCGGTACCTGCCTCCCGTCAGCCACAAGGCAGACACACCGAGCAAGTCTCAGATGGCCGGCGAAGCCATCGAAGAAGAGTCGAAGAAGCGACGTGACGCGGTCAGCGGCATGCCCGGTAGCCTCCAAAAGGCTGCAGACGGTCCCATGGCGCAACCTGGCCACGGCTCCTTTGAAGTCATCGCAGTCGTTGCACTGGTTGTCGGCAAGGGCTATCGGAAGATCAAGAGGTGGTATCACCGTGTCAGGCGCTGAAGCGAACAGGCTGCTTAAGCAGTACCAGCGAGACGGGGCTCTGCCTCCGAGGGACATCGAGCAGGCAGGTTTCGCCACCCAGGGGCAGGGCGTCACCCCGGGAAGAGTTCTTCAGGTGGCTGCTCAGATCGCGCTGATCGGGCGATGGGAGAACGACCTGCCGGACGACGACATCGCTGCAGCAGTCGCCCTCCCGGGCCAAGCCGGGACCGTCCTGGTCCGCGGGTTGCGAGGCGATCTCACCGCGGCCAGAGACATAGAGAACCGTGGCCTGCTCACTCTGGAAAACGTGCTGCGCCTCCTGGATACCGTGATTCAGGTCGACGGACTCGACGACCTCCTCGTCGAGGAGCTGATGGAGTTCGCGGAGGCCAAATGCCACGAAGTCCCTGGCATGGGTCTGGCTCCAGCGACCCCCCGTCGAGGAATCGAGACAGGCCCCTGGGACGCAAGCGAGCCTCACCCGCACGCCGGCGATCGGATCGACCTTGGCGGGCTCCTGCTGCGGCGCGAGCCGGGTATTCGTCTGGACCTTCCCCCCTCAGGCAGGAAGCACCTTGCCGTAACTGTGATCAAGGGGCTGACAGCAATCCAGCTCCAGGCATGGTCCGCAGGTTCAAATACGACATGGGAGTCGAGCCGCCAGACGCTCACGCGCGAAGTACGAGCAACCGGCGGGCACGTCGCCGAGTGGGCTGGACGAGTCGGCCTCGAGCTCCGCGCCGAAGTACCAGTCGCCGGGCCGGGCGGAATCCAGCACGTCCGCTTCATCGGTTGCAATGGCCCGGGGTGGTTGATCCGAGGAGTGATCTCAGGGGAAGGGGCTGCACCTGACAGCCGCGAGGAGTGGCCCTATGACGTCTACCAGAGCACGGTCGTCGTCCCCGGGCACCGTGGCAAAGACGGAGACCCGATCTCTCTTCGAGAGCCCCGGAACCTCATATGAAGGGCGATGCCGCACAGGGGCACGATACGGAAGCAGACACGGACCCAAGTCCCACCGCAGACAAGGGTCGGCCGATGCCGCCGTTGAAGGCCCCTCATATCAAACGCAGGACGGTGTTGGCTGTGGCTGCAACCAGCGCCGTGGCCGCAACCGGCACCTACGCGATCGCCAGAAGCCCGGACGCTGCTCCTCAGACTGCACCGTCGCCTGCGCCCGTCCAGCTCACTGGCAGCCTGCCTCCAGCAAAGCTCGCGCTCTGCGCCCTTGACCTGCGAGTCACCGACGTGGAACCGCTGGCCGCTCTGAAGCAACTGCTTGAGGCGGTCGAGAGCGCCAGCGCTCCGAGGGTGCTCGTAGGCATCTCCTTGGGCTCTGGGATTCTTTCAAGATTCACTCAACGTCTGTGCCAGCTGAAGGAAATGCCTACCTTCAGCGGTGATGTCCTTAATGCCAATACAGTTCACGGAGACGCCCTGATTCACGCTACAGGAGGGTCCGCGGATAGCCTTCAGGGGGCGATCGCAAAAATCCTTGAGGATGCACCGGCTTGGCGGGTTCGATGGCGGATAGCCGGCTATCGACCGGGCAACACCACCCAGAACGGTGTCGGACTCACCCGCAATCCATTCCACTTCGCGGAAGGATTCGGAAATCCATCTAGCGATCGAGAAACTCTGGATAGAGCGCTAATCCGCCGAGATCAATCAGAGCCTGAATGGGCTGTCGGTGGAAGTTATCAGGTTGTGCGAATCATCCGTCTGGCAACAGAGCTCTGGGATCGGGACAGCATCGATGAGCAGGAGAGAATAATCGGGCGTCGTCGAGACGGGCGATGGCTCGACGGCACTCCTCTCGACGAGAGGGCCGAATTTTCCGGAGACCCGCTGGGTAAAACAACGCCGTTGGATTCGCACGTACGCAGGGCCGCCCCCGATCGCCGCAATCCGCCCCCCTTGGTAAGGCGAAGCTACAGCTACAGCCGGGGCGAAGGCGACAGCGGAATCATTTTCTCGTGCTTTCAGCGAGACTTGAAGGCTGGCTTCGAGGCCGTTCAGAAGCGACTCGAAGGCGAGTCGATGTCCCAGTACATGCTCACGACGGGCGGCGGGTACTACTTCGTTCCCCCGCCGGGCAACCGCTGGCTGGACCTTCTGAACTAGTGACCTGAGTCGGAGATTCTTAGGCGGTTCGCTCGGCCCCCGGCGCTGCGGCCGGCGATGCCGAGTCGAGCCGCATGCCGGTTGGAAGCGGACGTGACCCACCGGTCGGTCGAGGCGTGATCTACCGAGGAACTTCCGACTCAGGACACTAGGACGTGGCGGCCGATCACGTCCGTGCCCCCGCTCTGACCTCGCCGTATCGATGGCCTGGACTATTGCGGAGGGTGATCGGTTCGGGAATGATCCCGCTGTGATCGTTCTTCCCGCCCTTGTGATCGGCGTGCTGTTCCTCGCGCTCAACCGCCTCGTCATCCGACGTGCCGCCGCCTGGGTCGCTGAGGAGTTCATCGCGTCCGACTACGGCCTTCCGCCCCGCGAGCTGCTCGACTCGCGGCGCGCCGGTCCGCCCCCGCCGGAACACCGGACGGAGGAGCGGCAGGCCGTGGCCGACGCCGCGTGGGGAGGGGACTGGAAGCCCGCGGCGCGCTATCTCCGGGCTGCCGACGACGACTGGGACGAGCGCTGGGACCGGCTGGAGCTCCTGCAGCACGTCGCCCGGGAGGACGACGCCTGGCTCGACGCCTGGCGCGCCGCCGAGCCCGGGAACTGCGACGCGGCCACCCTCCACGCGAGCATCATGGTCCACCGCGCCTGGGCGATCCGGGGCAGCGGCTACGCCCACGAGGTCAATGCCGAGGACATGGACCGTTTTCTCGCCATGCTCCCGGCCGCGATCGAGGAGGCCCGGCAGGCCGCGCTGCTCGACCCCGCGAACCCGGGCCCGTGGGTCGTCATGATCACAGCAGCGCGCGGAGCCCTGTACAAGCGCAGGCAGTTCAAGCCGCTCTGGGAAGGGCTCGTCGCCCGCGCGCCCCACCACTACGAGGGCCACTGGCAGACCCTCCAGTACTGGTGCGCCAAGTGGCACGGCAGCAACGCGCGGATGATGCGGTTCGCCCGCCAGGCGGTCCGCAAGGCCCCGGACGGCAGTCCGCTCGCCGGGATCTACCTGCACGCGCTGCACGAGCTCCTCGACCGGCCCGGAACCATCGCGCAGCCCGCCACGCTCATGAAGAGAACCCTGCTCAAGCGGGTCGCCGCCTCGTTCGACCGGGTCGCGCCCGACGACGAGCGCCTGCCGGGCCTGCGGCACCTGCTGGGGCACTACATGCTCCAGTCGCGTCTGTACGCCCGTGCGCTCGAGCAGTTCCGCCTGATCGGACCGTGGTGCGGTGCCGAGCCCTGGAACAGGACCGGGAATCCGGTCATCCCCTTCGAGACGGCACGCGGCACGGCCGTGAAACTGTCCCGGACCCGTCCCTCCCAGGCGCCGAAGATCTACGTGATAGGCCGCTAGGCCAGTGTCCTGAGTCGGAAGTTCCTCGGTAG
>NZ_DATCVQ010000707.1:0-22852 GCF_036566765.1 Streptomyces sp.
GCTCGGGCCCGACGACGGCGTTCCTGACGAAGGACGAAGAAGGGGCGCGGGGGGTGGCGGCGGCGCTGATCGACTCCGGCACCTGCCGCACGGCTCGCGTCACCAGCGCTCCGGCCCTGGGCGCGACGGTCATCTAGGGGGCGCACGCCGAACCCCGTTGTGGGCATTCGTCCCGCAACGGGGGTGGGACGCGGGACGAATGCCCACACGGGGGTGGGACGCGGGGCGATGCCCACACCGGGGTGGGGTTACTTCGGCGCCTCGCACCCATGCGCCTTCGCGGACTTCGCCGCGAAGCGGCCCAGCGCGGCCCGCAGGCCCCCGTGGTCCAGCACCAGCGGCGACGCATGCCGATCGCCGACGCGCGGGCTGACCTCGTACACCGCAGTGTCACCCGCCCCCGGGCACTGGGCGGTGAGGAAGTAGTTCCCGTTCGGCCGGTCCGCAGGGACACGCCCGGCGTCGCGCGCGTCGAGGCGCTTCAGCCCCACCAGCGGCCCGTAGTACGCGTCGAAGGCGTACAGCCGCGTGCCCTGCATACCCCCGAGCGTGCAGCTCTCGACCGGCTTCGGGCCCGCCGCGGACTCGACCGCCGTACGGACGCCCCAGCGCGCGGCGGTCGCCGCGTCCAGGACGCCGGCGCAGGCGCCGGAGACCTTGTCGAAGGGCTTGTAGTCCCAGGACGTCACCGAGACCCCGGGGTCGCCGACCGTCCCGCCCGGCTTCGCCGCGCAGCCGGTGCGCCGCGCGTACGAGGCGGCCGTCCCGGTCAGCACCTCCGTGAGCCGGGTCCGGGCCTCGGCCGTGGTGAAGTCGGCGCTGTCGAGCCGGGCGCGGACGGACGCGACCAGTCCGTCGCCCGGCTCCTTCCCGCAGTCGAGCAGCACGGACGCGGTCGCCTCGCCGCGGTCGTCCTCGTCGGCGTCCGGGGAGAAGGAGAAGCCGCCGGTCCAGCCGTGGCCGAGGGGCGCGTCCTCGCCCTCGGCGTCGACGGCCGCTCCGCGCGCGTCGGCCCGGTACACCGACACCACGAGGCGGACGACGCCGTCCTCCTCGTCGTCCGCCTCGCGCACCTTGCACCACCACTGGCGCGAGCTCGCCGCGCTCTCCGTCGTCACCTCGGCGCCGTCGACCAGCGCCCGCACCGGCCCGGCCGCCAGGTCGCCCTCGCACGCCGAGTCCAGGGCGCTGTCGTGCCGCCAGGCGTCGTACCCGCCGGAGACCCAGAAGAGCCCGCCCGCGAGGGCGACGGCCCCGGCCGTCCAGCCGGCCGTCAGCCGCACCCGCCGACGCCGCCAGAAGCCCGTACGGCCCGCCCCGCTCTCGCCGCTCTCCGCGTTCTCCCCGCTCACTGCGTCCACACCTTCCCGAGCTTCTTCGTGTCGCGGCAGTCCTTGGACGCGGCCAGGTACCGGTCGAGCAGCACGTCCACCCGCTTCGCCAGGCCGGCCTTCTCGGGAGCCGTCGTGCTCACCCGGTGCAGCGTCGGACCGTCCGCGCAGACCGACTCCGCCCAGGCGACGACCTCGTAGGAGCGCCACTGCTCCTTCGGAGGGGAGGGCTCGCGGTCCGCCGCCGCGAGCTCCGCGCCGTACTCGGTCCGCACCTCCGGCAGCGCCACGCCCCACCAGCTCGCGGACGACACCGACATCCCCAGGTCGTCGTCGCGGGTGAACGCCAGGGCGCAGCCCCGCGCCCAGGCCGGGTTCCCGCCGTGCGCACCGTTCCGCGCGGGCTGCGGGTTCTTGGCCGCGCCCAGGTCCGCCGGCCGGAACCAGCGGCAGGTCGCCGGGATCTCGTCCTCGTCCGGCGCGTCGTCCTGCCCGCGCGGCCCCGGCTTCACGGCGTCGTACGTGACCGGCTTCCCGCCGCACCCGTTCTTCTCGCGCAGGTCCTCGGCGAGCGCCACGACCGCGGTCCCGACCTCCGCCGCCGCGTCGGGCCCGTCGCGCAGCGTGGCGTGCACGCGGAAGGACGTCACGGGCCGGGCGTACCCGGGCAGCCCCTTCGGGCAGCCGACGGTCACCTGCGCCTCGGCCTCCTCGTACGCCTCCGCCCACTCGGGGGCGTCGTCGTACGGGGACTCCCCGCTGATCCGGTCGACCGTGACGGCCTCCAGCGGCGGGTCGATCACCGGGACCGCCGCGACCTCCAGCGTCGGGTCGTCCTCGTTCTCGCCTGTGATCGTGCAGCTCATCAGGGCGCGCGGCCCGGGCCCGGTCCGCAGCTGCCACCGGGAGTCGTCCGGCAGCAGGTCGCGCAGCATCTCGCCCGGCAGCACCCCGCCGCAGGCCCGCGCGAGCACCGCCTCGTTGTGGTCCTCGCGCCGCTCGGCGCGCACCAGCACATACCCGGCGACCAGCGCCGCCAGGAGAGCCACCGCGGTCGCCTGAGGCAGCCACCTATGACGGCGGTACCGCCCCCACACCGACCCGGCCATGCCTGCTCCCCGCCCTCGTACGAGCCCTCGAACGATCAGGGCACGCTATCCCACCCCCCGCGGCGTCTACCCTTGGACGTCGATCGATCCCCCGGTACAGGAGTCAAGGTGGCCGTCAATCTGGTCAATGTCGAGGCAGTCAGCAAGGTGTACGGCACCCGTGCCCTGCTCGACGGCGTGTCCCTCGGCGTCTCCGAGGGGGACCGGATCGGTGTGGTCGGCCGCAACGGCGACGGCAAGACCACCCTCATCCGGATGCTCGCGAAGCTGGAGGACGCCGACACCGGTCGGGTCACGCACAGCGGCGGGCTGAGCCTCGGCGTGCTCACCCAGCACGACTCCCTCGACCCCGAGGCGACCATCCGCCACGAGGTCATCGGCGTGAAGGCCGACCACGAGTGGGCCGGCAGCGCCAAGATCCGGGACGTGCTCACCGGCCTGTTCGGCGGTCTCGACCTGCCGGGCTTCGAGAAGGGCCTGGACACCGTCATCGGCCCGCTCTCCGGCGGCGAGCGGCGGCGCATCGCGCTCGCCAAGCTGCTCATCGAGGACCAGGACCTGATCGTCCTCGACGAGCCCACCAACCACCTCGACGTCGAGGGCATCGCCTGGCTCGCCGGCCACCTGCGCGAGCGCCGCTCCGCGCTGGTCTGCGTCACTCACGACCGCTGGTTCCTCGACCAGGTCTGCACCCGTATGTGGGACGTGCAGCGCGGCAGCGTGTACGAGTACGAGGGCGGCTACTCCGACTACGTCTTCGCGCGCGCCGAGCGGGACCGGATCGCGGCGACGGAGGAGGTCAAGCGGCAGAACCTGATGCGCAAGGAGCTCGCCTGGCTGCGCCGTGGCGCCCCCGCCCGTACGTCCAAGCCCCGCTACCGCATCGAGGCCGCCAACGAGCTGATCGCCGATGTGCCGCCGCCGCGCGACACCTCGGAGCTGATGAAGTTCGCCAACGCCCGGCTCGGCAAGACGGTGTTCGACCTGGAGGACGTGGCCGTCACCGCCGGTCCGAAGGAGCTGCTGAAGCACCTGACCTGGCAGCTCGGCCCGGGCGACCGGATCGGCTTGGTCGGCGTGAACGGCGCGGGCAAGACCTCGCTGCTGCGCGCGCTCGCCGACGCCGCCGTCACCGACGGGGACATCCAGCCCGCGGCCGGCCGGATCGTCGTCGGCAAGACCGTGCGCCTCGCCTACCTGTCGCAGGACGTCACCGAACTCCCCGCCGAGCTGCGGGTCCTGGAGGCGGTGCAGCAGATCCGCGACCGGGTCGACCTGGGCAAGGGCCGGGAGATGACGGCGGGCCAGCTGTGCGAGCAGTTCGGCTTCGGCAAGGACAAGCAGTGGACGCCGGTCGGCGACCTGTCCGGCGGCGAGCGCCGCCGGCTCCAGCTGCTGCGGCTGCTCATGGACGAGCCGAACGTGCTCTTCCTCGACGAGCCCACCAACGACCTCGACATCGAGACCCTGACCCAGCTGGAGGACCTCCTCGACGGCTGGCCGGGCTCCATGATCGTCATCTCGCACGACCGGTTCTTCCTGGAGCGCACCACCGACCGGACGTTCGCGCTGCTCGGCGACCGCGCCCTGCGGATGCTGCCGCGCGGCATCGACGAGTACCTGGAGCGGCGGCGGAAGATGATCGAGGCGGCGCTGCCGACCCCGGCGGCCGCCCCGGTGAAGGAGAAGTCGGCCGCCGATGAGCGCGCGGCGAAGAAGGAGCTGCAGAAGGTCGAGCGACAGCTCGACAAGGTCTCCCAGAAGGAGGCCAAGCTGCACGCCCAAATCGCCGAGAACTCCACGGACTTCGAGAAGGTGGCGAAGCTCGACGCGGAGCTGCGTGAACTGGCGGGCGAGCGCGACGAGTTGGAAATGCGCTGGCTGGAGCTCGCCGAAGACGCGTAGAGAAGGCGTGCAGACCCGGTAACGAGGGCATCACGGGCCGGTCCTCCCTTGGGAACAGGGGCGGACCGGTCACTTTTGCGCCACCCCCCGGGTGGTAGAAAGAAGGCCCGCTCGACTCATGTGACAGTGCGCCATCCATGTCCGATTCGCTCCTTTCCGGCGGCAGATGACCGTCGGAATCGCGGGGGAGGCCGGTCGGACCCGGGACCGCACGATAGGGGGAAGCGCTGATGACTCAGCCGCCCAGCAACCCGCCGCAGGGCGGCTTCGGCGCGCCGCAGGACGTGCCGCCCGGTCAGCCGCCGCAGCCGCCGGCCCAGCCGCCGCAGGCTCCGGCCCAGCCACCGATGCCGCCCGCGCAGCCGCCGCAGGCCCCGTCGGCGCCGCCGACCGCACCGCAGGCCGGTTACGGCTACCCGCAGCAGCCGCCGACGCAGGCCGGTTACGGGTACCCGCAGCAGCAGCCCGGGCCGTACGCCCAGCAGCCCGGCCCCTACGGCCAGCAGCAGCCCGGTCCGTACGGGCAGCAGCCCGGCCCGTACGGCGGTTACCCGACGCAGCCGCAGTACCCCGGCGCGCCCGCGCCCGCCCCGTCCGGCAACAACCCCTTCAAGGGCAAGCCCGGCGTGATCGTCGCCGCGGCCGCGGCCGCGCTGCTCGTCATCGGCGGCGGCACCTGGTTCGCGCTCAGCGGGGACGGGAAGGACGAGCCGGTGGCCAAGCCGAGCAACAGCTCCGGCCCGAAGCCCACCGGCTCCGTCGACCAGGGCGACGGCAGCGGCGACGGCCGCGAGGCCGGGGACGACCTCAACGCGGGCCGCAAGCCCGGCGAGGCGAAGGTCAACTGGCTGGTCAAGAACACCGTCGACCTGCCGCGCAACGGCGCGGAGGCGTACGGCCCGTGGGTCTTCGGCGACACCGTCGTCAAGGGCATGTACAAGAGCCTCGTGGGCTACGGCCTGGCCGACGGGAAGGAGAAGTGGTCCCTGCCGCTTCCCTTCGAGATGTGCGCCGCGCCGTCCCAGGTCTCCAGCACCGGCCAGATCGTCATCGGTGTCAACGACAAGGCCGGCGACCGCGCCGACTGCGTCGTCCTCCAGCAGGTCGACCTCAAGACCGGCAAGGCGGGCTGGAAGAAGACCCTGGAGAAGGGCACCGGCTTCTCCTCGCTCTCCGACATCACCCTCGCCATCAGCGGCAACACGGTGACCGCGGCCGGCACCAACAACGCGTGGGGCTTCTCGCTCGCCGACGGCCGCCAGCTCTTCAAGACGCCGACCGGCAACTGCAAGCCGTACGCCTACGCCGGCGGCTCCAAGCTGATCGGCGCGTACAGCTGCCGCACCGGCGACTACAACAAGAAGCAGGAGCAGCTCAGCGAGGTCGACCCGACCACGGGCAAGCCCAAGTGGACCTACAAGCTGAAGCCCAACTGGGAGGTCGACAAGGTCTACTCGGTCGACCCGCTGATCGTCTCCGCGCGGCAGGAGGGCGAGACCCGCGACACGGGTAAGTGGGCCGTCCAGGCGTTCCACCCGAACGGCACCCCCCGCTCCCTGCTGACCGGCAGCACCGACAAGTTCGCCCCGCGCTGCGGCGGCAACTACGTCATCTTCGGCAAGCACCTGCAGGGCTGTGTCGGCGTCGTCGCCGACGCCAACACCCTCTACATGTCCACCGAGGACGACACCAGCGGCCTGGCCCGCACCAACGCGGTCGTCGCCTTCGACCTGAACACCGGCAAGCCCAAGTGGCGCGCCGCCGCGCCGGCCGAGCGGATCGTGACGCCGCTGCAGATGCAGGGCGGCAACGTGCTGCTCTACATGGAGGCGAAGTACGACAAGGGCGGCGCGCTCGCGACGCTCGCACCGACCGGTGGGTCGCCGAAGGTCGTGCAGCAGCACCCGGCGTCGACGTCGGAGATCGAGAACGACTTCTACAACGCGCGTTACGTGTACGCGAACGGCACGTTCGTGATCGCGAGCGGTCGGGTGAGCGCACCCAACGACGCGGAGGAGAAGGAGACGAAGACGATGATGGCCTTCAGCAAGTGAGGTTCGCAGACCGATGACTCAGCCACCTCCCCCGCCGAACCAGCCTCCGGGCCAGGGCGGCTTCGGCGCGCCGCAGGAGCCCCCACCGGGCGGTTACGGCGCGCCCACCCCGCCGCCGGCCCAGCCGCAGTACGGCTACCCGCAGCAGCCGCCCACGCAGCCGCAGGGCCAGCCGCCGGCGCAGCCGCAGTACGGCTATCCGCAGCAGCCGCCGACGCAGCCGCAGGGGCAGCCCCAGTACGGCTACCCCCAGCAGCCGCCGACGCAGCCGCAGGGCCAGCCGCAGTACGGCTACCCGACGCAGCCGCAGTACGGGTACCAGCCCACCCCGCCGCCGGGCTCCGGCGGCGGCAAGAAGCTGACCACCCAGATGCAGATCATCATCGCCGCCGTGGTCGCGGTCGTCCTGATCGTCGGCGTCGGCGTCTGGTACGCCGCCTCCGGCGACGACGACCAGGGCAAGCAGGGCAAGGACGGCGGCACCACCCAGGGCCAGGAGGGCAAGGCCAAGGCCGCTCCGGACGGCCCCGGCAAGGAGAAGGTCCCGTCCAACGTCCAGGCGAAGGTGGCCTTCCAGCTGCCGCAGCCCCTGGTCACCGACATCACGGACACGGCCGGCTCCTGGATGACCGACAAGGCGTACGTGAAGACGGGCGTCAACTCGATCGTCGGCTACGACCCCGCCAAGGGCAGCCCGGTGTGGACCCTGCCGCTGCCCGGCCAGGTCTGCGCCACCTCCCGGCACGCGACCGCGGACCACAAGACCGCGATCGTCTACGAGGCGACCAAGCGGCTCCCGCCGCGCAACTACCAGCCGTGCACCGAGGTCGCTGTCGTCGACCTGGTCGCGGGCAAGCTGCTGTGGACGAAGTCGGTCATCAGCGCCACCTCCGGCGAAGACAAGGTGAAGTTCAGCGAGGTCACGCTGAGCGGCACCACCGTCGCGGCCGGCGGCACCGACGGCGGCGCCGCGTTCGACCTGACCAGCGGCGCCCCGCGCTGGAAGCCGCAGGCGAACACCGAGAGCTGCTACGACATGGGTTACGGCGGTGGCGCGGGCCTCGTCGCGGCGCGCAAGTGCGGGCCGTTCAACAGCCAGTACGTCATGATCCAGAACCTCAACCCGACCACGGGCGCGCCGATCTCGCAGTTCAAGATGCCGGCCGGCGTGAAGTACGCGTCGATCGTGTCCACCAAGCCGCTGGTCGTCGCCGCGGACGTCGGCGACACCGCCGGCGACGGCAGCGGCATCTCGGACTTCTTCTCGATCGACGAGGCCACCGGCAAGCTCAAGGTGAAGATCGCCGCGGACGCGGACCGGTTCGCCGCCCGCTGCCGCTCCACCGAGGTCGAGACCTGCACCAAGGTCGTGGTCGGCAACGGCCGGATCTACCTGCCGACCGAGGACCACGAGGTCACCAGCACCGAGTACGGCAACACCAACGAGATCGTGTCGTTCGACCTCGCCACCGGCAAGCCGACCAGCGACAAGGCCGACGCCGGGGACCGGTACTCGATGTACCCGCTGCGCATGGACGGCGGCAACGTGATCGCGTACAAGACGCCGCCGTACAACAAGGGCGGTCAGATCGTCTCCATCGACGGCGCGACCTTCAAGCAGACGGTCCTGCTCGAGAACCCGTCCGACGAGGCGGTGCGGGACGCGGAGTCCAGCTTCTCCTCGGACTACGCGGAGATCCTGTACTCCGGCGGCCGGATGTTCATCTCCGAGACGATGGTCAGCGAGCCGCGCAAGTCGGCCGGTGACGACAAGGAGTACCTGGTCGTCGCGTACGCCGCGACCGGCTGACGCCCCCGCTCGGGCGCACCGGCCCGGCGCATCGATTCACATCGGTGCGCCGGGCCGTTTGCGCGTGGCCTGATTGGCGAAGAATTCGGCAGTCTGGGGGGCTTCTGGCACGTAAGGGACGCGCAAGGTCGAACAAGCGTGTAGCTTGCCGGGTCAGGAGGGCCGGGGGGCCAGCTCCAGGGGGGAGTGGGGGTTTCGCGATGGGCGTTCGGCTCATGGTGGTCGACGACCACCGACTGCTGGCGGAGGCGCTCGCCTCGGCTCTGAAACTGCGCGGGCACCGGGTGCTCGCGGCGGCGGCGCCCGCGGCGGGCGCGGCCGAACTGGTGGTGGCCCGGGCGCCCGAGGTGTGCCTGCTCGGCACCGCCGCGCCGGCCGAGCCCGGGGCGTTCGAGCCGATCGTGCGGATCAAGCGGGAGCGGCCGCAGGTGGCCGTGGTGGTGCTCGGTCCGGTGCCGTCCCCGCGCGGGATCGCGGCGGCCTTCGCGGCCGGGGCGTCCGGGTACGTGCGGCACGACGAGCGCATCGAGGGCGTGGAGCGGGCGCTGCTCAAGGCCAGGGCGGGGGAGGCGGCGGTCGCGCCGCAGCTGCTCCAGGGCGCCTTCGCAGAGCTGCTCAACCCGACGGCGCAGCCGGACGACGAGGGGCAGCGGCTGCTGCGGATGCTGACGCCGCGGGAGGTCGAGGTGCTGGTCCGGGTCGCCGAGGGGGAGGACACCCGGCTGATCGCCCGGGGCATGGCGATCGCGCCCAGCACGGCCCGGACGCACGTCCAGCGGGTGCTGATGAAGCTCGGCGTCGGATCGCGGCTCGAAGCGGCGGCGCTGGCCGCGCGCAGCGGGCTGCTCGACCGGGCGCCGCGGCCGCGCGGCCCGGCGGACTGACGTCCGCGGTCCTTACTGTCCGGTCGGTACGGCTGGAATGAAGGGGTTTGGGGTCTCCCCGAGCCCCTTTTCGTTGACTTTGGATGTTGGATCGTGCTTCCTTGTGGGTGGTTCTGTTTGATTGCTCGCGGAGGGCTTCCCGTGAAGAAGACCGTGACCACGCTCGCCGACGGGCGTGAGCTGATCTACTACGACGCCGGCGACGACGCCGTCCGCGACGCCGTCGACGAGCGCCCCCTCGACCCGCCCGCGTCCGGCTCCGAGATCCGCCACGACCCGCTCCTCGGCGACGCGGTCGCCATCGCCTCGCACCGCCAGGCCCGCACCTACCACCCGCCGGCCGACGAGTGCCCGCTCTGCCCGTCCCGGGGCGGTCGGCACAGCGAGATCCCGGCGGACGACTACGAGGTCGCCGTCTTCGAGAACCGCTTCCCCTCCCTCGCCGGGCCGACCGGCCGCTGCGAGGTGGTCTGCTTCACCGCCGACCACGACGCCTCCTTCGCCGACCTCACCGAGGAGCGCGCCGCACTCGTCCTCGACGCCTGGACCGACCGCACCGCCGAGCTCGCCGAGCTCCCGCAGGTCCGCCAGGTCTACTGCTTCGAGAACCGGGGCGCGGAGATCGGCGTCACCCTCGGCCATCCGCACGGCCAGATCTACGCCTTCCCGTTCACCGCCCCGCGCACCGCCCTCATGCAGCGCCGGGCCGCCGAGCACCGGGCCGCCACGGGCCGCAACCTCTTCGACGACGTCGTGGCCCGCGAGCGCGCCGACGCCGAACGGGTGGTGCTGACCGGCGAACACTGGACCGCGTTCGTCCCGTACGCCGCCCACTGGCCGTACGAGGTTCACCTCTACCCGAACCGCCGGGCGCCGGACCTGCGGGCCCTGGACGACGCGGCCCGCACAGAGTTCCCACAGCTCTATCTGGAACTGTTGAGACGCTTCGACCGGCTCTTCGGCCCGGACGAGCCGCCGACGCCGTACATCGCCGCCTGGCACCAGGCGCCGTTCCACGACGCCGAGCGGGAGGAGTTCGGGCTCCATCTCGAGCTTTTCACCGTCCGCCGTACCTCCGGCAAGCTGAAGTACCTCGCCGGGACCGAATCCGGTATGAGCGTGTTCATCAACGACGTGCCGCCGGAGGTCGCGGCCCGTCGACTGCGAGAGGTGGCGGGCAAGTGAGCAAGTACCTGGTGACGGGCGGCGCGGGATACGTCGGCGGGGTCGTCGCCGCCCATCTGATCGAGGCGGGGCACGCGGTGACGGTCCTGGACGACCTCTCCACCGGCTTCGCCGAGGGCGTCCCGGCCGGGGCCGAGTTCGTCGAGGGCCGCATCCAGGACGCGGCCCGATGGCTCGACGACTCCTACGACGCGGTCCTGCACTTCGCCGCCTTCTCGCAGGTCGGCGAGTCCGTCGCCGAGCCGGAGAAGTACCGGCGCAACAACGTCGGCGGCACCGAGGCGCTGCTCGCCGCGATGCGCGACGCCGGGGTGCGCCGCCTGGTCTTCTCCTCCACCGCCGCCGTCTACGGCGAGCCGGCCGTCACCCCGATCACCGAGTCCGCGCCCACCGTGCCGACGAACCCGTACGGCCTCTCGAAGCTCGCCGTCGACGAGATGATCGGCGCCGAGGCGAAGGCCAACGGCCTGGCCGCCGTCTCGCTGCGGTACTTCAACGTGGCCGGCGCGTACGGCGGCCAGGGCGAGCGGCACGACCCCGAGTCGCATCTGATCCCGCTGGTCCTCCAGGTAGCGCTCGGGCGGCGGGAGTCGATCGCGGTGTACGGCGACGACTACCCGACCCCCGACGGCACCTGCGTCCGCGACTACATCCATGTCGCCGACCTCGCCGAGGCGCATCTGCTGGCGCTGGGCGCGATGACCCCGGGCGAGCATCTGATCTGCAACCTCGGCAACGGCAACGGCTTCTCGGTCCGCGAGGTCGTCGAGACGGTCCGCAAGGTCACCGGCCACCCGGTCCCGGAGGTCGTGGCCGCACGCCGGGCCGGCGACCCGGCGGTCCTGGTCGCCTCGGCGGAGGCGGCCCGGGAGCGGCTCGGCTGGACGCCGTCCCGGCCGGATCTGGCGGACATCGTCGCGGACGCCTGGGCGTTCGCTCGCGGGCGGGCGCAGGAGGACGAGGGCGCATGAGCGTCGCGGAGGAGTTCGCCGGGCTGTACGGGGCCGCGCCGGACGGCGTCTGGGCGGCCCCGGGGCGGGTCAACCTGATCGGCGAGTACACCGACTTCAACGACGGCTTCGTGCTGCCGCTGGCCCTCCCGCACACCGCGGTCGCCGCCGTTTCCCGGCGCGACGACGGGGTGCTGCGGCTGCACTCGGCGGACGTGCCGGGCGGGATCGTCTCGCTCGACGTCGCCGCGCTCGCGCCCGGCGTCGCTCCGGCCGCCCACGGGGCGGACTGGGCCGCGTACCCGGCCGGCGTCGCCTGGGCGCTGCGCGAGGCCGGGCACCCGGTCGGCGGCGCGGACGTCCATGTCGCCTCGACCGTCCCCACCGGCGCGGGCCTGTCCTCCTCGGCCGCCCTGGAGGTCGTCACCGCGGTCGCCCTGGACGAGCTGTACGGGCTCGGCCTGTCCCGCCCGGAGCTGGCGCGGCTCGCCCAGCACGCCGAGAACGCCTTCGTGGGCGTCCCGTGCGGGGTGATGGACCAGATGGCCTCCGCGTGCGCGGCCGAGGGGCACGCCCTGTTCCTCGACACCTGCGATCTGTCGTACCGTCAGGTGCCGTTCGACCTCGACGCGGTGGGGCTGCGGCTGCTCGTCGTCGACACCCGCGTGAAGCACGCGCTCGGCGACGGCGCGTACGCGGAGCGCCGCGCCGGGTGCGAGGCCGGCGCGCGGGCGCTCGGCGTGCGCACGCTGCGCGAACTGTCCTACGTGCAACTGCCCGCCGCCCTCGCACGTTTGACTGATGGAACGATCCGGCGCTACGTCCGGCACGTGGTCTCGGACAACGAGCGGGTGCGCCGCACAATCGAACTGCTCGACGCCGGCGAGGTCCGCGCGGTCGGCCCCGTGCTCACCGAGGGGCATGTCTCGCTCCGGGACGATCTGCGGGTCTCCTGCGCCGAGTTGGACCTCGCGGTCTCGGCGGCGAACGCGGCGGGCGCGCTCGGCGCGCGGATGACCGGCGGCGGCTTCGGCGGCTCGGCCGTGGTGCTTGCCGAGGCGTCCGGGCCGCGCGGGGCGGACGAGGTGGCGGCCGCGGTGGAGAAGGCGTTCGCCCGGGCCGGGGCGGCCGCGCCGAGGATCTTCGAGGCGGTGCCTTCGGCGGGCGCGAGGCGCCTCTGACCGCTCCGAGAACCCCCGAATACGCCCTTGGACCCTCGAAAAGTCGACAGAAATTGTCGACTTCTGTCGTGATCCGGCACCTGCGACCACCACTTCCGCCATTCCCTCGCCGTGACCGGCCCCCGCCCGTACTCTGATGCACGGTGCCGGTGGGGGCCGGTGCCGATCAGGGGGCGAGAACCGTCGGGTACGACGCCCGGGGTGGGGTAACAGTCACTGCACGGCGGCGGCCGTGCTCTCGGTGACGGACCCGCCCCCGGCGTCGTGCCCGCGCCGGTTCAGTTCCTCGACACTTGGGAGTGTCCGTGGTCCGTATCCGGGTCCTGGTGGTGGACGACCACCGCATCTTCGCCGAGTCGCTGGCCGCGGCCCTCGCGGCCGAGCCCGACGTCGACGTCGCCGCCGCGGGCAGCGGCCCGGCGGCGCTGCGCTGTCTGGACCGGGCGGCCGGGGAGGGACGCCGGTTCGACGTGCTGCTCGTCGACGCCGACCTGGGCGTGGCCGGAGCGCCCGCCGTCGCCCGGGCCGTGCCGGACGACGCCGAGACCGTGGTGGACGGCATCTCGCTGGTGGCCGGGGTGCGTTCGGCGCAGCCCGCCGTCCGCACGGTGGTGCTGGCCGAGCGGGACGATCCGCGCCGGGCCGCCCTCGCGCTGCAGGCCGGGGCGTCGGGCTGGGTCGCCAAGGACTGCTCGCTGCAGCGGCTGCTCGCGGTGATCCGGGGCGTGCTGCGCGACGAGACGCATCTGGCGCCCGCGCTGCTGACCGGCGTGCTTCGGGAGTTGACGGCGGCCCGCAAGCACCGTACCGAGAGCGAGCAGCTCGTCGAGTCGCTGACCCCGCGCGAGCGGGAGGTGCTGCGCTGCATGGTGGCCGGCCTCGGCCGCAAGGCGGTCGCCGAGCGGCTGTTCCTCTCCCCGCACACCGTCCGCACGCACATGCAGAACGTGCTGGGCAAGCTCGGCGTGCACTCCACGCTCGCGGCGGTCGCGCTGGCCCGCCGGGCGGGCGTCGGACCGGCCGAGCTAGCCGGGGACGTTGTCGAACGGGGCGGTCAACTGGCGTAGCAGTCCAGCCAGTTCGCCGCGCTGCGTACGGGAGAGCTGGGCGAGGATCGCGCGCTCCTGGGCCAGCAGTCCGGCGAGCGCCTGGTCGGCGCGGTCGCGGCCCTCGGGGGTCAGCCGGACGAGGACGCCGCGTCGGTCGCTGGGGTCCGGGAGCCGCTCGACGAGGCCCTTCTTGGCCAGCCGGTCGATGCGGTTGGTCATCGTGCCCGAGGTGACCAGGGTCTGGGTGAGCAGCTGGCCCGGGGAGAGCTGGTACGGGGCGCCTGCCCGGCGCAGCGACGTCAGGACGTCGAATTCCCAGGGCTCCAGGTTGTGCTCGGAGAAGGCGAGCCGACGGGCTCGGTCGAGGTGGCGGGCGAGCCGCGAGACGCGGCTGAGCACCTCGAGCGGTTCCACGTCGAGGTCCGGGCGCTCGCGACGCCATGCAGCGACCAGACGGTCGACCTCGTCCTCCATGTCGATCAGTGTAGAGGGTCTGTTGACATAAAGTCTCTTGACGTCGAGATATATTCTCCTTGAGCATGGGGAAAGAGCGGGCCGGTATTCCGTTCCGCTTGGGCTACTCATGCCAGCAAGGGGGCTTCGAAAATGCATTCCGCACCGACCTGGGATCCGCAGCAGTACCTCCGCCATTCCGGACACCGCACTCGGCCGTTCCTCGACCTGCTCGCCCGTGTACCGCGCCTGCCGAACAATGACCGTCCCGCCCGCATCGCCGACCTGGGCTGCGGCCCGGGCAATGTGACGATCCTGCTGGCCGACCGCTGGACCGACGCCTGCATCACCGGCTTCGACCTCTCGCCCGACATGCTGGAACGGGCCGAGAAGGACTATGCGGGCACGACCCCGGGCGGCGGCTGGCTCGACTTCCGGACCGCCGACGCGGCGCACTGGACGCCCCAGGAGCCGTACGACCTGATCGTCTCCAATGCCGCGCTCCAGTGGGTGCCCAACCATCCCGAGTCCTTCGCCGGGTGGATCGACGGCCTCGCGCCCGGCGGCGTCCTCGCCTTCCAGGTGCCGGGCAACTTCGGCTCGCCCAGCCACGCGCTGCTCGGCGAGCTGTGTGACACCCCCGAGTGGCGCGACCGCCTCGGCGAGCAGGGCCGCCGCTTCGTGCATGTCCTGGACCCGGGGGAGTACCTGGCCCGGCTCGCCGACCTGGGCTGCGAGACGGACGTCTGGGAGACCACCTACTACCAGCTGCTGACCGGCGAGGACCCCGTCCTCGACTGGGTCAAGGGCACCGCCCTGAGGCCCGTGCTCACCGCCCTGGACGACGACCCGGACGCAGCCGACGCCTTCCTGGCCCAGTACCGCGACCTGCTGCGGGAGGCCTATCCGCCGGGCCCCCGCGGCACCGTCTTCCCGTTCCGCCGGATCTTCGCCGTCGCCCGGAAGGCCGGCTGATGCTGACTGCCGTCGACCACGTCCAGCTCGCCGCCCCGCCCGGCAGCGAGGATGCGCTGCGCGCGTACTACTCCGGCGTCCTCGGCATGACCGAGATCCCCAAGCCGCCGGTGCCGGCCGCCCGCGGAGGCTGCTGGTTCGCCGCCGCCGGCGGGGCCGTCCAGCTGCACCTCGGCGTCGAAGCCGACTTCCGGCCCGCGAAGAAGGCCCACCCGGGCCTGCGGGTCACCGCGATCGACGCCTACGCGGCCCGACTGGAGGAACGCGGCGCCAAGGTCGTCTGGGACTACGACCTGCCGGGCCACCGCCGGTTCTACTCCGAGGACCCGGTCGGCAACCGGCTGGAGTTCCTGGAACCGCGGGACTGACACGCGGAAGGGGCCGCCGCACCGGAGTGCGGCGGCCCCTTCCACAAGCGTCCGGGGTGTCAGCTCTTGCGGTGCCCTATCAGCCGCGGCTTCTGCTCCAGGCCGTCCAGGCCGTGCCACGCCAGGTTCACCAGATGCGCCGCGACCTCGGCCTTCTTCGGCTTGCGCACGTCCAGCCACCACTGGCCGGTCAGCGCCACGCTGCCCACCAGCGCCTGCGCGTACAGCGGGGCCAGCTTCTGGTCGAAGCCCCGGGCCTTGAACTCGAGACCCAGGATGTCCTCCACCTGCGTGGCGATGTCGCTGATCAACGACGCGAACGTGCCCGTCGACTGCGCCACCGGCGAATCGCGCACCAGGATGCGGAACCCGTCCGTGTACCGCTCGATGTAGTCGAGCAGCGCGAACGCGGCCTGCTCCAGGAGCTCGCGCGGATGCCCCGCGGTCAGCGCCCCCGTCACCATGTCGAGCAGCTGGCGCATCTCCCGGTCGACGACGACCGCGTACAGGCCCTCCTTGCCGCCGAAGTGCTCGTACACCACCGGCTTGGAGACGCCGGCCTTTGCCGCGATCTCCTCCACCGAGGTGCCCTCGAAGCCCTTCGCGGCGAACAGGGTGCGGCCGATGTCCAGCAGCTGTTCCCGGCGCTCCGCGCCGGTCATCCGGATCCTGCGCCCCCTGCGGGGCTTGTCGCTGCTGGTACTGCCGTCGATCGCCACACCCTCCATCATGCCGCGTCTGCGGACGCGCTCTGGCGTCGGGCTTCGATGCGGGACGGCGCCGGCCAGCGCACGTCGTACGCCCAGCCCAGCATCTCGAACCAGCGGATCAGCCGGGCGCTGGAGTCGAGCTGCCCGCGCAGCACGCCGTGCCGCGCCGAGGTCGGCTCCGCGTGGTGCAGGTTGTGCCAGGACTCGCCGCAGGACAGCACGGCCAGCCACCACACGTTGCCCGAACGGTCCCGGGACTTGAACGGGCGCTTGCCGACCGCGTGGCAGATCGAGTTGATCGACCAGGTCAGGTGGTGCAGCAGTCCGACGCGGACGATCGTGCCCCAGAAGAACGCGGTCGCCGCGCCCTGCCACGACCAGGTGATCAGGCCACCGAGGACGGGCGGGATCGCGAGCGAGAGCAGCGTGAAGGCCCAGAAGTTGCGCGAGATCCAGACCAGGTCGCGGTCCTTCATCAGGTCGGGGGCGTACTGCCGCTGGGGCGTCTGCTCGGCGTCGAAGAGCCAGCCGACGTGCGCGTGCCAGAGGCCACGGACCAGGCCGCGCGTCGAGTTGCCGTACTTCCATGGGGAGTGCGGGTCGCCTTCGCGGTCGGTGAACTTGTGGTGCTTGCGGTGGTCGGCCACCCAGCGCACCAGCGGACCCTCCACCGCCAGCGAGCCCATGATCGCCAGCGCGATCCGCAGCGGACGCTTCGCCTTGAAGGAGCCGTGGGTGAAGTAGCGGTGGAAGCCGATGGTGATGCCGTGGCAGCCGATGTAGTACATCGCCACGAGCAGGCCCAGGTCGAGCCAGCTCACACCGCCCCAGCTGAAGGCCAGCGGCACCGCGGCGACCAGGGCGATGAAGGGCAGCGTGATGAAGAGCAGCAGGGCGATCTGCTCGATCGATCGCTTCTTGTCCCCGCCGAGCGTGCCGGGGGGCAGATCCGGGGGAGTTTCGAGCAGCTCGGGGCTGGAGGTCATGGAGGGTCCCCTGGGGGGTGAAGGAGGTAGAGCCGGACGCCTGGCCACGGCCCTGGCTACGGGTCCGTAACCTACGGCGACGTAAGTATGGCAGCGTCGAGGCGCGCGGCAAGAGGCCCCGAGCGGGGCCGTGCGCTGCGCGGCGGGAGGGGACACCTATCCTGGGTGGGTCGGACAGCGCGGTCCGCAGCCTGTAGGAAACCCTCCAGACGTGCTTGAACACTGCAAGGAGCCGCACCTGTGAGCAGTGCCGACCAGACCCCTTCCGCCAGCGCCGAGCTGCGCGCCGACATCCGCCGACTGGGCGATCTGCTGGGCGAGACGCTCGTCCGGCAGGAGGGCCGCGAGATCCTCGACCTCGTCGAGAAGGTCCGCCACCTCACCCGAGAGGACGGCGACGCCGCCGCCGCGCTGCTCGGCGACACCGACCTCGAGACGGCCGCCAAGCTCGTACGCGCCTTCTCCACGTACTTCCATCTGGCGAACGTCACCGAGCAGGTGCACCGCGGCCGCGAGATGCGCGAGAAGCGCGCCGCCGAGGGCGGCCTGCTCGCCCGCACCGCCGACATGCTCAAGGACGGCGACCCCGAGCACGTCCGCGAGACCGTCAGGCACCTCAATGTGCGACCGGTCTTCACCGCGCACCCCACCGAGGCCGCCCGCCGCTCCGTCCTCAACAAGCTGCGCCGGATCGCCGCCCTCCTGGAGACCCCGGTCATCGAGGCCGACCGGCGCCGCCACGACCTGCGGCTCGCCGAGAACATCGACCTCGTCTGGCAGACCGACGAGCTCCGGGTGGTCCGCCCCGAGCCCGCCGACGAGGCCCGCAACGCGATCTACTACCTCGACGAGCTGCACGCCAACGCCGTCGGCGACGTCCTGGAGGACCTCGCCGCCGAGCTGGAGCGGGTCGGCATCGAGCTGCCCGCCGGCACCCGCCCGCTGACCTTCGGCACCTGGATCGGCGGCGACCGCGACGGCAACCCCAACGTCACCCCGCAGGTGACCTGGGACGTGCTGATCCTCCAGCACGAGCACGGCATCAACGACGCCCTCGACATGATCGACGAGCTGCGCGGCTTCCTGTCGAACTCCATCCGCTACGCCGGCGCCACCGAGGAGCTGCTCGCCTCCCTCCAGGCCGACCTGGACCGGCTCCCGGAGATCAGCCCCCGCTACAAGCGGCTCAACGCGGAGGAGCCGTACCGGCTCAAGGCCACCTGCATCCGGCAGAAGCTCGTCAACACCCGCGAGCGGCTCGCCCAGGGCACCCCGCACCAGTCGGGCCGCGACTACCTCGGCACCGCCGAGCTGATCGCCGACCTCGCCCTCGTCCAGGAGTCGCTGCGCGCGCACCGCGGCGGCCTGTTCGCCGACGGCCGGATGGACCGCGTCATCCGCACGCTCTCCGCCTTCGGCCTGCAGCTCGCCACCATGGACGTCCGCGAGCACGCCGACGCCCACCACCACGCGCTCGGCCAGCTCTTCGACCGGCTGGGCGAGGAGTCCTGGCGGTACGCGGACATGCCGCGCGACTACCGGCAGAAGCTGCTCGCCAAGGAGCTCCGCTCGCGCCGCCCGCTCGCGCCCACGCCCGCCCCGCTGGACGCGGCCGGGCAGAAGACCCTCGGCGTCTTCCACACCGTCAAGGAAGCCTTCGAGCGGTTCGGCCCCGAGGTCATCGAGTCGTACATCATCTCGATGTGCCAGGGCGCCGACGACGTCTTCGCCGCCAGCGTGCTCGCCCGCGAGGCCGGACTGATCGACCTGCACGCCGGCTGGGCCAAGATCGGCATCGTGCCGCTCCTGGAGACCACCGACGAGCTCAAGGCCGCCGACGTCATCCTCAACGACATGCTGGCCGACCCCTCGTACCGTCGGCTCGTCTCGCTCCGCGGCGACGTGCAGGAGGTCATGCTCGGCTACTCGGACTCCTCCAAGTTCGGCGGCATCACCACCTCCCAGTGGGAGATCCACCGCGCCCAGCGGAGGTTGAGGGACGTCGCTCACCGCTACGGCGTCCGGCTGCGCCTCTTCCACGGCCGCGGCGGCACCGTCGGCCGTGGCGGCGGCCCCTCGCACGATGCGATCCTCGCCCAGCCCTGGGGAACCCTGGAGGGCGAGATCAAGGTGACCGAGCAGGGCGAGGTCATCTCAGACAAGTACCTGATCCCGTCGCTGGCCCGGGAGAACCTCGAACTGACGGTCGCCGCCACGCTCCAGGCGTCCGCGCTGCACACCGCGCCGCGCCAGTCCGACGAGGCCCTGGCCCGCTGGGACGCGGCCATGGACACCGTCTCCGAGGCCGCCCACACCGCGTACCGCACGCTGGTCGAGGACCCGGACCTGCCGTCGTACTTCTTCGCCGCCACGCCCGTCGACCAGCTGGCCGACCTGCACCTGGGCTCGCGCCCCTCGCGCCGCCCCGACTCCGGCGCCGGCCTGGACGGACTGCGGGCCATCCCGTGGGTCTTCGGCTGGACCCAGTCCCGGCAGATCGTGCCCGGCTGGTACGGCGTCGGCTCCGGCCTCAAGGCGCTGCGGGAGGCCGGTCTGGGCGAGGTGCTCGGCGAGATGTACGAGAGGTGGGGCTTCTTCGGCAACTTCCTCTCCAACGTCGAGATGACGCTGGCCAAGACGGACCTGCGGATCGCCCGCCACTACGTGGACACGCTGGTGCCGGACGAGCTCAAGCACGTCTTCGCCACGATCGAGGCCGAGCACGCGCTCACCGTCGCCGAGGTCCTGAAGGTGACCGGCGGCGAAGAGCTGCTCGACTCCAACCCGGTGCTCCAGCAGACCTTCGCGATCCGCGACGCCTACCTGGACCCGATCTCCTACCTCCAGGTCTCGCTGCTCGCCCGCCAGCGGGCCGCGGCCGAGCGGGGCGAGGACCCGGACCCGCTGCTGTCCCGCGCGCTGCTGCTCACCGTGAACGGCGTGGCGGCCGGCCTGCGCAACACCGGCTGACGCCACGGGAGTACGAGAACGCCCCCGCCGGAATCCCTTCCGGCGGGGGCGCTTTCGTTCAGGCGTTTCAGTGCTGCTGCGGCTTGCGGCGGCGCATCACCAGGAAGGCGCCGGCGCCGGCGAGGGCGACGGCGACCGCGGCGATGATGCCGGTCGGGGCGCTGGAGCCGGTCTCGGCGAGGTTGCCGTCGGCGTCCTTGGTGTCGCCGTTGCCGCCGGTGCTCTGCTCACCGGGGGCGCCGGGGGTCGGGGAGACGGAGGAGCCGGGCTCACCGGGGTTGCCGGGCTCACCGGGCGTGGAGGGCTCGCCCGGGGTGGACGGTTCGCCGGGGGTGCTGGGCTCGCCCGGGGTGGAGGGCTCGCCGTTGCCGGGCTCGCAGTCGGTCTTGAAGACCTTGTGCTTCGCACGGCCGTTCTCGCCCTCGAAGTTCCAGAACAGCTTGTACTGGCCGTTCGGGAGGGTCATGTCCACGGTGCGCTCGTGGCCGTCCGCGTCAAGGGTGATCGTGCCGGCCTTGACCTCGGTGCCCTTCTCCTGGTCGTTGTTGGCCCAGGCCTCGATGGTCCAGGAGACCTTCTGTCCGGCGTCGAAGCCGAACGCGTCGAGGTAGAACTCGCAGACCTTGGGCTGGTTGGCCTTGATCTCCTCGCCGGTCTTCGACTCGTGGATCTTGACCGTGCCGTTGTCGCCCTTGGGCTTCGGCGTCGCGGAGGCGGTGGGAGCCAGCAGCACGGTCGCCGACATGGCGGCGACAACGGCGCAGGCAGGGATGAGGGAACGTCGCATATGGCTGTCCATCTGACTGAGATGAGAGGGTGCCGTGGGAGGTGGCGGGGAGCAGCCTATCCGTCCCTTTAAGTGACTCTTAACCCAAGGGTTCATAACAATCTCGCCAGATGGCGAGAAGCCGCCCCCGCCCAGACGTCGCCCCCGCCTCGCTCAGAGCGCGAAGAACGTCCCCAGGAGCAGCGCCCCGCCGAGCGCCGCCGCCGACCACGCCGTACGCGTCATCCGCAGCCCGCCCCCGATCACCAGCGCAGAGAGCAACAGCGCCCCGCCCAGCGGCACCCAGGCGTGCAGCCCACCCGCCCAGCCCGAGCGCACCGCCTCGTCCGTGCCCGGCTTCACCACCACCGGCAGCGTCTGGCCCTTCCCGGCCGCGACCGAGCGGGCGATGGTCAGCGCGTGCCGCGGCGACGCCGGGTCCTGGGGCACGTAACGCCCACTGCACGTCTCCTCGTTGCACCCGGTCACCGTCAGCGTGCCGTGCTCCCGGCCCTTGGACAGCAGGACGTGCTGCGCCGAAGCCCACGACGACCAGGCCCCCGCCACCACGAGCAGCAGGGCGACCAGGGCCATGGCGGCGTTACGGGCGTGCTGGGCGAGGGCGGCGCTCTTCATGGGGCGCGATCGTACAGTCGTACGTCCCGACCGGTCGCGCCGCCGGTCCTCCGGTCAGGAGTTATACGCCGACTGCGCCCGCTCCAGACCCTCTGTGACCAGGCATTCCACCGAGTCCGTCGCCCGGTCCACGAAGTAGTCGAGTTCCTTGCGCTCGGTCGAGGAGAAGTCCTTGAGCACGAAGTCCGCGACCTGCATCCGGCCCGGCGGACGCCCGATCCCGAACCGGACCCGGTGGTACTCGGCGCCCATCGCCTTCGTCATGGACTTCAGGCCGTTGTGCCCGTTGTCGCCGCCGCCGATCTTCAGCCGCAGCACGCCGTAGTCGATGTCCAGCTCGTCGTGGACCGCCACGATGTTCGCCGTCGGCACCTTGTAGAAGTCCCGCAGCGCCGTCACCGGCCCGCCGGACAGGTTCATGTACGACATCGGCTTGACCAGCACCACCCGGCGGCTCGCCGGCCCCGGGGCGCCGATCCGGCCCTCGACGACCTGCGCCTGCGCCTTCTGCGCCCGCTTGAACTTCCCGCCGATCCGCTCGGCCAGCAGGTCGGCGACCATGAACCCCACGTTGTGCCGGTTCGCGGCGTACTCCGGGCCCGGGTTGCCGAGGCCGACGATCAGCCAGGGGGCGTTCGCGTCGGTCGTCATGGGGGTCGTCTCCTCGTGTCCGTACCAGCAAAGGGAAACGGGGTGGCGGGCCGCTTCCGGCCCGTCACCCCGTCGCGTCAAGCAGAGCCTACGGCTCAGGCCTCGGCGCCCTCGGCGGCCTCGCCCTCGGCGGCCTCGGCGGCCGGCTCCTCGGCCTGGGCGGCCAGGATCTGGATGACGACGGCCTCGGGGTCGGTCACCAGGGTGGTGCCCTTCGGGAGCGCGATGTCCTTGGCGTGGATGGAGTCACCGGCCTCCAGGCCCGCGATGGAGACCGTGACCGACTCGGGGATGTGGGTGGCCTCGGCCTCGACGGAGAGCGTGTTCAGCACGTTCTCGACGAGGAAGCTGCCCGGGGCCAGCTCGCCCTCGGTCTCGACGACGACCTCGACGGTGACCTTCTCGCCGCGCTTGACGAGGATCAGGTCGACGTGGACCAGGTAGCCCTTGATGGCGTCACGCTGGACGGCCTTCGGGATCGCCAGCTCGTTCTTGCCGTCGATGTCCAGGGACAGCAGGACGTTCGGGGTACGCAGGGCGAGCAGCAGCTCGTGGCCCGGGAGGGTCACGTGGACCGGCTCGGTGCCGTGACCGTAGACGACGCCGGGAACCTTGTTCTCGCGACGGACGGAACGGGCCGCACCCTTGCCGAACTGGGTACGAACCTCAGCGGCGATCTTCACCTCGGACATATGCACTCCTCGTAAGCAGAAAAAGGACAGTGTGTCGGCTACCCGGCCACGACTGGCCTGCTACGAAGAGCGCGTCGATAACGGACCGCCGCACCCATGGGTACGGCCTCCCTCGCCGAGCAACTACGGCAGTCTACCGGCCCTCGGCCGCCCCACCCAATTGGATCACCGCGCGTGCGTCATCAGA
>NZ_DATCVQ010000708.1:0-12653 GCF_036566765.1 Streptomyces sp.
CTTCGGCGCCCCGGCCGCGCCGCCGGCCCAGCCGGTGCACGCGCAGCCGACCATCGCGGCTCCGATGGCCCCGGCGCCCGCCGCGCCGTCCCCGTACGGCCAGCCGCCGCAGCAGCCGCAGTACGGCCAGGTCCCGGGTCAGGTCCCGGGGCAGGTACCCGGTCAGGTCCCGGGTCAGGCTCCGTACGGTCAGCCGCAATACGGCCAGCAGCCGCCCGTCGGCATGCCGCAGCCGGGCATGCCGCAGCCGGGAATGCCCCAGCCCGGCATGGGCGTTCCGCAGGGCACCGGTCCCGGCCTCGCCGCGGCGCTCGCGCCGTACAAGGAGACCGCCACCGGCACCCGCTGGACCCCGCAGAACCAGCAGCTCATGCGGGTGGACCTCGCCATGGGCGGCGTCCCGGTGCTCGCCCGCCAGGGCAGCATGGTCATGTACCAGGGCAAGGTCGACTTCAGTTACAAGGGCGCCGGCTTCGCCGGCCGGATCGTCGGCAACGCCACCGGCCAGGAGATGCAGCTGATGCGCTGCACCGGTCGCGGCCAGGTCTTCCTCGCCGAGGAAGGCGCGCATCTGCACTCCATCGAGCTGCAGGGCGACGGCATCTGCGTCTCCGCCGAGAACGTCCTTGCGTTCGACGAGTCCCTGCAGCACGAGGTCCGCCGGATCGAGGGCCACGGGATCCCCGGCGGAGCCCTGTTCACCATGCAGTTCCAGGGCACCGGCACGGTCGTCGTGAAGACCCACGGCATCCCCGTCGTCCTGCCGGTCACGCCGACCACCTTCGCCGACTGCAATGCCGTCGTCGCCTGGTCGTCCGCGTCCCAGGTGATCCTCTCCAGCCAGGTCCGGCTGCGCCGCAACGCGTATCCGGGGCACAGCGGCGAGACGGTGAACCTGCAGTTCCGGGGCGCCCCCGGCAACTTCATCGTCGTCCAGCCGTACGAGGTCTGAGGGAGCCCGAACCATGAACCAGCAACTCGCGGGCTTCGCCCCGACCCCCATCGCGGCGCGGATGGAGAACCACGGCCGCACCATGCTCAAGGTCGCCATGGCCTCCGGCCAGGACCTGTATGCCCGGACCGGCTCGATGGTGGCCTACGAGGGCTTCGTCACCTACGAGCCCAACCCGCCCGCCGTCCGCCAGGTCGCCCAGCAGTGGATCACCGGCGAGGGCGCGCCGATCATGAAGTGCTCCGGTGACGGACTGCTCTACCTCGCCGACTACGGCGCGGACGTGGTCGTGATCAACCTCAACAACGACTCGCTCTCCGTCAACGGCACCAACGTCCTCGCCTTCGACGCCCACCTCCAGTGGGGCGTCGAGAAGGTCAAGGGCCTGGCCAAGTTCGCCGGCCAGGGCTTGTTCAACGTCGAGATCGCCGGCACCGGCTGGGTCGCCCTGACCTCGCGCGGCACCCCGATCGTCGTCGACTGCGGCCGCGGCGAGGACGAGACGTACGTCGACCCGGACGCGCTCGTCGCCTGGTCGCCGTCGCTCAAGGTCAAGGGCAAGCGCAGCTTCAAGGCCTCCTCCCTCATCGGGCGGGGCAGCGGCGAGGCGTTCCAGATGGCCTTCTCCGGCCAGGGCATCGTCGTCGTACAGCCGAGCGAGGACAGCACCGACCGCCTGCGGGTCCGGGGCTGAGGGGGAGCGAGAACACACCATGCAGAGCCCGCTTTTCAACCACGCCGAGCAGCAGAGCCAGGACCGGTACGTGATCCAGAACCCGCAGATGCTGCGGGTCGCCCTCACCGGCCAGGACGACATCCTGGCCCGCAAGGGCGCCATGGTCGCGTACCAGGGCCTGATCGACTTCGACGGCGAGTACCAGTCCAGCAACCAGCGCCGGGCCCGCGCCCGCACCGGTGAGGGCCTCGACCTCATGCGCTGCTCCGGCCAGGGCACGGTCTACTTCGCCAACCTCGCCCAGTACATCCACGTGGTGGAGGTCGAGCAGGAGGGCATGACCGTCGACAGCGCCTATGTCCTGGCGCTGGACTCGACCCTGCACACCGAGGTCATCGCCGTGGACAGCCAGTACGGCGTCTCCGGCACCGGCAAGTACCAGCTCAACATCTCCGGCCGCGGCAAGGTCGCCCTGATGACCTCCGGCCAGCCGCTGATGATGCTGGTGACGCCGGACAAGTACGTCAACGTCGACGCGGACGCGATCGTCGCCTGGTCCTCCGGGCTGCGGGTGCAGATGCAGGCGCAGACGCACAGCAGCAGCATCCGCCGTCGCCGCGGCAACACCGGAGAGGGCTGGGAGCTCAGCTTCCTAGGACAGGGCTTCGCCCTCGTCCAGCCCAGCGAGGTGATGCCGCCGCAGAACGCTGCCATCGGACAGGGCATCGCGGCCCAGTTCGGCGCCGGCCAGCACGGCTCGCACGCCCAGAACCAGAACAACGCCTGGAACTGAGCGGCGGCACGGCATGCGTAAGGGGCGGTCGCCATGGCGACCGCCCCTTACCGCGTCCTGTGTCAGGCCAGCCGCGCGAGCGTGCCCTCCATCAGCCGGACCACGGACGTGTCCGCCACGCCCGCCACCTCGTCGTACCCGAACCAGCGCAGGTCCAGCGACTCGTCGCTGATCGCCGCCACCGCGCCGGCCGGGGCCAGCGCCGCGTATTGCACGTCCAGGTGCCAGTGGCAGGGCGGCGGGATCGGATGCTTGTCGAGCCGCACAGGGCCGCCCGGCAGCAGTGTCAGACCGGGGATCCCGGACTCCTCCATGGCCTCGCGCAGCGCCGCGGCGGCCACGGTCTCGTCGCCGGGCTCGCAGTGGCCGCCCATCTGCAGCCACATGCCCAGCTTCTTGTGCAGGGTCAGCAGGACCCGCTCCCGCGCGGGGTCGATCACCAGCGCGCTGCTGGTGAGGTGACCGGCCGAGCAGGGCTTGTACATGCCGTCCGGGTGCGCCGCCAGATGGTCCAGATAGACCTCGCGCAGCTCCGGCTGGGCCTCGTACCCCTTCAGTACGAGGACGGCGTCGTCGTGCAGACTCACTTGCCCTGGTCGTCCTTGCCCTCGTCCTTGCCCTGGTCCTCCGGGCGGCCCTCGGCGGCCTCGCCCAGCATCTTGTCCAGCTCCGAGAAGTCGAGCTGCTCGCGGTGGACGAAGCCGTCCGGGTCGTCCAGGTCGGACGCCGTCGGCAGCATGTCCGGGTGGCTCCACAGGTCGTCGCGGCCGTCCACGCCGCGCGCGTCGGTGAGCGAGGCCCACAGGCGCGAGGCGTCCCGCAGCCTGCGCGGACGCAGCTCCAGGCCGATCAGCGTGGCGAAGGTCTGCTCGGCCGGACCGCCCGACGCCCGGCGCCGGCGCAGCGTCTCGCGCAGCGCGTCCGCCGAGGTCAGCCTCGTCTTCGCGGCCTCGTGCACCACCGCGTCCACCCAGCCCTCGACCAGCGCGAGCGCCGTCTCCAGACGGGCGAGCGCGGCCTTCTGCTCCGGAGTGTCCTCCGGCTGGAACATGCCCTGCTGCAGCGCCTCCTGGAGCTGCTCCGGGTGCGTCGGGTCCAGGTTGCCGACCGCGTCCTCCAGCTTGGAGGTGTCGACCTTGATCCCGCGGGCGTAGCCCTCGACCGCGCCGAACAGATGCGAGCGCAGCCACGGCACATGGGCGTAGAGCCGCTGGTGGGCGGCCTCGCGCAGGGCCAGGTACAGCCGCACCTCGTCCATCGGGACGCTCAGGTCCTTGCCCAGCGCCTCGACGTTCAGCGGCAGCAGCGCCGCCTTGCCGGCCGGGCCCAGCGGCAGGCCGACGTCGGTCGAGCCGACGACCTCGCCCGCCAGCGCGCCCACGGCCTGCCCGATCTGCTGGCCGAACATGGCGCCGCCCATGGAGCGCATCATGCCGATCAGCGGGCCGGCCATGGCCTGCATCTCCTCGGGCAGCACGTCCCCCATCGCCGTGCCGACCCGCTCCGCGACCGGGTCGACCAGCTTCTGCCACGCCGGCAGGGTCGCCTCGACCCACTCGGCGCGGCTCCACGCCACCGCGGTGCTCGCCCCGGACGGCAGCGAGGTCGCCTCGTCCAGCCACAGGTCCGCCAGGCGCACGGCCTCCTCGACGGCGGACTTCTCCGCCGGGCCGACACTGGCGTCCTTGGTGCCGTCCGCAGTGCCCTGCGCGACCACCTGGCGGGCGATCTGCTTGGCCATGTCCCAGTTCACGGGACCGCCCTCGTAGCTCAGCATCTGGCCGAGCTGCTGGAAGGCCGCCCCCAGGTCATTGGGGTTCAGAGAGCCGAACATCGCGGCGAACGGGTTGTCCCCGCCGCCCGGCAGGCCTCCGAAGCCGAAGGGGTTGCCAGCACCCTGACCACCTCCGGCGGGGTCCTTCTTCTTGCCCTCGTCGCCGTTCTCCGGCTCCTCCGGCGGAAGGCCGAATCCGAATGGGGTGTCACTCACGGGTTTCCTCGGCTCGTAGGGCCGCCGGCACTCCGCCGGCGGCGACTGCCCGACAACACCACCAAGCCTAGACATCGAGGCCGGATATAGCCTCAGTGCTTCGCCGTCTCGCGGCCTGCGGCAGGATGGACGCCACCTGGTACGTACGCGTCATTCGCGTACGTACTGAAGACAACCGCTGGAGACGCCCGGTGAGTTCCCCAGATCCTCAGGTTCGCGGAGCGCGAAACCACTCAACCCGGTCCGCCGCGCGCGGGCCCGTCGTCGCGGTCACCGGCGCCGCGACCGGCATCGGCGACCTGCTGACCAGGCGCCTTGTCGCATGCGAGGAGGTCAAGCAGGTCGTCGCGATCGACGAGCGGCGGGGCGACGTCCCGGAGGCGCAGTGGCACATCCTCGACGTGCGCGACCCGGCCATCGCCGAGAAGCTGCGCGGCGCCGACGTCGTCGTCCACCTCGCCGTCGACCTCGACCTGGAGACGGACGCCGCCGCCCGGACCGCCTACAACGTGCGCGGCGCGCAGACCGTCCTCACCGCGTCCGCCGCGGTGGGTGTCCGGCGTGTCGTGCTCTGCACCTCCGCCATGGTCTACGGCGCGCTGCCGGACAACGACATCCCGCTCTCCGAGGACGCCGAGCTGAGGGCCACCGCCGAGGCCACCGGCGTCGGCGACCTCCTTGAGATCGAGCGGCTGGGCCGCCGGGCGCCTCGCGCCCACCCCGGGCTCAACGTCACCGTGGTCCGGCCCGCCGTCCTGGTCGGCGGCACCGACACCGCCCTGACCCGCTACTTCGAGTCACCGCGCCTGCTCGTCGTCGCCGGATCCCGCCCCACCTGGCAGTTCTGCCACGTCGAGGACCTGGTCAGCGCGCTGGAGTACGCCGCCCTGGAGAAGGTCGACGGCGAGTTCGCGGTCGGCTGCGAGGGCTGGCTGGAGCAGGAGGAGGTCGAGGAGCTCAGCGGCATCCGGCGCATGGAGCTGCCCTCCGCGGTCGCCCTCGGCGCGGCGGCCCGGCTGCACCGGATCGGGCTGACCCCGTCCCCGGCCGGCGACCTCGCGTACACGATGCACCCCTGGGTGGTCAGCGTCGGCCGGCTGCACGACGCCGGCTGGCGGCCGGGCTGGACCAACGAGGAGGTGCTCTCCGCGCTCCTGGAGGAGGTCGAGGGCAGGCACACGGTGGCGGGCCGCCGCCTGGGCCGCAAGGACGCGACGGCGGCGGGCGCCGCGGGCGCGACGGTGGCGCTTCTCGGCACGGCCGCACTGGTCCGGCAGATGCGCAAGCGGCGCGGCCTGTAGGACCCTCCTACGGAGGGTGGTGTCCACCGGTCGAAAACGCTATTCCGGGATGTCCGAGGCGTGCGGCACCATGGGCCCCATGGCACGCACCTATGACCACCCCGGCGAGCAGGCCGCGAAGGACCCGATCAAGCTGCTCGCGATCCGTGAGACCCCGCTCTCCGTCGACGAGGTCTTCCGGGCCGTCGGCGACGACGCGGCCGGTGGCACGACCCTCTTCGTCGGCACGGTGCGCAACCACGACGGCGGGGCGGACGTCGACGCCCTCGGGTACTCCTGCCACCCGACCGCGGAGGCCGAGCTGCGCCGCGTCGCGGAGAAGGTCGTGGCCGACTATCCGGTCCGCGCCCTGGCCGCCGTCCACCGTGTGGGCGACCTGGAGGTCGGCGATCTCGCGGTCGTCGTCGCGGTCTCCTGCCCGCACCGCGGCGAGGCCTTCGAGGCCTGCCGCAAGCTGATCGACGACCTCAAGCACGAGGTCCCGATCTGGAAGCACCAGCAGTTCTCGGACGGCACCGAGGAGTGGGTCGGCGCTTGTTGAGCCTTGGGCCAGAGTTTGGGGGTCCCCCCGCCGAAGGCAGGGGGAGGGTAGGGACTGCTGACGCTGGGTGACCGGCGTTTCGCCCCGCCCGGGGCTTCGTACGCCTTGTCCAGCGACGCGCCGACCTCCTGTAGTCGTACGCCCCGATTTGCGTAACCGCCCCCCTGGCAGCAGCGTTGGAGCAGCGGATGGCTAGTCTGCTCAACGATCATCCGCGAAACCATCAATTGCGGTCGCTCATTGGGGATGGGAGGTCGGGATGGCAGCGCTCGCTTGGTTGCTGATTCCGCTTATCGCAGTCGTCGGCGCGGCGATATGGGCCGGCTGGGCCTCGAGGAACCGCACGATCGGCGATGTCGCCGAGCTCGCGGGCTACGCGCGGTTCCGGGACGCCATGGCGAAGTCGCACGCCGACGTGGATTCCGGTATGGAGCGGCCCGAGCCCGCTGCCGCGGCGTCGGCCTCGCTCGCGCAGCGTACGCAGTAGCCAAGTCTCCGACGGCCCGGTGCGCCGGCGGCCTCGTACGGACCGCCCGAGCGGTGCACCCACAGGCCGGTCCCGTACTGTCGTTCCATGCCACGCCGCACTGCGACGATGCTCGCCTCCACCCTGGTCCTGATCTCACTGCTCTGTGTGGGCGTCGTCCTTCCGGTGCCGTACTCCGAGATGAGCCCCGGGCCCACGGTCAACACCCTGGGCGAGGACGACGGCGAACCGGTGCTCCAGATCTCCGGCCACCAGACGTACCCCACCTCTGGGCACCTCAATATGACGACGGTCCGCGTCACCGGTGCGGACTACCGGATGAACCTGGTCGAGGCCGTCTACGGCTGGCTGGCCCATGACAACGTGGTGGTCCCGCACGACACCCTCTACCCGGACGGCAAGACCGAGGAGGAGTCGAGCCAGGAGAACGCCGAGGAGTTCACCCAGTCGCAGGAGAGCGCCAAGGTCGCGGCCCTGCGCGAGCTGAACATCCCGGTGACCTCCCGGACCGTCGTCGCCACCGTGGTCAAGGGCAGCCCCGCGGAGGGCCTGCTGCACGCGGGCGACGTGATCCGCTCGGTCGACGGGACGCCGGTCAAGGAGCCCGGTGACGTGGCCGAGCTGGTGACCAAGCGCAAGCCCGGCCAGAAGGTCGCGTTCACGATCGTCCCCGCCAAGGAGGCGGCCGCCGCGGAGAAGGCCCGCAAGGAGCCCACCGTCACCCAGAAGGTCGTCATCACCACGGCCAAGGCGCAGGACGACGACCGGGCGATCGTCGGCATCCAGGCGGGCACCGACCACGTCTTCCCGTTCACCGTCGACATCAAGCTGGCCGACATCGGCGGCCCGAGCGCCGGTCTGATGTTCGCGCTCGGCATCGTCGACAAGCTCACCCCGGGCAGCCTCACCGACGGCAAGTTCATCGCTGGCACCGGCACCATCGACGACCAGGGCAAGGTCGGCCCGATCGGCGGCATCGAGATGAAGCTGGTCGGCGCGCGGAATGCGGGCGCCCAGTACTTCCTCACCCCGGCCGACAACTGCGCGGCGGCCGCCGCCGATACCCCGGACGGCCTCACCCTCGTCAAGGTCGGCACCATCGACGACGCGACGAAGTCGCTGGAGAAGATCCGCAAGGGCGACACCAAGGGCCTGCCCGCCTGCACCACGGGCTGAGCCGACGGGCCCGGGAGGCATACGCTCCCGGGCCCGTCGTACGCTCCGGCCCGCCGGGCCGTCAGCCCATCCGGGCCGTCAGGACGCGAAGGTCGCCGCCAGCGCCTCGGCGAGCCCCGGCACCAGGTCGGCCCCGGTCAGCACCTCGGTCGGGGAGTCCTTCTCGCGCAGCCGCAGCGCGGACTCGCGCGCGCCGCTGCGCAGCACCGCGACCGTCATCCGGACCTCCTGCCGGTCCGGGTGCCTGGCCACCCACTTCGCCAGCGCCTTCTGGCTCAGGCCGTCCGGCACGGACGCCTCCGCCGACGGCGGCAGCATCATCCGCTCCACGGTCAGGGCGCAGCCGACGACCGCGTCGGGCCAGGCGATGGTGCCGAGGAACTCGTCGAGGGGCTTGCCGGCGGGCAGCTTGTCCTGCTCGATCGGGGTGAGCTGGGCGGCGGCCTCGTCGCCCGACAGGCCGAGCTGGGAGGCCAGGCCGGGCTCCTGGGCGCGCAGCCGGGCGGTGTCGACGAGGGCGAAGAGACGGGCCGGCTGGTCCCAGCCGAGACCCGAGGCGTACTCGTCGATCTCGAGCACGGCGCGGGTGAGGGGGCTCGCGGCCATCGGAGGACCGGAGGGGGAAACGTTGGACATGCTCAACATCCTGCCTCCTTTCGACCCCGAGACGGGAACTAGGTAAAGCCTCAGTAAGTTGAATCAGTGGGCTCTACGATCGCTGGGCCTGCTTTCAGACACAGCACAGACACATCAACAGACGCATCAACTCAGACGCATCAACACCGAGGGGCGCACGTTGGCTTTCCAGATGCCGGACCGCGGCGGAGGCCCGACCGGGCCACGGATCAGAGTCGGTCGGCCGTCCCGGCGGGCCCGTACCCTGCTCATGACACTCGGCGTCCTGGCCGTGCTGGCCATGGCTTTCGTCATGTTCGCCGGGTTCTGGACGGACTGGCTCTGGTACCGCTCGGTCCAGTACTCGTCCGTCTTCACCACCACCCTGTGGACCAAGATCGGCCTGTTCGCCGTCTTCGGTCTGCTGATGGGGCTGGCCGTCGGGTTCAACATCTGGTTGGCGCACCGGCTGCGGCCGCCGTTGAGCGCGATGTCGCTGGAGCAGCAGAGCCTCGACCGGTACCGGATGGGCGTCGCCCCGTTCAAGAAGTGGGTGCTGCTCGCGATCACCGCGGTGGTCGGGCTGATCGCCGGAGCGTCCGCGTCCGGCCAGTGGCGCACCTGGCTGATGTGGGTCAACGGTGTGTCGTTCGGCCAGAAGGACCCGCAGTTCCAGCTGGACGTGGCGTTCTACGCCTTCGACCTGCCCTGGTACCGCTTCCTGCTCGCCTTCGGCTTCGCCGCCACGGTGCTCTCGTTGATCGCCGCCGCGCTGACGCACTACCTGTACGGCGGCCTGCGGATCACCAGCCCCGGGGCCCGCGCCACCGCCGCCGCGACCGGCCACCTGTCGGTGCTGCTCGGTGTGTTCGTCTCGCTGAAGGCCGTGGCGTACTGGCTCGACCGGTACGGCCTCGCGGTGAAGTCCAGCGACTTCAAGGCGACCGGCAACTGGACGGGCCTGCGGTACGTCGACGCCAACGCCTATCTGCCGGCCAAGACGATCCTGTTCTGCATCGCCGTCATCTGCGCGGTGCTGTTCTTCGCCACCCTGTGGCGGCGCACCTGGCAGCTCCCGGTCATCGGCTTCGGTCTGATGGTCCTCTCGGCCATCCTGATCGGCGGTCTCTACCCGGCGATCGTGCAGAAGTTCCAGGTCCAGCCGAACGAGCAGGCCAAGGAAGCGCCGTACATCAGGAAGAACATCGACGCGACGCGCAAGGCCTACGACATCGACTCGACGACGCCGGAGAACTACTCGGGCAAGTCGACGGTCAAGGCCAAGGACAAGCTGCGCAGCGACGCCGACACGGCCGCGAGCTACCGGCTGATCGACCCGAACATCGTCTCGCCGACGTTCCAGCAGCTGGAGCAGAAGCGGAAGTACTACCAGTTCCCGACCACGCTGGACGTGGACCGCTACAAGGGCCAGGACACCGTCGTCGGCCTGCGTGAGCTCAACATCCGCGGCATTCCGAAGCGGAACTGGATCAACGACCACTTCACCTACACCCACGGCTACGGCGCGATCATGGCCGCGGGCACGACGACGGACGCCAACGGCTCCCCGGTGTTCACCGAGGCCGGCCTGCCGACCACCGGCCAGCTGGGCCCGTACCAGCAGCGGATCTACTACGGCGAGAAGACCGACCAGTACTCGATCGTGGGCGGCCCGCAGAAGGAGCTGGACTACGAGGAGAACGGCGAGAAGACCACCAGCTACCAGGGCAAGAGCGGGGTCAACCTCTCCAACACCTTCAACCGGGCCGCGTACGCGGTCGCGTTCAGCGAGCCGCAGATCCTGTACTCGGGAGCGATCGGCGAGGGTTCGCGGATCCTGTACAACCGCACGCCCAAGGAGCGCGTCGAGGCGGTCGCCCCGTGGCTGACCATCGACGGCGACGCCTACCCGGCGGTCGTCGACAACAAGATCCAGTGGATCGTCGACGCCTACACGACCACCAACGGCTACCCGTACGCCTCGCGCACCACGCTGGGCGAGACGACGGCCGACGCGCTGACCGTGGGCAACCAGCAGCGCGCGGTGGTCGCGCAGCAGAACCAGGTCAACTACATCCGGAACTCGGTGAAGGCGACGGTCGACGCCTTCGACGGCACCGTCAAGCTCTACCAGTGGGACACGAAGGACCCCGTCCTCAAGACCTGGATGAAGGCCTTCCCGGGCACCGTGGAGAAGCGTGAGGCGATCAAGCCGAGCCTGCTCCAGCACCTGCGCTACCCGCAGGACATGTTCAAGGTCCAGCGCGAGCTGCTGACCCGCTACCACGTCAAGGACCCCGCGCAGTTCTACAGCGGCTCCGACGCGTGGCAGGTGCCGGACGACCCGACCAACAAGGACGGCAACGCGGTCCCGCCGTACTACCTGAGCATGAAGATGCCCGGCGAGACCAAGCAGATGTTCTCGCTGACGACCACGTTCACGCCGAACGGCCGGCCCAACCTGGGCGGGTTCATGGCGGTCGACGCGGACGCCAACAGCAAGGACTACGGCCGGATAAGGCTGTTGAGAGTCACCTCCGACGTCCCCGGACCCGAGCAGGTGCAGAACAAGCTCAACGGCCTGCCGTCGGTGGCCCAGTTCGTGCGGGACATGAAGGGCGCCGACTCCGACATCCAGTACGGCAACCTGCTCACCGTGCCGCTCGACGGCGGGTTCCTGTACGTGGAGCCGGTGTACGCCCAGGGCCGCAACGCGCACTACCCGCTGCTGAAGAAGGTCGCGGTGTCGTACGTGGACGCGGACCAGCCGGACGGGGAGACCACCAAGGACGTCACGGTCTTCGAGGACAGTCTCAGCAAGGCGCTGAACGCGGTGTTCGGAGTGGAGGGCGCCACCCCGCCGACCACGCCGCCGGGCACCACCACCCCGCCGCCTCCGGCGAGCAACGACGCCGCGCTGAAGCAGGCCATCGCCGACGCGCAGAAGGCGTACAGCGAGGGTGAGGCCGCGCTGGCGAAGCAGGACTGGACGGCTTACGGCAAGGCGCAGGAAGACCTGCAGGCGGCGCTCCAGCGGGCCGCCGACGCGAGCGCCAAGCTCCAGGCGAACCCGAAGCCGGCCCCGCCGGCGAGCGCCACGCCCGGTGCCAAGCCGACCCCGACCCCGACCCCGAAGCCGAGCGGCTGACGGTCGGGACCCCACCCCGCGTCGTGATACTGTGAAGACACAACGACGCGGGGTGGAGCAGCTCGGTAGCTCGCTGGGCTCATAACCCAGAGGTCGCAGGTTCAAATCCTGTCCCCGCTACTGAAGCCTTAATTGGCAAAGATTGACGAAGGCCCGGATCCATCAGGATCCGGGCCTTCGGCATGTGTGGAACCCGACACTCCGCCCCGAACCGCGTTGCGGGTGGGGCGAGTTGAGGTGAGTCGTGTTTGACTTATCTCTCTGTGGGCATGTCGACAAAACGCTGAAGTGACCTCACTGGCTGCGGTATACCAGGTGTACGCGGGTTGCGGGTGGTGCGACGATGGAAATTATGGGGGACAGGGCAACTCTGTTGGAGACGGGGCGGTTTGCACAACGGCACATGACCAGTGCCGTTTCGGACACCGCGGACACGGACACGGTCGAGCCCGTGACGGACGCCGAGGCGGCCGTGCAGGGACTTGAGGCCGTCGAGTACACGGACACCGCCGAGACCGAGGCGCGCCACCGGCGTGCCGCCGAGAGCGGCGACACCGCGTCGATGAGCGTTCTCGGCGCGCTGCTGCTGCGCCGTGGCGACCTCGACGGTGCCGAGCCGTACCTGCGCGGCGCCACCGCCGAAGGCGATCGGGCCGCCGCGAACAACCTCGGCGTCCTGCTGCACCAGCGCGGCTACGCCGACGAGGCCGCCGGCTGGTGGCGGATCGCCGCCGTCGCCGGCTCCGCCGCCGCCGCTCATGCCCTCGGCCGCCACCACCGCGAGCGCGGCGACGAGCCCGCCGCCGAGTACTGGCTGCGCCAGTCCGCCGAGCAGGGCCACGCCCTGGGCGCGTACGCACTCGCCGACCTCCTGGAGCATCGCAGCGACGTCGGCGCCGAGCGCTGGCTGCGCGTCGCCGCCGAGCAGGGCCACCGCGAGGCCGCGTACCGGCTCGCCCGGGCCCTGGACAAGC
>NZ_DATCVQ010000709.1:0-74539 GCF_036566765.1 Streptomyces sp.
GATGTGTCGGGGCACCGGTTCACGCCGAAGTGGCGGAATCTTTTCAGTCTTTCGGCCGGATGGCCGGGAGTCGTCCGCGGGCGGTCAGCCGTTGGGGCGCTGCAGCCGGGCAACGAACTTGTACCGGTCGCCGCGGTACACCGAGCGCACCCACTCGACGGGCTCGCCCTGGGCGTCCAGCGAGTGGCGGGACAGCATCAGCATGGGCAGACCCACGTCGGTGCCGAGCAGGCCGGCCTCGCGCGGGGTGGCGAGCGAGGTCTCGATGGTCTCCTCGGCCTCGGCGAGGTGGACGTCGTAGACCTCCGCCAGCGCCGTGTACAGCGAGGTGTACTTCACCAGCGAGCGGCGCAGCGCCGGGAAGCGCTTGGCCGACAGGTGGGTCGTCTCGATCGCCATCGGCTCGCCGCTGGCCAGCCGGAGCCGCTCGATCCGCAGCACCCGGCCGCCGGTGGAGATGTCGAGCAGGCCGGCGAGGGTGTCGTCGGCCGTGACGTACCCGATGTCGAGGAGCTGCGAGGTGGGCTCCAGGCCCTGGGCCCGCATGTCCTCGGTGTACGAGGTGAGCTGAAGGGCCTGCGAGACCTTGGGCTTGGCCACGAACGTGCCCTTGCCCTGGATCCGCTCCAAGCGGCCCTCGACGACCAGTTCCTGCAGGGCCTGGCGCACCGTGGTGCGCGAGGTGTCGAACTCCGCGGCGAGCGTGCGCTCGGGCGGGACCGGCGTGCCGGGCGCCTGGGTCTCCGTCATCTCGAGCAAGTGTCGCTTGAGCCGGTAGTACTTGGGCACGCGCGCGGTCCGGGTGGCGGCGCCGCCCTCTGTCTCCGTACTGCCCCCGTCCGTGGCCATGGCCCGCCTTCCCGACTCCTGTGCTGCTGCCGTCACCGGCTCCTCCGTCTGTCGCGGCTCACATGGTGGCACGGACCGGTCACGGGTCGTCGCCCTGCCTCAGGTGTCGGTCCGATAACGGAGCCGACAGCCCTTCTTATACACCCTTGACACCCCTAAAGGTCTAGGCCAAGCTCCCGGTACTGGTCTAAACCATTAAAGACCAGGTCCCAGCCCCACGAGCATGACTCGTCGTACGACTTCGCGCGGTGGGCAGGGGTTGCAGGCATCCCTGAGGAGGGTGGCGTGAAGCGCAAGCTCATCGCGGCGGTCGGTGTCGCGGGCATGGTGGTCTCGGTCGCGGCATGTGGTTCCGACAGCGACAAGGGTGGGAAGACGGACGCGTCCGGCAACAAGACGCTGACCGTCTGGGTCATGGACGGGTCGGCCCCGGACGCCTGGATGGCCGAGGTCAACAAGGCCTTCGAGGCCAAGCACAAGGGCGTCAAGGTCAAGGTCGAGAAGCAGCAGTGGAACGGCATCCAGGAGAAGGTCACCACGGCCCTCTCGGAGGACACCCCGCCGGACGTGCTGGAGCTCGGCAACACCCAGACCGCCGGCTACGCGGTCACCGGCGGTCTCGCCGACCTGAGCGGTGACAAGGCCACGCTCGGCTACGACGGCTGGAACAAGGGCATGCTCGCCTCCAACGAGCTGGACGGCAAGCTCTACTCCGCCCCGTGGTACGCCGCCAACCGCGTCGTGGTCTACGACAAGGCCGCCTACAAGAAGGCCGGCATCTCCGCCCCGAAGACCCGCGCCGAGTGGATCGACGGTCTGAAGAAGCTCAAGGCCGCCGACCCGAAGTCGCAGCCGATCTACCTGCCCGGCCAGAGCTGGTACGTCTACGCCGGCTTCCTGTGGGACGAGGGCAGCGACCTCGCGCTCAAGGACGGCGACAAGTGGAAGGGCAACCTGTCCTCCGCCCAGGCCGTCAGCGCCATGAACTTCTACAAGGAGCTGCAGTCCTACTCGACCGCTCCGAAGGACAAGGACGAGGCGACCCCGCAGCAGTCCACCGACGTCGTGCCCAAGGGCGGCGTGGCGTCCTGGATCGGCCTCGGCTGGGAGGCCGGCGGCGCGATCGACGCCATGAAGAAGGCCGGCAAGACCGCCGACTTCGGCTACTTCCCGATCCCGGGCAAGACCGCCGACAAGCCCGGCTCCGTCTTCTTCGGCGGCTCCAACCTCGCCGTCTCCGAGCGCTCCCAGAACAAGGAGCTCGCCAAGGAGTGGCTGGCCCTGGCCGCCGGCAAGGACCACATGACGAAGTACGCCGCCGCCACCGAGGGCGCGCTGCTTCCGAACAACGACGCCGCGCAGTTCAAGCCGGCCGCGGGCTCGTTCGCCGAGGCGATGGCCCTGGCCGCGCCCGTCGGCAAGATCACTCCGGTGACCCCGGGCTGGGCGAACGTCGAGACCGCCCCGAACCCGATCAAGGACTACATGACCAAGGTCCTGAAGGGTGAGGACGCCAAGGCGGCCGGCGAGGCGGCCGACAAGGTCATCAACGAGCGCATCAACCAGAAGTAGGCCGTGGCCACCCGGTGGTGCGGCCGGTCCCGAACCGGCCGCACCACCGGGTCACAGCAGTGATCTGCGGCCCGCGCCGAAGCGGGCCGCGCCCCGGTGGGCGCGGGAGCCCCAGAACCGCGAGGAATAAGACCATGACCGTGGACTCCCAGGGGGCGGCGACGGCCGTTCCTCAGGACGCGCCCGGGAGGGCGGCAGGGAAGTCTCAGACTCCGCCACCCCCTTCCGGCCCGAAGGAAGTCCTCCAGCCTCCGCGCGGCAGACGTTCCCTGCCCAGCGGGCTGCTGCCGTATCTGCTCGTCGCGCCCGCCCTGCTCTCCATGGCGGTGCTGCTGCTCTACCCGCTGATCCGCAATGTGATCCTCTCCTTCCAGCAGCTCGACAGGAAGGAGTTCATCACCCGCGAGACCGTCTGGATCGGCTTCGACAACTACACGGAACTCCTCGGCGACTCCGACTTCTGGGGCGTCGTCGTCCGAAGCCTCGTCTTCACCGCGGCCAATGTCGCCCTCATCATGGCCATCGGCACCGGCATCGGTCTGCTGCTCAACCGGCTCGGCAAGTGGATGCGCCTCGTCCTCTCGCTGGCGCTGATGCTCGCCTGGGCCATGCCGATCATCGCCTCCGTCACCGTCTTCAAGTGGCTCTTCGACGAGCAGTTCGGCGTCGTCAACTGGGCGATGCGGACACTCGGCTTCGACGGCTACGAGCAGCACAACTGGTTCGAGTCCGGCTTCTCCACGCTGGTCATCATCATGGTCCTGCTCGTCTGGGGCTCGATCCCGTTCGTCGCGCTCAACATGTACGCCGGTCTGACCACCATCGGGTCCGAGCTGTACGAGGCCGCCCGGATGGACGGCGCGAGCGGCTGGCGCATCTTCTGGGCCGTGGTCTTCCCGAACCTCAAGGCCTTCTTCATGATCACCACGTTTCTGGAGATCATCTGGATCTTCAAGGCCTTCGCCCAGGTGTACGCCATGAACGCCGGCGGCCCCGACCGCGCCTCCGAGACCCTGCCGGTCTTCGCCTACGTCGAGGGCGTGGGGCAGTTCCACTACGGACTCGCCGCGGCCATCTCCGTACTGACGATCGTGATGCTCGTCGCGGTCATGTCCTTCTACTTCCGCCTGATCCTGAAGCAGGAGGAGGAGCAGTGAGCACCACCGCCCAGACCCCGCAGAAGCTGCGCACCAGGAAGCCGCTGCGCGTCGGCACGGTCGTCAAGAACCTCACCGCGCTCGTCCTCGCCGCGGTGTTCGTCTTCCCGGTCTACTGGATGTTCTCGTCCTCGCTGAAGCCGCAGCACCAGATCATGACCAAGGATCCGGTCTTCGTCTTCGCCCCGACCTTCGAGAACTACTCGACCGCCACCGGCGTCGACCTGTTCTGGACGTATGTGACGAACAGCCTCGTCGTCACGGTCGGCGCCGTCCTCCTCGCCCTGCTGGTCGCCCTCGCGGCGAGCTTCGCGATCGCCCGGATGAAGTTCAAGGGCCGCAAGGGCATCGTCCTGATCGTGATGATGGCTCAGATGGCCCCCTGGGAGGTCATGGTCATCGCGATGTACATGATCGCCCGCGAGAACGACATGCTGAACAGCATCCCGCTGCTCACGCTCATCTACTTCGTGATGGTGCTGCCCTTCACCGTCTGGACCCTGCGCGGCTTCATCGCCGCCGTCCCGGTGGAGCTGGAGGAGGCCGCCCAGATCGACGGCTGCACCCGCGGCCAGGCCTTCCGCAAGGTGATCTTCCCGCTGCTCGCGCCCGGCCTGATGTCGACCTCGCTCTTCGGCTTCATCACCGCCTGGAACGAGTTCGCGATGATCCTGATGCTCAACAAGGACAAGGAGTCGCAGACCCTGACGCTCTGGCTGACCCAGTTCCAGACGGCGTTCGGCAGCGACTGGGGGGCGACCATGGCCGCCTCCACGCTCTTCGCGCTCCCCGTGCTCATCGTCTTCCTCTTCCTCCAGCGCAAGGCCGTCGGCGGGATGACCGCCGGCGCGGTGAAGGGATAACGGCTCCTCATGACGACTCTTCTGACCGGGTCGGACACGCTGACCCGCGACGCCCTGACCGTCCTGCAGCCCGGCTTCCTCGGGACTGCCGCGCCCGACTGGCTGCTCCGGCGCATCGGCGAGGGGCTCTCCTCGGTGGGGCTCTTCGGCCGCAACATCACCGACCCCGAGCAGCTCGCCGCGCTCACCGCGCGGCTGCGGGCCGAGCGGGACGACGTCCTCGTCGCGATCGACGAGGAGGGCGGCGACGTCACGCGCCTGGAGGTGCGCCAGGGCTCCTCGTTCCCCGGCAACTACGCGCTCGGCTCGGTCGACGACGTGGACCTCACCCGGGCCGTGGCCCGCGAGCTGGGCCGCCGGCTCGTCGAGTGCGGCGTGGACCTCAACTGGGCCCCGTCCGCCGACATCAACTCCAACCCGAACAATCCGGTCATCGGCGTCCGGTCCTTCGGTTCCGACCCGGAGCTCGTCGCGCGGCACACCGTCGCGTATGTCGAGGGGCTCCAGTCGGTGGGCGTCGCCGCGTGCACGAAGCACTTCCCAGGACACGGCGACACGAACGTCGACTCGCACCACGCGATGCCCCGCATCGATGTGGATCTGGACACACTGCACGCCCGTGAGCTGGTGCCTTTCCGCGCGGCCGTCGCAGCGGGTTCCAAAGCGGTGATGAGCGCGCATATCCTGCTGCCCGCGCTCGACGCCGATCGTCCGGCCACCCTGAGCCCGCGGATCCTCACCGGTCTGCTGCGCCGGGAGCTGGGCTACGACGGCCTGATCGTCACGGACGGCATGGAGATGCAGGCCATCTCCTCCGTCCACGGAATCGAGCGCGGCTCCGTCCTGGCCATCGCCGCCGGAGCCGACGCGATCTGCGTCGGCGGCGGCCTGGCCGATGAGGAGACCGTACTGCGGCTGCGCGACGCGCTGGTGACGGCGGTACGGTCCGGCGAACTGCCCGAGGAGCGGCTGGCCGACGCGGCGGCGCGGGTACGCGCCCTCGCGTCCTGGACCCAGGCGCATCGGGTCAGGGGGGCTGTATCGGGGCCGGGCGCGGCAGTGCAGGAGGGGACCGCGCCCGGCACCGACATCGGACTGGTGGCGGCCCGCCGCGCCGTGCGGGTCACGGCGGGGGAGCGGCCCTTCGAGCCGATCACCGAGGCCCCGTACGTCGCGTCCTTCACGCCCGAGGCCAACATCGCGGTCGGCGACGAGACGCCCTGGGGCGTCGCGCCGGAGCTGGACCGGCTGCTGCCGGGCACGGCGGCGGGCTCGTACGCCGAACCCGCCGTGGACGCCGTCCTGGCCGCCGCGGGGGAGCAGCGGATCGTCGCGGTCGTCCGGGACGCGCACCGGCACGCGTGGATGACCGAGGCCCTGGACGGCCTGCTGGCCGCCCGCCCGGACACCGTCGTGGTCGAGATGGGCCTGTCCGAGTCGGAGCCCCGCGGGGCGCTGCACATCGCCACGCACGGCGCGGCCCGGGTCTGTGGCCGGGCGGCCGCGGAGCGGATCGCCGGCGTCTGAGCACGGATCTGAGCGCGGACACGAGGAACGGCCCGGCACCTGGACTCAGGTACCGGGCCGTTCCGCGTACCGGGTCAGATGCCCTGCCAGGAGGGCTTGTTCGCGTAGGTGTGCCGGAAGTAGTCGGCGAGCTTCAGCTTGGACGCGGCGGCCTCGTCCACGACCACCGTGGCGTGCGGGTGCAGCTGGAGCGCCGAGGCCGGCACCAGCGCGGCGACCGGGCCCTCCACCGTCGCGGCGACGGCGTCTGCCTTGCCCTCGCCGGTGGCCAGGAGCACGAGGTGCCGGGCCTCCAGGATGGTGCCGATGCCCTGGGTGATGACGTGGTGCGGCACCTGGTCGATGTCGTCGTCGAAGAAGCGGGCGTTGTCCACCCGGGTCTGCTCGGTGAGCGTCTTGATCCGGGTGCGGGAGGCGAGCGAGGAGCAGGGCTCGTTGAAGCCGATGTGACCGTCGGTGCCGATGCCGAGGATCTGCAGGTCGACCCCGCCGGCCGCGGCCAGTGCCTGGTCGTACGCCACGCAGGCCGCCTGGACGTCCTCGGCGGAGCCGTCCGGCCCCATGAAGGCGTCCGCGGAGAGCCCGAGCGGCTCGACGACCTGGCGCAGCACCGTCGAGCGGTACGACTCCGGGTGCCCGGCGGGCAGCCCGACGTACTCGTCCAGCTGGGCTATGCGGGCGCGCGAGGCGTCCACCGAGCCGGCCTGGACCTGGGCGATCAGAGCTTCGTAGATGGGCAGCGGAGTCGAACCGGTGGCCACGCCGAGCAGCGCGTCGGGCTTGCGCCGCAGCAGGTCCGCGATGCCCTCCGCGATGAGCGCGCCGCCTGACCTGGCGTCCGGGACGATGACAACTTCCACGCTGTGCCTGCCGATCTGATGAGGGGCTGGTGTCGGTCTGGTGGTATAGACCAATTGAGCCCAATCTAGCAGAGCGGACCCCTCCCGCTCAGGCTCTTCCAGCCGCCGGACAGGGCTCTCCCATCGTCGGCCGGAAACCCTGCCCCAGCCACCCGGATCAGGCCAGCGAACCCCCCGTCGCGTCGATCCAGTGACCCGTCACCCAGCGCGCGTCGGGCGAGGCCAGGAAGGCCACCACGTCGGCTATGTCCGCCGGCTCGCCGACCCGGCCCAGCGTCGACAGGGCCTCCGCGCCCGCCCATGCCTCCGCGTTCCCGCGCAGCCAGGCCGCGTTGATGTCCGTGTCGACGATGCCCGGCGCCACCGCGTTCACCGTGATGCCCCGCGCGCCCAGCACCTTGGACAGATAGCGGGTGAACACGTCCAGCGCGCCCTTCGACATCGCGTAGGCGATCGTGTCCGGCATCATCGCCGCCTTGCTCAGGCCCGTGGAGACGTTCACGATCCGGCCCCCGTCCCGCAGTCGCTCCGCGCCCAGCTGGGCCAGGAAGAACGGCGCCTTCGTATTGACCGCGAAGATCCGGTCGTACTCCTCCTCCTCGATCGTCGCGAACGGCCGCGACGCCCCGATGCCCGCGTTGTTCACCAGGATGTCCAGCCCGTCCGCCCGCGCGTCGAAGGCCGCCCACAGAGCCGCCGCGTCCCCCGGCGTCCCCAGCTCCTGCCCGATCGCGAACGCCTCTCCGCCCGCGGCCTCGATCGCCGCGACCGTCTCCTTCGCCGCGACCTCGTTGCCCCCGTAATGCACGGCCACCCGCGCCCCGTCCCGCCCGAGCCGCTCCGCGATCCCCCGCCCGATGCCCCGGCTGCCGCCCGTGACCAGTGCCGTCTTCCCTGCGAGCACGCCCATGACGACGCCCCCCTCTTTTCCTAGCGGTCGTTACAGAAAGAACCGTACCACGTTCTTTAACGACCGCTATAGAATTGACGCCATGACGACGAGACAGCGCGGCCGGCCCCGCTCCTTCGACCGCCCGACGGCGCTGGAGCAGGCCACCATGGCCTTCTGGGAGCACGGCTACGAGACGACGTCCGTCGCCGATCTGACCCGGGTCATGGGCATCAGCGCGCCGAGCCTCTACGCGGCGTTCGGCGACAAGAAGACGCTGTTCGAGGAAGTCGTCGAGGTCTACGCGGGCTCGTACGGCGCGTTCGGCGGCCGGGCCTTCGCGGAGGAGCCGACCGCCCGGGGCGCGTTCGGCCGGCTGCTGCGGGAGGCGGCGAGCGAGTACACGGGGAGCGGGCACCCGCCCGGCTGCCTGATGATCTCGGCCGCGGTGAACTGCTCGACCCCGGAGGTCGAGGAGGCGATGCGGGCCCGCCGGAACCGCAATCTGACCGCGTTCGAGGCCCGGATCCGGCGCGGCGTCGAGGAGCGCGAGCTCCCGGCGGACACGGACGCCACGGCCCTCGCCCGCTTCGTCGGCGCGGTGATGCAGGGGATGTCCCAGCAGGCCAGGGACGGCGCGACCCGCGAGGAGCTGGAGGCGGTGGCCGAGGCGGCGATGACCGCGTGGCCGACGGACGCGTAGGCGGCGCGCCCGGGACAGCCGCAAAAAAGGCCCGGAAACACCCGCGGGCCGCGGCGCCTGACGGGACCCTCAACCCGTCCGGCACCGCAGCCCGGAGTCGCCCGGCCGGGGGTGTGCGGTCCCTCGGCCGTGTGGGAGGCCTCGGCGCAGTCAGGGCAGAGAGCGCCGGGTGCCTCGTCCATCCTCCTGTGCGGGGAGGACGGAGGCTCTGTACCTGCATTGTGGACTAGACCATTCTTGTCTGTCCATCCATGGGAGCAGGCCGGTCCCTGGCCCATCCTCCAACACGGAGGCCCGGAGATCCAGGTTCACCGGGTGTCAATTCCGCAGGTACGCTCGCAGACGTGCCCTCCATGAACGACCTCGTACGCCAGCACACCGCTCTGAGCGAGTCCGACCTCGAGTGGCTGCACCTGCTGGTCTCGGAGTGGCAGCTGCTCTCCGACCTGTCCTTCGCCGACCTGGTCCTGTGGGTGCCCACCCTGGACGGCACCCGGTACGTGTCCGTGGCGCAGATGCGCCCCAACACCGGACCCACCTCCTATCAGGACGACATGGTCGGCCATCTCGTTCCCCGCGGCCGCCGCCCATTGCTCGACGCCGCCCTCGACGAGGGACGGATCGTGCGCGAGGGCGACCCCGAGTGGCGTGAGGAGGTCCCGGTCCGGGTCGAGTCCATCCCTGTGCGCCGCGAGGGCCGGGTCCTCGGCGTCATCGCCCGCAACACCAACCTGCTCACCGTCCGGACCCCGTCGCGCCTGGAGCTCACGTACCTCCAGTCCGCCTCCGACCTGGCCCAGATGATCGCCGCCGGCTCCTTCCCCTTCCCCGGGGAGGCGGTCGACATGGACTCCTCGCCGCGCGCCGGCGACGGCCTGATCCGGCTCGACGCCGACGGCATCGTCCAGTACGCCTCGCCCAACGCGCTCTCCGCGTACCACCGGCTCGGCCTCGCCGCCGACCTCGTCGGCCAGCACCTCGGCCAGATCACCGCCGAACTCGCCCCCTCCCGCGGCCCGGTCGACGAGGCCCTGGTCAAGCTGGCCTCCGGCTACGCGCCGCGCGAGGCCGAGGTCGAGGGCAACGGCTGCGTGATCCAGCTGCGGGCCATCCCGCTGAAGCCGAAGGGCAATCGGATCGGCTCGCTCGTGCTCCTCCGCGACGTCACCGAACTGCGCCGCCGCGAGCGAGAGTTGATCACCAAGGACGCCACCATCCGGGAGATCCACCACCGGGTGAAGAACAACCTCCAGACGGTCGCGGCCCTGTTGCGACTGCAGGCGCGGCGGATGGACTCCGACCGCGGACGCGAGGCGCTCAACGAGGCCGTCCGCCGGGTGGGCTCGATCGCGATCGTGCACGAGACGCTCTCCCAGAACCTGGACGAGCGCGTGGAGTTCGACGAGATCGCCGACCGGGTCATCGCGATGGTGGCGGAGATCTCACCGGGCAAGGTGACCTGCCGGCGCAACGGCCGCTTCGGCATCCTCGACGCGGAGGTCGCCACCCCGCTCTCCATGGTGCTCACCGAGATCCTGCAGAACGCCCTGGAACACGCCTTCGCACCGGGGGAGACCGGCACGGTCGACGTCACCGCCGTCCGCGGCGAACCCCGCGCCGACGCCCGGCTGCTGATCACCGTCACCGACGACGGCCGCGGACTGCCCGAGGGCTTCGACCCGCAGCGCGCCGGCAACCTCGGCCTGCAGATCGTCCGGACCCTGGTGGAAGGGGAGTTGGGCGGATCCTTCGACATGCTGCCGGGCGCCGAACGCGGCACCCGCGTCGTCCTCGACATCCCCGTCCAGCCCCAGAAGTAACGACCCTTCACCCCGCTCGTCCGCGGCAGCACAGCAGCGAGCCCCGGGCCGAAGTGAATCGGCCCGGGGCTCGAATGCTGTGGGTTACTGCTGCGCGCTGCGGCTCGGGGGCGGTGATTGCGTACGCGATGTACGCGCCGCTTGCCTCAGGCTTGTCAGGGTGTTCAGGCGCTCGCGTTGCGCGCCCGGTTGCGAGCGGCACGGCGCTTCATCGCGCGGCGCTCGTCCTCGCTGAGGCCACCCCAGACGCCGGAGTCCTGGCCGGACTCGAGCGCCCACTGCAGGCACTGCTCCATGACGGGGCAGCGGCGGCAGACGGCCTTGGCTTCCTCGATCTGCAGCAGCGCAGGACCGGTGTTGCCGATGGGGAAGAACAGCTCGGGGTCTTCCTCACGACAAACGGCGTTGTGACGCCAGTCCATGGCTGCTACCTCTCTTGGTGCGGGTTGCTTGTGAATGTGAACGCTTTCACGAATCCCCCCGCAAGTGAAGGGCCGACTGCCAGATGAACTGGTGTGGTCCTTGAATGAGGAGGGGTTCTGGCTCTCAGTGGAGGCCGGTGTTGCGGGCCGTCCCGATCGCCATGTAGAGATTCGCAAACCTCGGCGGCGGATACAACCCCTTCCGGAAAGTTTTTTTTGATTCCTCGGTGTCGGCTAGGTCACAGCCGTACTTCTAGGGGGTGGATGGCAGCCTAAACGTTCGAGTGGAAGGACTTTCGGTCCTTCTGGTCACACAATCACACGCAGTGCACGGCGTACGCCTGTGAACGTCACGCTCGTACGCAGACCGAGGTGGTCTCCGTCCATCTGGAGGGGGAGGGGAACCTTCGAATGCAAGGTGAAGTCGGTCAGATCGTGCAGAGTCAGCGCATGCTTGCCATGCGGTCCGCGCTCGGGCGTCGAAGTGAGCAGTTGAGTCGCGTACCGGGCCACCGCGGGGGCCGAGAGCCGGCTCAGTCCGAGCACGTCGAGGGCCGTCTCGAAGGACGCCTCCGGAGACGCGTACACCGGGCGATTGCCCAGGTAGGTCCAGGGGGAGGTGTTGCAGATTATCGACAGGACCAGACCCTCGACGGGGGCCTCGCCCGGGCGCTCCACGGTGATCGTGCCGTGCCGCCGGTGCGGCTCCTCCAGGTACTGGCGGAACACCTGGCGCAGATAGAGCGCATGGGTGGATCGCTTTCCGCGTTCGCGCTGCTGTTCGACACGGCCGATCACGCTCGCGTCGAACCCCAAGCCGGCGCAGAAGGTGAACCAGCGGGCCGGCACCGCCTCGTCGTCCGTGCCCGGGGTCCCGGACGCGAGCCCGAGGCTCACTGTCCGTGTACGGCGCTCACGCACCGCGTCCAGCAGGGCCCCCGTCGCCTCGACCGCGTCGTTCGGCAGGCCGAGGGCGCGTGCGAAGACGTTCGTCGAACCGCCCGGGACCACGGCGAGGCCGGGCAGCCGTTCCGGATCCGGCCCGTCGTGCAGGAGCCCGTTGACCACCTCGTTGACCGTGCCGTCGCCGCCGAGTGCCACGACCAGGTCGATCTCCCCGCCCTCGGCGGCCTGCCGAGCCAGGTCGCGGGCGTGCCCGCGGTACTCGGTGGTCACCGCCTCCAGCTTCATCTCGCTGGCCAGCGCGCGGCTCAGGACGTCACGGGTGCGCGCACTGGTGGTGGTGGCTGCCGGATTGACCACGAGAAGTGCGCGCATGGCCGCCAGGGTACCTACCGATCGGTACCCGGCCCAGTCGGGTCCGGAGGCCGGGACGCGACCGGACCGGACGCGACCGGCAGCCGCGGCCCGGACCGCCGTCGGTACCCTGCTGGGGTGAGCCGTACCGAACAGAACCCCGCCGCGCCCGCCGAGCCGCGCCCCGCCCGTCTGACCGCCGCGGCCGCCGTGGTCGGCCTGGAGGCCCTGGCGCTGTTCGCCGGCGGCGTGTACATGGTCGTGACCGCGCTCACGGGCGATCCCGACGGCCTCACCCAGGCGGTGACCGGCGGCGCGACGCTGATCGCGCTCGGCCTCATCCCGCTCGCCGCCGCCCGCGGCCTGCTGCTGCGCCGCAGCTGGAGCCGGGGTCCCGCGATCATCACGCAGATCATGGCGCTGCCGGTCGCCTGGACGCTGCTCCAGGCCACCAGCGCGATGATCCCGGCGGGCATCGCGCTGGCCGCCGCCGCGGTGACCGGCCTGGTCCTGCTGGTGAACCCGGCGACCACGGCGGCCCTGGGCATCAAGCGCCCCGGCGCGGACGCGTAACGCTCCGGCCGGGGCCCGTACGACGTCGTACGACGTACGACTACTCCTCGACGAGGAGCTTCTCCCGCAGCTGCGCCAGCGTGCGGGCCAGCAGCCGGGAGACGTGCATCTGTGAGATGCCGACCTCCTGCGCGATCTGCGACTGGGTCATGTTCCCGAAGAACCGCAGCAGCAGGATCCGCTTCTCCCGCGGCGGCAGGTCCTCCAGGAGCGGCTTCAGGGACTCGCGGTACTCGACGCCTTCCAGCGCCTCGTCCTCCGCGCCCAGCGTGTCCGCCACCGCCGGGGACTCGTCGTCGGTGTCCGGGACGTCCAGCGAGAGCGTCGAGTACGCGTTCGCGGACTCCAGGCCCTCCAGGACCTCCTCCTCCGAGATGCCGAGCCGCTCGGCCAGCTCGTGCACCGTGGGGGAGCGGCCGTGCTGCTGGGACAGCTCCGCCGTGGCCGTCGTCAGGGAGAGCCGCAGCTCCTGGAGCCGCCGGGGCACCCGTACCGCCCAGCCCTTGTCGCGGAAGTGGCGCTTGATCTCGCCGACGACCGTGGGCGTCGCGTACGTCGAGAACTCGACGCCGCGCTCCGGGTCGAAGCGGTCCACCGACTTGATCAGACCGATGGTGGCGACCTGCGTCAGGTCGTCCAGCGGCTCGCCGCGGTTGCGGAAGCGGCGCGCCAGGTGCTCCACCAGCGGCAGGTGCATCCGCACCAGCTGGTTGCGCAGCTCCGCCTTCTCCGCAGAGCCCTCCGGGAGATTGCGCAGCTCGACGAACATCGCCTTCGCCCCGCTCCGGTCGTGCGGATCGGGGGCCTCCTGCGGCTCAGGGGCCTCGTGCTGCTTCTCTTCCTGCTGCTTCTGTTCCTGCTGCTCGTGCTCGCTCATATGGACCGCCCTCCCCCAGGGCTCCGCCTGGGAGGTACCCCCAACCTGCGCCTGCTCCGTCGCTTGCTGTTCAGGGATGCCCGCCGTGGCGCGCAGCTCGTCGCTCACGCCGGGCCTGGTCCGGCGCCGCGCTGTTTGTACAGGTTGATGGAGACCGTACGGTCCTCCGCGACGGAGGACTCGACCTTGCCGGCCAGTGCGGAGAGCACCGTCCAGGCGAAGGTGTCCCGCTCCGGCGCCCGGCCGTCGGTGGTCGGGGCCGAGACCGTCACGTCGAGGGAGTCGTCGACGAGGCGGAACACACAGCTGAGGACGGAGCCGGGCACGGCCTGCTGGAGCAGGATCGCGCAGGCCTCGTCGACCGCGATGCGCAAATCCTCGATCTCGTCGAGGGTGAAGTCCAAGCGCGCGGCCAGACCCGCCGTGGCCGTACGCAGCACGGACAGGTAGGCACCCGCAGCGGGCAGCCGGACTTCCACGAAGTCCTGGGTCCCGGGCTCGCCTGCGATCTGGGACACCCTCACCTCCAAGGTGGCACAAGCTCATTCGGGGCCCGGGGGAGCGAGATCCCCCGAACCGCGCGGTACGCAGTCGGTCACTGAGTCCGCCGTGAAACTATCGCGATCCATGGTGCCGTGTCGCCGTGGGCCCCGGTCAGACCGCTGCCGCAACGACTGTCACTCATGGTAAGTCCACGAGCACGGACAGTGGCTAGAGGTCTGCGACGCCCAATTACGAGGAAGCGGCAGTCGTTTGACCGGGGTGACGTACCCAAGGGTCAGACGATCGAACCGTCCACGAAGCACCACCGCCAGCTCTCGTTGGGTTCGAAGGTTCGCATCACCGCGTGTCCGCTGGTCGTGAAGTGCCCGGTCGCGTGCCGTCCGGCCGAGGAGTCGCAGCAGCCCACGTGCCCGCACTGCAGGCAGAGCCGCAGCTGTACCGGGTGGGCCCCGTCGGCCAGGCACTCCGGGCAGGTCGGGCTGAGGGGCGCCGGCTCGGGGCGCGGCAGTTCTGCAACGTGGGGGCACTCGCTCATGATGGCCAGGTTACGTGGCACGTGGGACAGCGGGGACGGGAGAGATGGACGCACTGGAGTTGGTGGCACTGGTCGCGGTGAGCGCCGCGGTGGCGGGGGCGGCGGGCAGGACGCCGGTGGCCGCACCGCTGCTCCTCGTCGCGGCGGGGCTGGCCGCCTCGTACATCCCCGGGGTGCCGGACTACACCCTGGACCCGCACATCGTGCTGCCGCTGATCCTGCCGCCGCTGCTGTACACGGCCGCGGTGGACGCCTCGTACCTCGATCTGCGGGCGAACATCAGACCGGTCGCCCTGCTGTCGGTGGGGTACGTGCTCTTCGCGACCTTCGCGGTCGGCTGGCTGGCCTACGTGCTGGTGCCGGACCTGCCGCTGACCGCGGCGCTGGTCCTGGGCGCGGTGGTCGCGCCGCCGGACGCGGTGGCGGCCACCGCCATCGCGCGCCGGCTCGGGCTGCCGAACCGGATCACCACGATCCTGCAGGGCGAGTCCCTGGTGAACGACGCCACCGCGATCACCGCGTACAAGGTCGCGCTTGCGGCGGCCGTCGGCGAGGGGGTGAGCTGGGCCGGCGGGATCGGCGAGTTCGCGCTCGCGGCGCTCGGCGGCATCGGCGTCGGGCTCGTGCTGATGGCGCCGATCCACTGGCTGCGCCGCAAGCTCCCCGACGCGCTGCTGCAGAACGTCCTCTCCCTGCTGATCCCTTTCGTCGCCTACGCGGCCGCGGAGGAGGTCGGCGCGTCCGGCGTCCTCGCGGTCGTCGTGGTCGCTCTCTATCTCGGGCACCGCGCCTGGCAGGTCGACTTCGCGACCCGGCTCCAGGAGGCGGCGGTGTGGAAGATGGTCGCCTTCGTCCTGGAGTCCACCGTCTTCGCGCTGATCGGGCTCCAGCTCCCGTACGTCGTCCAGGGCCTGGGCCCGTACGGAGTCGGCGAGGCGATCGGGTACGCGCTCGGGGTCTTCGTCGCGGTCGTGGTGGTGCGGTTCGTCTGGGTGTACCCGGCGACCTTCCTCCCGCGCCGGCTCTCGCGGCGGATCCGGGAGCGGGAGCCGGGGGTGAACTGGAAGGCGCCGCTGATCGTCGGCTGGGCCGGGATGCGCGGGGTGGTCTCGCTCGCGATCGCGTTCTCGATCCCGGTGGCCACCGACGGCGAGCCGTTCCCGGCCCGCAACCTGGTCCTCTTCCTCACCTTCACCACGGTGATCGGCACGCTGGTGGTGCAGGGGCTCACCCTGCCGCCGCTCATCCGGCTCCTGAAGCTGCCCGGCCGCGATGTGCAGGCCGAGACGCTGGCCGAGGCGCAGGCGCAGAGCGAGGCGTCGCGGGCCGCGGAGGCGCGGCTCGACGCGCTGCTGGCCGACGAGCGCAACGCGCTGCCGCAGCCCCTGGAAGACCGGCTGCGCGCGGTCCTGGAGCGGCGCAGGAACGCGGTGTGGGAGCGGCTCGGCTCGGTCAACGAGGTCACCGGGGAGAGCGTGGACGACACCTATCGGCGGCTGTCCGGGGAGGTGATCGACGCCGAGCGGGAGGTCTTCGTCCGGCTGCGGGACGAGCGCCGGATCGACGACGAGATGATGCGGACCCTGCTGCGCCGGCTGGACCTGGAGGAGGCGGCGGCCTACCGGGAGGAGTCCGCCGACTGATCCGCCCCCGGGGTGGGCGTACGCAGGTTCGAGCCATCCTCTGAACCGGTGATCACGGCGGCGAGCCGGGTCCCGGACGGGAACGCGCCCTCCTCGGTGAGGGTCAGAAGTCCGTCCAACATTTTGGCGACATACAGACGCTCGATGGCGAGTCCATGCCGCGCCTCGAAGTCCTGTGCGAACGCGTCGAGGGCGGGGGTCGTACGGGCGTAGCCGCCGCCGTGGAAGCGCTCGTCCAGGCCCCAGTCGCCGGTGCGGCCGCCGAACGCCTCCTCCTGGAGCGCCGTCACGGCCTCGCCGAGGAAGCCGCCCTTGAGGACGGGTATGCCGAGCGCGCGCTGCCCGGGGCCGAGACCGGCGGCCAGGCCGGCCAGGGTGCCGCCGGTGCCGCAGGCCACGGCGACGACGTCGGCCGCCCCCGCCATCTCCCGGCCCAGCTCCACGCAGCCCCGGACGGCCGCGGCGTTGCTGCCGCCCTCGGGGACCACGTACGCGTCCGGGGGCGCGTCCCGCAGGATCTCCGCCAGTACGACGGGGTCGTCCTTGGCGCGGTACGTCGTCCGGTCCACGAAGACCAGCCGCATGCCGTCGGCCGCGCAGCGGGCGAGCGAGGGGTTCAGGGGGCGGCCGGCCAGCTCGTCGCCCCGGACCACGCCGATCGTCGGGAAGCCGAGCAGCCGGCCGGCGGCGGCGGTCGCCCGCAGGTGGTTGGAGTACGCCCCGCCGAAGGTGAGCACCGGCCGCCCGGCGGCGGCCCGCAGATTGAGCGCGAGCTTGCGCCACTTGTTGCCCGGCAGATCCGGGTGGATCAGGTCGTCCCGTTTGAGCAGCAGCCGCACGCCGTGCCGTGCGAAGCGCTCGTCCGCCACCTCCTCGAGGGGCGAGGGGAGACGGAGTCGCAGCTGGGACGGGTCGAACAGGCTCACCCGACCATTGTCGGGTGCGGGCCCGTCGAGCGGTGCAGGCCCGTCCAGCCGGTGCGGGCCCGTCCAGGCGGTGCGGCCGGCCCGCAGGCCGGCCGCACCGAGCGCGTCAGCGCAGGCGGTCGGCGATGCGCTCCCGCATCGAGGCCATCGTGAAGCCGCGCGGGTCGATCTTGCCCGGCTGCCACTCCAGGTGGCCGATCACCGAGCGGTGGGTCCAGCCGTGGACCCGGCAGACCGCCGCCGCGGCCTTCTCGATCGCCTCCAGCTGGACCTTGGGCCAGGGGTCCTTGCCGTCGCCGAGGTTCTCGCACTCGAAGCCGTAGAAGTGCCGGTTGCCGTCCGTCGTGGCCTCGTTGTCCGGGGGCAGCCTCTGCTCGGCGATCACCGCGCGCAGGACGTCGTCGTCCCCGGAGCCCGCGTGGTTGGCGCGGCCGTAGCCGACCAGATGGACGGTGCCGTCCTTGGCGATCACGCCGTGGCACAGCGGGCCGGGCAGCGCGCTGTGGCCGTCGCGGCAGATCCGGACGGTGTTCGCGGTGCCCCGGGTGACCGTGTGGTGGATCATTACGCCGTGCACCGGGCCCCAGGGGCCCTTGTGGTTGCGGTTGTGGGTGCGCCAGTCGCCGACCTCGACGACCTTCAGGCCCTCGTCGCGCAGCGCGTCGAGGAACCTGCTCGCGGACATGGGTGGGGCCATGGCCGACTCCTTACTCGTGGTTCGCGTACTGCCGGATGTCTTCCTGGATGTACCGGAGTACGGGAAACGGAGGCGCTGCGTTCGGACGCTGTGCGAGCCGATCCGGACACCCTCCGCGGGCGCTCCGGCGGACCCTCGCCAACGGCTGCGCCGATCGAGTGGAAACCGAGTGTCATGCCCCGTGGTGCACGGATCATGCCCACTCATTTGTGTAATGGCGGGCGTACTCAGCGTGCTGAAAGCTTCCTCTCGCAGGTCTACATGATCGAGAGGGAGATCCATGTCGGTTGGTTCGGTTGGCGACGAGGTCCGCGCGGAGCAGGCGCCCCCGCAGCAGAGTCTCGGTACCGCCGCCGCGCGGAACCTGGCGACCACCACGAAGTCGGCACCGCAGATGCAGGAGATCACCTCTCGGTGGCTGCTGCGGATGCTGCCGTGGGTGCAGGTGCAGGGCGGTACCTACCGGGTGAACCGGAGGCTCAGCTATTCCGTGGGTGACGGCCGTGTCACCTTCGTCCAGACCGGGGAGCGGGTCGCCGTCATCCCGGCCGAGCTCGGTGAGCTCCCCGCGCTGCGCGGCTACGAGGACGAGGAGGCCCTCACGGAACTGGCGGCCCGCTGCCGGCAGCGCGAGTTCGCGGCCGGTGAGGTGATCGCCGTCTCCGGCGAGGCCACCGACCGGGTCTACCTGCTCGCGCACGGCAGGGTCGAGCAGATCGGCGAAGGCCCGTACGGCGACGAGGCGGTGCTCGGAGTCCTCGCCGACGGCGCGTACTTCGGCGACGGCGCGCTCATCGACCCCGAGGCCACCTGGGAGTGGACCGCCCGCGCGGCCACCTCCTGCACCGTCCTCGAACTCACCCGGGACGACGTGCGCAACCTGGCGGACCGGGCGGTCTCGCTCGCCGCGCACCTCGCGACCGTGGCCGCGCTGCCCCATCAGCGCACCAACAAGTACGGCGAGGCCGAGATCGACCTGTCCGCCGGCCATGTCGGCGAGGCGGTCGTCCCGCACACCTACGTCGACTACGACGCCTCGCCCCGCGAGTACGAGCTGAGCGTCGCCCAGACCGTTCTCAAGGTGCACAGCCGGGTCGCCGACCTCTACAACCAGCCGATGAACCAGACCGAGCAGCAGTTGCGGCTCACGGTCGAGGCGCTGCGCGAGCGCCAGGAGCACGAGCTGATCAACAACAGGGAGTTCGGCCTGCTGGCCAACTGCGACTACGGGCAGCGCCTGCAGCCGCACGACGGCGCGCCCAGCCCGGACGACATGGACGAGCTGCTGTCCCGGCGGCGTGGCTCCAAGCTCTTCCTCGCCCACCCGCGCGCCATCGCCGCCTTCGGGCGCGAGTGCAACAAGCGGGGCCTGGTGCCCGAGTCGATCGAGGTCAACGGCAACCGGATCCCGACCTGGCGCGGGGTGCCGATCTTCCCGTGCAACAAGATCCCGGTCTCGGACGCCCGGACCACGTCGATCATCTGCATGCGTACCGGCGAGTCCGACCAGGGCGTGATCGGTCTGCACCAGACCGGCCTGCCGGACGAGATCGAGCCCAGCCTCTCGGTCCGCTTCATGGGCATCGACGAGCAGGCGATCATCTCGTACCTGGTCACGGCCTACTACTCGGCCGCCGTCCTGGTGCCGGACGCGCTCGGCGTGCTGGAGAACGTCGAGGTCAGCCGCTGGCGCTGACCCGGTGAGGGCGGCGGGGGCGCCGGGCCGAGTGCCCGCGCCCCCGCCGCCCGCGCCGCCGTACCGGCCCGTCGTGAAGGAAGTGACCGTGACCATGACCAGCGCCCATGCCACGACCGACGGTCAGGGGGCCGTGGCACTCCTGGACCAGACCCGGACCGTCGTCAATCCCCAGCTCCGCTCCACCGTCGAGTCCCTGCCCGGATCCATACGGCGGGTCGCGATGTACCACTTCGGCTGGGAGCAGGCCGACGGCACCCCGGCCGCCGGGCAGGCCGGCAAGGCGATCCGCCCCGCCCTCGTACTGGCCGCGACCCGGGCCCTCGGCGGCGACCCGGACCCGGCCGTGCGGGCGGCCGCGGCGGTGGAACTGGCGCACAACTTCACGCTGCTCCACGACGACATCGTCGACGAGGACCCGACGCGCCGTCACCGTCCCACCGCCTGGACGGTGTTCGGCATCCCGGACGCGTTGATCGCGGGCGACGCCATGCTGGCGCTGGCCCTGCGGCTGCTCGCGGAGGACGGCCATCCGGCGTCCGCCGCGGCCTCGGCCCGGCTCGCCGCCTGCGTCATCGAGCTGTGCGCCGGGCAGCAGGCGGACTGCGCGTTCGAGCGGCGGCCGCCGCACGAGGTCTCGCTGGACGAGTGCCTCGCGATGGCCACCGCCAAGACGGGCGCGCTGCTGGGCTGCGCCTGCGCGCTGGGCGCGCTGTACGCGGGCGCGGGGGAGCGCGAGGTCGCGGCGATGGACGCGTTCGGCCGGGAGGCCGGGCTCGCCTTCCAGCTGATCGACGACCTGATCGGGATCTGGGGCGACCCGGACCGGACCGGCAAGCCGGCCGGCGCGGACCTGGCCGCCCACAAGAAGTCCCTGCCGGTGGTGGCCGCGCTCACCTCGGGCACGGCCGCGGGCGCGGAGCTGGCGGGTCTGTACGGGGAGCCGGTGCTCGACCCGGCGGCGGTACGGGCGGCGGCGGACGCGGTCGAGCGGGCCGGCGGCCGGGACTGGGCGCAGGCCGAGGCGGCCGACCGGATGTCCCGGGCGGTGCACCAGCTCTCGCTGGCGGTGCCGGACCTGGCGGCGGCGGGCGACCTGCTGTCCCTCGCCGAGTTCGTAACGCGCCGGACGAAGTGAGGGGCGGCGCAGGAGCCGGGCGTCAGGCTTCCGGCACGATCCGGGTGACCGCGGTCTCGATGAGGGCGTCCAGGTCCCGGTCGGCGTGCAGGCCCGGGACCGTGAAGTGGTCGAGGAACAGGCCGGTGAGGGCCATGTACAGCAGCCGGACCGTTTCCGCGTCGCCCGGCAGCCCGGCGGCCAGGTGCCCCTGGATGTTCTGGTCGAGGACGGCGCGGAACACCTTGGTGAGCTGGGTGCGCAGCTCCGGGCGGCGGGTGGCCTCAAGTCGGAGTTCGAAGAGCCCCAGATAACAGCTGCGCTCGGCCGCCATCCGCCGGGCGAGCCACTTCATCAGCTCGACGACCAGCGCCCGGCTCGGCTCGGGGCTCAGGGCGACCGCCAAGGAGTCGTCCTCGGGCGTCAGCCGTACGTAGATCCGGTCCGCGACCTGCGAGAGCAGCTGGTCGCGGTCGGTGAAGTAATTGGACGAGGTGCCCGTGGGCACACCCGCCCGGGCGTCGACGGCCCGGAACGTCAGCCCGCGGGCGCCCTCGTCCGCCAGTACCTCGATCGCCGCGTCCAGCAGCGCCGCCCTGCGCTCGGGATTCCTCGCCACCTGCGGACCTCCTCATTCCACTTCTTCTCGGAAAATAGCTCTTGCGTAACCACTACAGGTGAAGCACTATAACCGTCGTGGTTGCGATCGCAGCCGCTTCCTGAAGAAGAAGAGGACCGGTTTGCGCAAGCTCACCTACTACGTGGCGTGCTCCCTCGACGGGTTCATCGGCGACCCGAAGGGCGATGCCACGTCCATGTTCAGCTTCCTGGACCCCGAGTACATCGGGTTCATGGCGACGGAGTACCCGGAGACCCTCCCCAGCCCCGGGCGCGAGCAGCTCGGTATCGACGCGCCCAACAAGCACTTCGACACCGTCATCCAGGGCCTGAGCAGCTACCGGCTCGCCCTGGACATCGGCGTCACCAGCCCGTACGGCCACCTGCGCGAGTACGTGGCGACCCGCTCGCTCGCCGAGTCGCCGGACCCGAACGTCGAGCTGATCGCCGACGATCTGGTCGGCCGGATCCGCGAACTCAAGGCCGAGGACAGCCCGCTCGGGATCTGGCTCTGCGGCGGCTCGACCGTCGCCGGCGAGCTGATCGAGGAGATCGACGAGCTGATCATCAAGACGTACCCGCAGGTGTACGGCTCCGGAATGCCGATGTTCGGCGCGGGCTTCGAGCCCCGCGACTTCGAGCTCGGCGAGGTCCGCACCTTCGGCAACGGCGTGCTCGTCCGCACGTACACCAGGAAGCGGTGACCCCGGGCGCCGCCTACCCTTGAGGTATGGGCAGCGAAGGACGCCGTACCGTCCGGGTCCCGCGGGCCGTGCCGGTGTGCCCGGCCTGCGGTCAGACCGTCGGCACAGTCATCGAGCGTCACAAGGTGCTGGGCGCGTGGGTCCCCGTCTGGGTGGCGCGCCCGTGCCACAACCCGAAGTGCGAGCTGTTCGAGCAGCCGCCCGAGGGACACCTGGGCGAGGCGCACGAGGACGAGGTCCAGGACGAGGTGCAGGGGGAGGCCCAGGGTGACGCCCAGGGTGAGCCCGACACCCCGTCGTCACCTGGCACAACGGACAAGACCGGGAGAAGTCCGGCCGACGGGTGACCGGCCGAGCGGCGGAGCCGGTCATACCGCTACAGTCCGCGCATGTCATCGGAGTCGACGGAAGTCTGGACCGGCTGGTACCGGGACCGACGTGGTGCGGAAGCGATCGTGATCACGGCGGGCGGGGGCCAAGTGGCCGCCCGCATCAGGGGAATCGAGTACACGGGCGCGAGCTTCGCGACCCTGCGCGCGGACGGCGGCGCCGGGGAGGCGCTGACCGGCTGCGTACTGGAGTGGGACCTGCCGCTCCCCGTCGTCAGCGAAGGAACCTCGCAACAGGCCACACTCAGCTGCCTGCTGACGCTCGGTGAGCGGACCGATCTGAGCCTCACCCTGCATTACGGCGGCGCGGCCTACGAGTCCGGCATCACCGGGGCCGACTTCGAGGAGGCCCTGGACCGCGTGCGCCGCCAGCTCCCGCCGGGCGCCGAGTTCGGCCCCCGGGTGCCGGCGGCGGCGTAACGCGGGGCCGCCCGCCGGGCCCATGGGCCCTCGGGCCCATGGGTCTCACGACACGTCAGGCGTGACCGCCCCAGCCCCACCGGGGGGTAGGGCCGGGGTCGCCGAGATCGGTGCCCGGCGCCGAGGCCGAGACGTCCTTGGCGATCCGGGTCCCCCACTCGAAGTACTCCAGCACCCGGCGGCGCAGCAGCGCGTCGTCCGGGAGCTCCTTCTCGACCGCCGCGGTCATCAGCTCCATCCAGCGCTGCCGCTGCTCCTCGGTGATCCCGAGACCGAGATGCGCGCGCAACAGGGCCTGATGGCCGCCCAGTTTCGCGGTGAACTCCGCCGGTCCCGAGAACACCTCGGCCAGCCATACGGCGACGTGCTGCACGTGCGTCGCGGTGAAGTTCACGAAGACCGGGGCGAGTAACGGGTCGGCGAGCACCGCCTCGTAGAAGGTGTCGGACAGCCGGCGCAGGGCGTCGGCCCCGCCCACGGCTTCGTAGAGCGTCGTGTCGTGTCCGGTGGATTCGGTGGACATGGAGGCCCCCTGGACGGATCGTCGGGCGTGGTGTAGATCGGTCGGCCCCAGTCATTCACACCACCCGCCCCGCCGCCAAGGGCCCAGGGGTGGTGTCAGTCGGACCGGTCATCATGGGTCCATGACCGACCCAGCCCCCCGAGTGCGCCACGCCCGCCCCGCCGACCTGCCCCGCGTGGCCGAACTCGCCGCCGAGCACGCCGCGTACGAGAAGGCGACCCCACCGTCCCCCGGCCTCGCCGCCCGCCTCGACCGCCTGCTCTTCGGCCCCCACCCGCCCCGGCTGCGCTGCCTGGTCGCCGAACTCCCCGACGGGAGCCTCGCGGGCTACGCCACCTGCGCCCCCGAACTCTCCACCTGGGACGGCGTGGAGTACCTCCACATGGACTGCCTCTACCTCTCCGCCGCCCACCGCGGCCTGGGCCTCGGCCCCCTCCTGATGGCCGCCGTCGAGGCAGAGGCCCGCACCCTGGGCCTCGCGGAGGTCCAGTGGCAGACCCCGACGTGGAACGAGGGCGCGATCCGCTTCTACGACCGCCTGGGCGCCCACGCGAAGCAGAAGCTCCGCTACTCCCTGCCGGTGTCCCCGGCCTGAGGCCGAGCCCCCGGACACGACGAACGGCCCGCCGGTCAGGTGCCGGCGGGCCGTTCGCGAGGAGGTGAGGAAGGTCAGGCCTTCTTCGTCTCCTAGTAATGGGGCGGGTCGGTGACCTGTGGGGATCTTCCCTGCGGGTCGCTGGCCTGGCCTTTTACCGATGGTTGGAGATGGGGTGCGTCGGTCCTGATCGGATGCCCTGCGGACTGTGCGCGGACTGACCAGCCAAACAGCACCAGGCAGCAATGCTGGGTCAGCGCCTCGCGGCCATCAACGTCATCGTGATGTTGCAGGCAAGAGCCAGAGTCGTCCCGAACGCTGCGGCCGCCCGAAAGCCAGTCGCCGGGTGAGTGGCCTCGTCTCGACGTGCCAGAAGTGCAGCAGCAGCCGCGACGAGGCCGGCAAGCAGCACGGCCACAGCGCAACCCAGGGCAACGGTAATGGCATGGTCAGACACGATCGTCTCCTGTCGATGGGGCAATCTGTGACGCCGAGTCTCAGGAAGCGGTCGTTCGCCGTTGTTCGTGGCGGTAGAACTGGTCGAAGACGAACGGGGCCGAGCATCGAAGGGTAGGAGTGGCCTTGGAAGAGGGTGCCGTGTCCGAAGTGGCTCTTGAGGAGCTTCGCACCCTCTTGGAGTGCGGGCTGGTAGAGCAAGGTGTGACGAAGACGGCCCTGGCACGACGTGCCGGGCTGGGACGCACGGCGGTGAGCGAAGCGTTCAATAGAGCCGCTTCGGTTCCATCCGCGAGAGTTGTCGGGGAACTGGGCCGGGCGCTCCGACTTGATGTGCCGGCACTTTTGGAACTTCGAGCTGCAGCTGCTGGAATTCGCCGTGCGGCCTTAGCGCGAGATGCCGTTACACCGTCACCTGGCATCGGCCTTCCTATTGCGCACTTTGACCCACACGACCTGGAAGTTCATCCCGCCATTGACGTGGCTTTCGATGGGGATTCTGGGGCCGGAGCGCAGCGCCGCCGACTACCTCAGTATGTGCGTCGTCAGCATGATCGAGAACTGGACCAAGTTGTCGAGGATGCGATCGAAGGCCATAGCGGTATGACTGTTCTCGTCGGGCCGTCCTCGACGGGAAAGACACGCGCTTGTTGGGAGGCGATTCAGCCTTTGGCCTCCTTGGGGTGGCATCTCTGGCACCCTCTTGGACCAACGCGAGCCGAGGCCGTGCTGAGCGATCTACAGCATGTAGGGCCACACACCGTGGTGTGGCTCAACGAAGCTCAACATTACTTTGACTTAAGCCGAGATATTGCGGAGCAGGTTGCTGCTTCCTTTCGCGCTCTCCTCGCCGACCGACAGACTCAACCTGTGCTGGTGCTGGGAACGTTGTGGAACGAATACGCTACTACTTATACGGCTCTTCCCTCGCCAATCAGCAAGGATCTTTACCCGCAAGTTAGGGAGTTGCTTGCAGGTCGATTACTTATGGTCCCCGAGCGTTTTGACGCGCCGGCCCTCCGAGAGGCCCGGATATTGGCAATTGAGGGTGATCGTCAGCTCTCCCATGCGCTGAAGTATTCAAAGGAAGGCCTTCTCGCTCAGTATCTCGCGGGCGCCCCTGCCTTGCTTGAGCGGTATCGGATGGCTAGTCCCCCTGTGCGGGCGTTGATCCAATGCGTCATGGACGCGCGACGCTTTGGTGTCGGGAGCAATGTGCCCGTAGATTTTATTTCCCATGCCGTCGAGGATTACCTGACGGATGGCGAATATGCGGCACTCAGTGGGGATTGGTTAGCTGAATCATTTCGCGAAGCCGGGAGGTCGGTCCACGGGAACTTGGCGCCTCTCACTACAATCCGTCACCGTAAATCATCTCCTCCTGATGGAGGTACCCCTGAAGCCAGGGTTAGGTTGGCTGACTCGCTGGAGCAATTTGGGCGGGTTGACCGGAGTCCGTATTGCCCACCTCAATCTTTTTGGTCGGCGGCTTGCGAGCTACTGGAATCTGCTGAGGTGCTTGCGAAGCTTGCTGAAGCTGCCATTGATCGGCACAGGCTCTATTGGGCCCGCCGCTTAACCGAGCGGGTTGTGGAGCGGCGGGTTGATGCCTCCGTGTTGACTGAGTTGGCACACGCCTGGGTTGAGAGCGACCCAGGCGAAGCTGAACGTCTATTTCTGAAATCTACTGAACTGGGTGACGCTGGTGCTATGGGTAGCCTAGGTTACCGCTGCGAGGAGCGGGGGGAATGGGAAAGGGCGAAAGAGTGGTTCCGTAGGGGTGCAGAGTCTGGTGACGGATTTTCCGCTTGCGAATTGGGTAGAATTTATTCAGAATTGGGTGACCTGGAATCATCTGAACGGTTCTACCGTAGAGCGATAGAGCTGGGCGAAACTGAATCTCTCGGGGGGCTGGCTCGCGTGCTAGTCGAAAAGGGGGGAGATATAGATGAGGCTTTGACTCTGCTCCAGCGATCGATCTGCACGATGGTGCGCCAGACTGCGCGGGTTTCGATGGTGAGTCTGGAAGATGATGCGGGTATCCAGCGGTCCGGTGTTACCCCTTGGTCGTCAAGAGGGGAATCTGCGGGCTCGGCTCGACGGATCGATGAGGTGGGCGATGTCGGAGACTGCGCGAAGTTTTTGGAGGCCGTTACCGCTGCCGCGAATGACGGTGATGCATACGGGATGCGATGCCTCTATTATTTGTTGAGGTCGACAGATGAAGTAGCGGCTGATGAATTTCTTGCATCCGCTGCGCGGGGCGGAAATTCTTTTGCTGTGGTTGAGCTGGCTAGAGAGCTGAAGAGTCGTGGTGATTTGACTCGGGCCGAGTCTCTCTATCGGCAATCTATTGGTTCGGGTGATAATAAATCTTTGGTCGCCCTTGCTGGCTTGATGGAGGAGGCTAAAAACTTCGAAGAAGCCGAATCGCTTTATTGGCAGGCGATCGACTCGGGGGAAATTTATGCCGCGCATCGGCTTAGTCGGCTGAAAGAAGAGCGTGGGGATCGGGACGGGGCTGAAGAAGTCGCTCTCCTGGCTGCGGATGCGGGACACGGCGCTGCCGCTCGAGCTTTGTCTGAGGTGAGGGTGAGGCGTGGAGAGGATGGGGGGTTGTGGCTTTATGGCCTGAATCCTGACGGCACCCCGTCATCCAATATTTGATAGCTATCAAGAATCAGGTAATACGCCTTTGCTGGGGTGTGGATCGGGTTGGAGGGGATGTCTGTTCGGATCGAATGGGTGAGGCGTCGAGGTAGAGCTCCCGGACCGCGGTTTCGGTGATGGACTCGCGCGGCTCTCTCTTATCGACGGGGAGGGTCCGCCGGGATTCTGATTGCTGACGATGGGGCGCACGGTCTTGATCGCGTGTGCTTCGGACTGCTGCGCGGTGCTCCGCCGCTGGAGTGACGAGGGGCCTACTGTCGGAGCGAATTGTTGGTCCAGAAGGAGCGGGCCTTCTTCAGAAGCTTCTCGGCGGCGTCGCCGTACGATGCCGCACTGCTCAGAGCGGCGAAGGCTTTGTTGTAGAGGTCGAGTTCGCTCTGTTCCGTGATGTCCACGGAGGAGGAGACGAGTTCGACGTGGGCCCGGTCGCTGTCGCCGTAGATGTTGAACGCGTGGACGGGGAACAGGTCCACCCGTGCGGTGGAGGGAAGGATCCCGAGGGTGAGGGAGGCCAGGCCGAGCTCTCGCAGGAGGCGCTCGATCTGTTGTCGCATGACCTCGGGCCCGCCGATGTTCGTGTAGAGAGCCTGCTCTCCGAGGACGACGTCGTAGTGGTGCTCGCCGTCGTAGAGCACTTGCTGTCGCTGCATGCGCTTGGCGACGCCCGCCGGCACGTCGTTCGGGATGCCGAGGAAGTCGACGACCTGGCCGAGGATCACGGTGGCGTATGCCTCGGTCTGGAGCGTGCCCCAGACCATCGTGGGCACGTACGCCTTGCCTTCGCGCGTGCTCTGGTACCAGCGCACCACGTCGTCCTGAGTCGCTTCCGTACCGGTGGACAGACGATCCGTCCAGGGAACTGAACTGGTCACCGCATCCCCTCCTGCGTGGTGCCGCCGGGGCGGCTTCGATGGGCGTTGCCGCTCCGGCCGAGAATGGCTCCGAGTGTCCGATCTTGTAAGAGCGGGAATCGGTCAGGCCATGCGCTTCATCTCGATGGCGAGGGCTCCGAGGGCTTCCTTCTCGGGGCCGTAGATGGTGCGGATGTTGGCGAGCTGCTGGTCGCGGGTGGCGGTCGGGTTGACGTTGGACGGGCCCTCGCTGTCGAGGAGGGCCTCGAAGTCGGGGTACTCGGTGACTCGGAGGACTTCGACATCGCAGGTCTCGTCCGTGCCCTTGATGCGGAAGCGGATGGTGTCGCCGGCGGCGAGGTCCGCGAGGTGCGGGTACTTGACCCGCACCTCGATGGTCTTGGTGCCTGCGGCGACGAGCTCGAAGTACTGGCGGTAGAGGTTGAGCTCGCGGACGCGGGCGGTGCGGCCGGTCATCGGGAAGGAACGCTCCTGGGGGACGGTGCGGTGATCAGGCGGCCGATCTCGGCAGCCGAGTACGAGCGGAAGAAGTGGCGGGGGTCGGAGAGCAGGGTCTCGGCCATGGCAAGCAGCTGGTCGGCGTACTTAGTGACGGTGCCGGGCCACTGCCGGGTGTCGAGCATCCAGGGGGCGGCTCCCTCGGGCAAGGGGGCACGGCCTTCTCGTATGAGGGATTTCGACAGCTTGGCGCCGGTGTCGGTGACGACCTGGGGGCAGAACAGGCGGGCCGGCAGCTGGGCGCGGGTGAGGCCCACGGCCTGGAGGGCCTCGTCGACGAGGTGGGAGCCGAAGACCCAGTCGCCGCCCTTGACCATGACGTGCAGGGTGCCCTGGGGGCTGGCCAGGGCGAGTTCCTTGACCAGGTTGCGGTAGAGGGTGGCCAGGTCCAGGTAGCCGCCGGCGGTGGGCGTGATGGTGGCCTCGTAGGGGCCGTGGTGGAGGCAGACGGCGGAGACCACCGCCGACTCGGGCCCGGTGAGGCGGACCCGGGTGCGTTCGGCGTGCTTCTCCGCCCAGCCGCAGTCGGGGTGCGGGCAGGGGACTCGGACGTCGACTTCAAGGCCGGCGCCATCCGCGTCGAGCGGCAGCGGCTCCAGTTTGGGAAGATCGGCCCGCCGAAGACCGCCAAGTCCCGGCGTACGGTTCCGGTCGGCGATGTCGTCACCGACGCGCTCCTCGCGCATCTTGCCGCACGTCCGTCCAGGGAGTGGCTGTTCACGATGGAGGAGGGCGAGCCGCTCAACTACCGGCGGTGGAAGACCGAATGGAACGGGGCTCGCAAGGCGCTCCAGGCGGCCGAGAACGGGGCCGCCGAGCGGGAAGGCCGCAAGCCCGTCGAGCTGCCGCACATGGTCACCCACGACCTGCGGCACTTCTACGCCTCCGCGCTCATCGCCGGCGGAGCGAGCGTCAAGCAGGTTCAGCTGGTCCTCGGGCACGCGTCCGCCGTCATCACGCTGCGGATCTATGCGCACTTGTGGCCCGGGGAAGAAGACCGCACCCGGGCCGTCATGGACGCCGTGCTCGGCGGCCTGCGGACCGGGTGCGGACAGCTAAACGGCCTGACCCGCGACAGTGCAGGTCAGGCCGCCTAGAGGGAGATCAAGCCTTCTTCGTCTCCCAGAAGATGCGGTCGAGCTCGGCGATGAGTTCCAGCGCCTTCTCGCCCGTCTTCGGGTCGTTCGACGCCTTGGCGGCCGAGAGGGCCTTCAGGGTGTCGTTGACCAGCTGGTGGAGCTGGGGGAACTTCTCGAAGTGCGGGGGCTTGAAGTAGTCGCTCCACAGCACCGAGACGTGGTGCTTGGCGAGCTCGGCGCGCTGCTCCTTGATGATCAGGGCACGGGTGCGGAAGTCCGCGTCCTCGTTGGCCTGGTACTTCTCCTGCACGGCCTTGACCGACTCCGCCTCGATGCGGGCCTGGGCCGGGTCGTACACGCCACAGGGCAGGTCGCAGTGGGCGCTGACCTTCACCTTGGGGGCAAACAGGCGGGAAAGCATGGAGCTGTCCTTCCTCGTGATCGTCTTCTCAAGTGGGAGATTACTCGGTGAGAAGGTTGTTTTCGCGAGGGGGCCCTAGTGCTTAGGACAAAAGTCCAGGGTCACCATGGGACTCGTGGACGATCGGACCGGGAGGTGCCGGATGACGGATTCGGGGCGGGAATCGTTGGTGCCGTTCGGGATCGCCGAGGTGACGGGGTTGTCGATGGTGCCCACGCTGCTCCACGGCGACCAGCTGCTGGTGCACTACGGGGGGCCGCTGCGGCCCGGTGACGTGGCCGTGCTGCGTCATCCGCTGCAGCAGGATCTGCTCATCGTCAAACGGCTGATCGAGCGACAGGACGCCGGCTGGTGGGTGCTCGGCGACAATCCGGCCGCCGAGGGGGACAGCCGGGTGTTCGGCGCCGTGCCGGTGGAGCTCGTGCTCGGGCGTGTACGGGCCCGGTACCGGCCGGTCACGCCCGGGCGTCAGCGGTCGGCGGGCGTGGTGCTCTCCTGGCTGTTCTCGGCCGTCCGGCCGGTGTTCTCGGACCGCTCGGCTTCCAGGGCCTCCTGGCGCTTGCGGGCCCGGTAGGCGGCCACGTTGGCGCGCGTCGCGCAGCGGTCGGAGCAGTAGCGGCGCGAGCGGTTCGTCGAGGTGTCGAGGTACGCGTTGCGGCACGGCGAGGCCTGGCAGAGGCCGAGCCGGTCGGCGCCGAACTCCGTCAGGTGGAAGGCGAGCCCCATCGCGGCGATGGCCGCGTAGCCCGCAGTCGCGTTCGAAGGGTGGTCCGCGAGATGCATGTGCCACCGCGGCCGGCCCTCCTCGTCGAGGTAGTCGTGGCCGGAGATCTGCGGGCTCACCGGGAACTCCAGGAGCAGTGAGTTCAGCAGGTCCACGGCCGTCGTCTGGTCGCCCTCGTCCGCGGCGGTGAAGACCGCGCGCAGCCGGCCGCGGACCGAGCGGAAGCGGGTGACGTCCGCGTCGGTCGCCCGGCGGGCCATCTGGGACGCCTTGCCGAAGAGTTCGCGGACCGCCTCGACCGTGGTCAGGGAGTCCTTGTTACGGGCTGGCTCCTCGGTGTTGACCAGACGCACGGCGTAGTCCGAGTAATAGGCCAGTTCCACTTGTAGTCCTTACTGCGACGGTCTAGGGTCGGTGGAGCGAGGGGTAAGAGACGTTTGCCCTTCGAGGGTATTACGAATTGTCGAGGTTCGAGGAGCGGAAGTCATGACGGATGCAACCGTGGCCGGAACCGACTGGCAGGCCTGGCAGGAGAGCTGGGACCGCCAGCAGGAGTGGTACATGCCGGACCGCGAGGAGCGGTTCCGGGTGATGCTGGACATGGTCGAGGCCGTGGTGGGGCCGGAGCCCCGGGTCCTCGACCTCGCGTGCGGTACGGGAAGTATCACGAACCGGCTCCTGCGGAGGTTCCCGGGCGCGACCAGCGTCGGCGTCGACCTCGACCCCGCGCTGCTCGCCATCGCCCGCGGCTCCTTCGCCGGCGACGAGAGGGTCGCCTTCGTGACCGCGGACCTCAAGGACCCGGCCTGGACCGAGGCGCTGCCGCACGACTCGTACGACGCCGTGCTCACCGCCACCGCCCTGCACTGGCTGCACAGCGGACCGCTGACCGCGCTGTACGGGCAGCTCGCCGGGCTCGTCCGGGCGGGCGGCGTCTTCATGAACGCCGACCACATGATCGACGAGACCACCCCGCGCATCAACGCCGCCGAGCGCGCCCAGCGGCACGCCCGCATGGACCAGGAGAAGGCCGCCGGCGTCCTCGACTGGGCCGACTGGTGGGCCCTCGCCGCCAAGGACCCGGTCCTCGCCGAGCCCACCGCCCGCCGCTTCGAGATCTACGGCGAGCACGCCGACGGCGACACGCCCTCCGCCCGCTGGCACGCCGAAACCCTTCGCACCGCCGGCTTCGCCGAATCCCGCGTCGTCTGGTCCTCGCCTTCGGACGCGCTGGTGCTGGCCGTCAAGTAGCCGCGGACGCGGAAGGGGCGGTACGGGTCGCCCGTACCGCCCCTTCCGCTGTGCGTCGCTACAGCACCTTCGACAGGAACGCCTTCGTCCGGTCGTGCTGCGGGTTGCCCAGGACATCGCGCGGGTGGCCGGACTCGACCACGACGCCGCCGTCCATGAACACGAGGTTGTCGCCCACCTCGCGGGCGAAGCCCATCTCGTGGGTGACGACGATCATCGTCATGCCGGACTCGGCGAGGTCGCGCATGACGTCCAGGACGTCGCCGACCAGCTCCGGGTCGAGAGCCGACGTCGGCTCGTCGAAGAGCATCAGCTTCGGCTCCATCGCCAGGGCACGGGCGATGGCGACGCGCTGCTGCTGGCCGCCGGAGAGCTCGCCGGGACGCTGGGCCGCGTGGTCGGCGAGGCCGACCAGGGCGAGCAGCAGCGCCACCCGCTCCTCGCGCTCCTTCGGGTCCGCCCTGCGCAGCCGCATCGGCACGCCCACGTTCTCCGCGGCGGAGAGGATCGGTATCAGTCCGAAGGACTGGAAGATGAAGCCGATGCGGTCCCGGCGCAGCTCCAGGAGCCCGTCCTCGCCGAGCTCCGAGAGGTCCGTCCCGCCGACCGTGATCCGGCCGCCGTCCGGCGTGTCCAGGCCGCCGACCAGGTTGAGCAGCGTGGTCTTGCCGGAGCCGGAGCGGCCCTTGAGGGCGACCAGCTCGCCGCGCGGTATCTCGAAGGAGACCCCGCGCAGGGCGTGCACGGCCGCCGCGCCCGTACCGTACGAGCGGCGCAGGCCCTCGACCCGGACCATCGGCCCGTCGGCCCGGTCCGCCACCGCCGTCGCGCCGGACGGTGCGCCGGTGCTCTCGCTCATGTCGTGTCCCCCCTTGATCCCCTTGCCCGCCAGTATGTGCGTTCGATGCCGTACGAGGCCAGGGATCGGGCCGGACTGGCGAGTGGACGGAACGGCCGGTGGGCCGCCTCCCGAGTGCGGGGGGCGGCCCACCGGCCGTACAGGGCGCGAGGTCGGCGGACCTCGGTGATCCCGGGGTCAGCGGACCTCGGTGATCTCCGGTCCGCGCTGGAGCTGGCCCATGCCGCCGGAGAACCGCGAGGTCTCCTGCTCCTCCTGCTGGACGCCCTCGGGCACCATCTGCGCGTCGTCGGGCAGCTTCAGGACGATCGGGTCGCGCGGGGCCATCGGCCCGTCGCCGCGCAGCACGACCGTGTCGCGGACGATCTGCTCCAGCAGGCCCGCGGCCTCGGGCTGCACCGCGCCCTGCCCGGAGATCACGCCGCGCAGGAACCAGCGGGGCCCGTCGACGCCGACGAAGCGCACCAGCTGCACGCCGCTGTTGCCGTCCGGCAGCTGGACCGGGACCTGGGCCCGCAGCTCCCAGCCCAGGGGGCCCTCGACCTCGTCGATGACACCGCCCTGCTGGGTGATGCCGGAGGCGATCTCCTCGCGGACCTCGCCCCAGATGCCTTCCTTCTTGGGCGCGGCGAACGCCTGCAGTTGCACGGCGCTGTCACGCAGTACGACGGTGGCCGCGACGATCGCGTCGCCCGCCACCTCCACCCGCAGCTCCATGCCCTCGACTCCGGGCACGAAGATGCCGCCGAGGTCCACGCGGCCCTCCTCGGGCCGGGTGACCTCGGAAATGTCCCAGGGACCGTCGGGCCGGGGCGCCGGCGGAAGGTTCACCCGGCGCGGCTTGTCAGCCGCGTCGTCAGTGTCGACCTCGTCGACGACCTGCTCGGCCTCGCCCGCTGCGTCCTCAGCGGCACCGCTCTTCTTGCGACGTCCGAACACGTCACTGTCCTTCCCGGTCGGATACGACCGAAGCGTATCGATTCCCACCCGATGTGCCGTCCACGGCGGCATGACCGCCGGTGGAACCGAAGCCCCCCTCGGCCCGCGCCGAACCGGGAAGCTCCGCCACCTCGTGGAAGCGCACCTTCTCGACCTGCTGGACGACCAGTTGGGCAATCCGGTCGAACCTTTCGAATCGCACGCTCTCGCGCGGATCCAGATTGACCACGATCACCTTGATCTCCCCACGGTACCCGGCATCCACCGTCCCCGGGGCATTCACAAGGGCCAGACCGCAGCGGGCGGCCAGACCGGAGCGGGGGTGCACGAAGGCCGCGTAGCCGTCGGGCAGCGCGATGGAGACGCCGGTGGGCAGCACGGTCCGCTCGCCGGGGGCCAGCTCGGCGGCCTCGGTGGTGACCAGGTCGACGCCGGCGTCGCCCGGGTGCCCGTAGGCCGGGATCGGGACCTCGGGGTCCACGCGGCGGATGAGTACGTCCACAGGGTTGCGCATCAGGGGTTCACCTCGAAGGCGCGGGCGCGCCGGACCTGGTCGGGGTCGGACATGGCGGCCTGGATCTCCTCCGGGCGGCCGTTGTCGATGAAGTGCTCCACCTTGACCTCTATGAACAGGGCGTAGCCACGGACGGCGACGGGGCCGTCGGGCCCGCCGATCCGGCCGGTGGCGGTGGAGTAGATCTTGCGGCCGCGGACGGCGGTGACCTCGGCCTGCAGGTGCAGCACGGTGCCGACCGGCACGGGGCGCACGAAGTCGGTCTCCAGGCGGCCGGTGACGGCGATGACCCGGAGCAGCCAGTTCAGCGAGCCGAGCGTCTCGTCGAGCGCGGTGGCCAGGACGCCGCCGTGGGCGAGGCCCGGGGCTCCCTGGTGGTCCGCGGTCACGGTGAACTCGGCGGTGACGGTGACGCCCTCTCCGGCCCGTGCCTCCAGGTGCAGCCCGTGGGGCTGGCCGCCGCCGCAGCCGAAGCACTGCGCGTAGTGCGAGCCGAGCAGCTCGCCGGGCGCGGGCGCCTCGGGGTGGCGTACCGGCGGTACGGCGTCGGCCGGCGGGGTGAGTGCGGCAGATGTTCCAGTCACAGCCGCAGACCTTACCCGCGCGGGTACCCGCAGGTCGCGCCGTGCCAAGCTTGTTCGCATGCAGCCTTCCGCCCCGTCCTACGACGAACGTCTGACCGCTCCCGGCTCCTGGTGGGTGATCGCCGCCCTGCTGGGCCTGTCCGGCGGTCTGGTGATGTTCCCGCTCGGCAATGTGCCGATGCTCGCCGGCGTGATCGTCGCGGGCGCGCTCGCGGCGATCGGCGTCTCGTCGTACGGCTCCGCGCGCATCCGCGTGGTGGCCGGCTCGCTGGTCGCGGGCGAGGCCCGGATCCCGGTGGCGGCGCTCGGGGCGCCGGAGGTGCTGGACGCCGAGGAGGCGCGCGCCTGGCGCTCGTACAAGGCCGATCCGCGCGCCTTCATGGTGATGCGCGGCTACGTCCCGCAGGCCGTGCGGGTCGAGGTGACGGACCCGGCGGACCCGACGCCGTACGTGTACCTGTCCTCGCGCGACCCGAAGGCGCTGGCGGCGGCCCTGGAGGCGGTACGGGCCGAGGCGCAGTAGCCCACGGGCGGCGGCCCTAGTAGCCGAGCTCCTTGGGGTTCTCCGGCTGCTCCAGCGGCGGCAGCGCGGGCAGTGCGTTCCAGGGGATCTGGCGGCGGCGGAGGTCCGCGCGAACGTGGTCGGCGAGCTTCCTGGTGTCGCGGCGGTTCATCACCGCGCCCACGGCGGCGCCGATCATGAACGGCATCAGGTTGGGCAGGTTGCGCACCATGCGCTTCATGATCTGCTGGCGCAGCTCGCGCTTGAGCTGGCCGCCGAGCGCCGCGTTGACGGTCGTCGGCTTGGCGGGGTCGATGCCCCGCTCCTCCGTCCAGGAGGTCAGGTACGCGGTGGAGCGCTGGGCGAGCGTGCCGGGCGGCCGCAGTCCGTAGACCTCGTGCAGCTCGGCGACGAGCTTCAGCTCGATCGCGGCGACGCCGGTGATCTCCGCGGCCAGTTCGGCCGGGAGGGCGGGGGGCACGGGCAGCATGGCGGCGGCGCCGATGCCCGCGCCGACGGTGGAGCTCGCGTTGGCAGCGCCCTGGATGAGTTTGTCGGCGATCTGCTCGGGTCCGAGGCCCGGGAACTGTCTGCGCAGCGTCGCCAGGTCCCGTACGGGGACCCGCGGCGCGATCTCGATGATCCGGTCGGCGAGGTAGCCGATGCCGGCCCGGGCGCTTGCGCCCGTCTTCTGCACGCCCCGCTTGACCGCGTCGTAGCGGACGCCGCGTTTGACCGCGTCGTAGCGGACGCCGCGCCGAAGGGCGTCAAGACGCCGGGGCCAGCGCTCCTGCTCGACGGGCACGGGGCCCGGCGACGCTGCTTCGAGCGAGGCCGGGAGGCCTCGCTCGTCGTCACGTGCACCGGTGGACGGCAGGAGAGCGGAGTGCTCGGCTTGAGGGGCCTCCATGGCGCCCTCGGCCGTGCCTGAGCCGCCCTGATGCGTGTCCGGCGTCCTGGGGAGCCGGAAACGCCGCTTCCGAGACGGGGTATCGCCTGCCACGGCCGACCGGACCTCAGTCGCAGTCGCGGCAGATCGGCTGACCGTTCTTCTCGCGCGCCAGCTGGCTGCGGTGGTGCACGAGGAAGCAGCTCATACAGGTGAATTCGTCGGCCTGCTTGGGCAGCACGCGGACGGCCAACTCCTCGTTCGAGAGGTCGGCGCCGGGCAGCTCCAGGCCCTCGGCGGCCTCGAACTCGTCGACGTCGACGGTCGAGGTCGACTTGTCGTTCCGGCGGGCCTTCAGTTCTTCAAGGCTGTCCGAGTCGACGTCGTCGTCGGTCTTGCGTGGGGTGTCGTAATCCGTTGCCATGTCGCTCTCCCCCTCTGGGTGGTTGCGGTGTCTCCAGCGCACGTAACGCGTGAGAGGCCGGACTTGTGCCCGACCTGAGGCGGAGATTTTGCCTCACATCAAGGTCTGTTACTCAATCGACACCCAACGGGACCCCTCACGAGTGATCGGGTTTGGGTGGCGAACGGGACCGTACACGGTCCACCTGCCGTCCTTCACGGGCGCCACCCCGTGTACTTCCCGTGATTCAGGCCCCCGGAAACCCGGACTTTTCCTGGTTTTCCGGCGGATTCGACGATCACGGAGAGTAGATGGCCGGAGACCCGCCCCTGTGATCGATCACACACGGTCTCTTCGGGAACAGGTCCCGAAAATTCAGCGTAAAGCGAACACCAGGGCGAACTTCCTGCCGGCTCGAGCTGCGTGTCAGATCGGCAGAGTGACACGCATCACGAGGCCACCGCCCTCGCGGGGCTCCGCGATGATACGGCCCCCGTGGGCCCGGGCGACGGATCGGACGATCGACAGGCCGAGTCCGACCCCCTTGTCGCTGCCCGTGCGCTCCTGACGGAGCCTGCGGAACGGCTCGAAGAGGTTGTCGATCTCGTACGCGGGGACCACGGGCCCCGTGTTCGTGACCACGAGGACCGCCTGTCCGTGCTGGGTCTCGGTGGTGACCTCCGCCCAGCCATTCTCGGCAATGTTGTACCGCACCGCGTTCTGGATCAGGTTCAACGCGATCCGTTCGAGCAGCACGCCGTTGCCCTGGACGAGCGCCGGGGCCTGTTCGCCGCGGAACTCCACGCCCTTCGCGTCGGCCTCCGCCCGCACCTGGTCGATGGCCCGGGAGGCCACCTCGGCCAGGTCGACGGGCTTGCGCTCGACGATCTGGTTGTCACTGCGGGCGAGCAGCAGCAGGCCTTCGACCAACTGCTCGCTGCGCTCGTTGGTGGCGAGGAGCGTCTTCCCGAGCTGCTGGAGCTCGACCGGCGCCCCGGGGTCGGAGAGGTGCACCTCCAGGAGGGTGCGGTTGATCGCCAGCGGGGTGCGCAGCTCGTGCGAGGCGTTCGCCACGAAGCGCTGCTGGGCGGTGAAGGCCCGCTCCAGCCGCTCCAGCATCTCGTCGAAGGTGTCCGCGAGCTCCTTGAGCTCGTCGTCCGGGCCGTCCAGCTCGATGCGCCGGGCCAGGTCGGATCCGGCCACCTGGCGGGCGGTCCGGGTGATCCGGCCGAGCGGCGACAGGACCCGGCCGGCCATCGCGTAGCCGAAGGCGAAGGCGATGATGCTGAGGCCCAGCAGGGCGAAGAGCGAGCGGCGCAGCACGTCGTCCAGGGCCAGGTCCGTCTGGTGCCGCAGACAGATCGCCATGGCGTCGTTGAGCTCTTCGGTCGTGGGGAGGGCGGGGAGCCGGCACCAGGCCGCGGTGGTCTCCACCCTGCCGCTGACGACCTTGAAGGGCAGCTGGGCGGTGCTGTCGCTCACCGCCTGGGCGGTGAACAGGTAGATGATCGCCAGCAGCAGGATGCCGGCGATCAGGAACATGCCGCCGTACAGCAGCGTGAGCCTTATCCGGATCGTCGGACGCAGCAGCGGGCGCACCGGGTCCCGGGGGTCCCAGGTGGGTTTCGGAGGCGCCTGGGGCGGCGCGGGGGTCGAGGCCATCGGTCAGATCCGGTAGCCGGAGCCGGGCACCGTGACGATGACGGGGGGCTCGCCCAGCTTGCGGCGCAGAGTCATGACGGTGACGCGGACGACGTTGGTGAACGGGTCCGTGTTCTCGTCCCAGGCCTTCTCCAGGAGCTGCTCGGCGGAGACCACCGCGCCCTCGCTGCGCATCAGGACCTCCAGGACCGCGAACTCCTTGGGGGCGAGCTGGACCTCCTTGCCGTCGCGGAAGACCTCGCGGCGGTTCGGGTCGAGCTTGATGCCGGCGCGCTCCAGGACGGGCGGCAGCGGCACGGTGGTGCGGCGGCCGAGCGCCCGGACGCGGGCGGTGAGCTCGCTGAAGGCGAAGGGCTTGGGGAGGTAGTCGTCGGCGCCGAGCTCCAGGCCCTCCACGCGGTCGCTGACGTCGCCGGACGCGGTCAGCATCAGGACCCGGGTGGCCATGCCCAGCTCGACGATCTTGCGGCAGACGTCGTCGCCGTGGACCAGCGGCAGGTCCCGGTCGAGGACGACCACGTCGTAGTCGTTGACCCCGATGCGCTCCAGCGCCGCGGCGCCGTCGTACACGACGTCGACGGCCATGGCCTCCCGGCGCAGTCCGGTGGCCACCGCATCGGCGAGCAGCTGCTCGTCCTCGACGACGAGTACGCGCACGTCGTATTTCCTTCCTCCGAGCCCTGCGCACCCCTCGACGGGGACCGGGCGGTCCTGAGCACTGACTGTGCGTATCCATCCTGCCCCCAACGTGCGTAAACCGGCTGTAAGACGGAGTGCACGCGGGGTGTGCGCGGCGGCGGGCGGGCCGCCGGGCGCCGAGAATTCACCTGATTCCCGGGCCAGTTGAGGTTTCTCTGAGGAAAGGGCTGGGGAGGACGTCTGCACACCCCGTGATCACGCCCTGTATGTGGCGCGCCACCTACCGCTCTGTCCCCCAGAGGTAGCAGTGCGTGATCCACCCGGACCCTCGGCACACCCCCGTGCCACCGACCCATGACGAGGGGGCGCACGATGGACGCTTTCACCGCAGGGCTGCTGCAGCGCATCAGGACCACGCAGTCCGACCTCACACGGGCTCGCGAGACGGGCGACGACTTCCTGGCGGAGGTCGAGCAGGCTGAGCTCGAAGACCTGCGTCGCCTGGCCGCCGAACACGGTGTGGAGGTCGGCGCCGCCAGCGCCTGACCTCGACCGGCAGCATGCCGAGGGCCCCGGAGTCGATCGACTCCGGGGCCCTCGGTCTGTCCTGGGGGCGGTCGCACGCCCTTCTCAGTCGTGCCAGGCCCCGTACTCCTCAAGGAGCGCCTGGAGCGGCTCGAAGACGCCCGGGGAGGCCGCAAGGGTCAGCTCGCCCGACGGCGCCCGGCCCGGCCGGCCGCCGGTCAGCGCGCCCGCCTCGCGGGCGATCAGGTCGCCCGCGGCCAGGTCCCAGGGGCTGAGCCCGCGCTCGTAGTAGCCGTCCAGGCGGCCCGCGGCGACGTCGCTGAGGTCGATGGCGGCGGAGCCGCTGCGGCGGATGTCGCGCAGCCGCGGGATCAGCCGCTGGGCCACGTCCGCCTGGTGGGCGCGCACGGTCTGGACGTAGTTGAAGCCGGTCGAGACGAGCGCCTGGTCGAGCGGCGGGGCCGGGCGGGCGGCCAGCCGCCGCCACTCGCCCTGCCCGCCGGCCCGGAGGTATGCGCCGCCGCCGCGCACGGCCCGGTACGTCTCCGAGCGCATCGGGGCCTCCACGACGCCGACGACCGTCTCGCCGTCCCGTTCGGCGGCGATGGAGACGGCCCAGGTGGGCAGCCCGTACAGGTAGTTGACCGTGCCGTCGAGCGGGTCGACGACCCAGCGGACGCCGCTGGTGCCGGCGCTGGACGCGCCCTCCTCGCCGAGGAAGCCGTCGTCGGGGCGGTGCTCGGCCAGGAAGCCGGTGATCAGCTTCTCGGCGGCGATGTCCATCTCGGTGACCACGTCGATCGGGCTCGACTTGGTCCTGGCCACGGACAGGTCCTGGGGCCGCCCGTCGCGCAGCAGGACGCCCGCCCGGCGTCCGGCCTCCAGGGCGAGGTCCAGCAGCTCTGCGAGGAGCGGGTCGGTCGGGACGGTGGTGTCGGTCATGGCGTCTCCCTACGCGTACGGGCTGTCGGCGCCGGCCGCCGCGGGCCGGTCGGCCCGGGCCGGGCAGCAGCCGATGGGGCAGAGGTCGTGCGAGGCGCCGAGGGTGCCCAGGGCGCACCGCTCGACGACGGCGCCGCCCTCGGTGGCCGCGCGCTCCAGGACGAGGCCGCGGACGGCCGCGGCGAACCGGGGGTCGTCGCCGACCGTCGCCGAGCGGCGCACCGGCAGGCCGAGTTCGGCGGCCTTGGCGGCAGCCTCGGTGTCGAGGTCGTACAGGACCTCCATGTGGTCCGAGACGAAGCCGATCGGCACCATGACGGCGGCCGGGACGCCGGCGCCGTGCAGCTCCTCCAGGTGGTCACAGATGTCCGGTTCCAGCCACGGGATGTGCGGGGCGCCGCTGCGGGACTGGTAGACGAGCCGCCAGGGGTACTCGACCCCGGTGGCCTCGCGGACCGCGTCGACGATCACCTGGGCCACGTCCAGGTGCTCCTTCACGTAGGCGCCGCCCGCGCCGTGCTCCTCGACCGGGCCGGAGGAGTCGGCGGCCGAGTCCGGGATGGAGTGGGTGGTGAAGGCGAGGTGGGCCCCGGCCCGGACGGACTCGTCGAGCTCGGCCAGGGAGGCGAGGACGCCGTCGACCATGGGCTCGACGAAGCCCGGGTGGTTGAAGTAGTGCCGAAGCTTGTCGACCCGGGGCAGCGGCAGCCCCTCCGCCTCCAGCGCCGAGAGCGCGTCGGCGAGGTTCTCGCGGTACTGGCGGCAGCCCGAGTAGGAGGCGTACGCGCTGGTGGTGAGGACGGCGATGTGCCGCCGGCCGTCCGTGACCATCTCCCGCAGGGCGTCGGCGAGATACGGCGCCCAGTTCCGGTTGCCCCAGTAGACCGGCAGGTCGAGCCCGGCCTGCGCGAAGTCCTCGCGCAGCGCGGCGAGCAGCGCGCGGTTCTGGTCGTTGATGGGGCTGACGCCGCCGAAGAGGAAGTAGTGCTGCCCCACTTCCTTGAGCCGCTCCGTGGGGATGCCTCGGCCGCGGGTCACGTTCTCCAGGAACGGGACCACGTCGTCCGGTCCTTCCGGACCGCCGAAGGAGAGCAGCAGCAGGGCGTCGTACGGGGCTGGATCGCGCTGATCGGACATGGCACCGATCCTGCCACCCGGCGCCGACAGCGCATGGTCCGGCCCGTCTGCGTGTGGGACGGGCGTCCGGAAAAGTTCGTGACCCATTCGCTTCGAAGCCGTAGGCTTTAGCTATTAATTACACGTGTTGACCAACTGACACACGCTGAGCCGACGTCCGGAGATCCACTTGCCCAGTCCCTATCGCGCGATCTTCGAGGCCCCGGGCACCCGGGCCTTCTCGGTCGCCGGCTTCGTCGGCCGGATGCCGCTGTCCATGATGGGCATCGGCATCGTGACCATGATTTCCCAGGTCACCGGACGGTACGGACTCGCCGGCGCGCTCTCTGCGGCGCTCGCGCTCTCCGCGGCGGTGCTCGGCCCCCAGGTCTCGCGGTACGTGGACCGGTACGGGCAGCGCCGGGTGCTGCGGCCCGTGACGCTCGTCGCGGTGGCGGCGGGTGCCGGACTGCTGCTCTGCGTCACGTTCGAGGCGCCGGACTGGACGCTCTTCGCCTTCACCGCCGTCATCGGCTGCGTGCCGAGCCTCGGCGCCATGACCCGCGCACGCTGGGCGTCGATCTACCGGGGCCAGGGCAGCATGCTGCACACCGCGTACGCCTGGGAGTCGATCGTCGACGAAGTGTGCTTCATCTTCGGTCCGATCATCTCCATCGGCCTGTCGACGATCTGGTTCCCGGAGGCCGGCCCGTTGCTCGCGGGCGTCTTCCTGGCGATCGGCGTCTTCTGGCTGACCGCCCAGCGGGCCACGGAGCCGAAGGCCCACCCGCGCGAGGAGCACAGCGGCGGCTCGGCCCTGCGCTCCCCCGGTCTTCAGGTCCTCGCCCTCACCTTCGTCGCCGTGGGCTCCGTCTTCGGCGCGGTGGACGTGGTGACGGTCGCCTTCGCCGAGGAGCGCGGCTCGAAGGCGGCGGCCAGCCTGGTCCTCGCCGTGTACGCGCTGGGCTCCTGCCTGGCGGGCGCGGTCTTCGGGACGCTGCGCCTCAAGGGCGATCCGTCGCGCCGGTGGCTGCTGGGCGTGACCACGATGGCCGTGAGTATGATCCCCCTCCTACTGGCCGGGAACCTGCCGTTGCTGGCCGTGGCGCTCTTTGTCGCGGGTATGTCCATCGCGCCGACGATGGTGACCACCATGGCCCTCGTCGAAGCGCACGTACCGCGCTCCAAGCTCACCGAGGGCATGACCTGGACAGGGACCGGGCTCGCGATCGGTGTGGCGCTCGGCTCGTCGGCCGCCGGCTGGGTGGTCGACGCCTCGGGGGCGGCCGCGGGGTACGTGGTGCCCGTCGTCTCGGGCGCGGTCGCGGTCGTGGTGGGCCTCCTGGGCTACCGCCGGCTGGGCAGGCCGGCGCCGACGCGGGAGGGGCAGCGTGAGCGAGACGCAGAAATCGCTGAGGAGCACGAGGACGGGGAGCAGCAGCCCGTGGCGTAACTGGGCGGGCACGGTGGAGTCCCGGCCGGCCCGGGAGGCCGGCCCGGCCTCCGCCGAGGAGCTCGCCGACGAGGTGCGCCGGGCCGCCGAGGACGGGCTGCGGGTCAAGACGGTCGGCACCGGGCACTCGTTCACCTCGATCGCCGCCACGGACGGGCTGCTGATCCGTCCGGACCTGCTCACCGGCATCCGCCGGATCGACCGCGATTCGATGACCGTCACCGTGGAGTCCGGCACCCCGCTGAAGCGGCTGAACGTGGCGCTGGCCCGGGAGGGTCTGTCGCTCACGAACATGGGCGACATCATGGAGCAGACGGTCGCCGGGGCCACCTCCACCGGCACCCACGGCACGGGACGGGACTCGGCCTCGATCGCCGCGCAGATCCGCTCCCTTGAGCTGGTGACGGCCGACGGGGAGCTGCTGACCTGCTCCGAGAAGGAGAACCCCGAGGTCTTCGCCGCGGCCCGGATCGGGCTCGGCGCACTGGGCGTCATCACGGCGATCACCTTCGCCGTGGAGCCCCTCTTCCTGCTCACCGCGCGCGAGGAGCCGATGAGCTTCGACCGGGTCACCTCGGAGTTCGACGCGCTGCACGCGGAGAACGAGCACTTCGAGTTCTACTGGTTCCCGCACACCGACAACTGCAACACCAAGCGCAACAACCGCAGCGCTGGCCCCGAGGCGCCGCTGGGCCGGCTGAGCGCCTGGGTCGACGACGAGCTGCTCTCCAACGGCGTGTTCCAGCTGGCCTGTTCGCTCGGGCGCGCGGTGCCGCCGGTCGTCCCGTCGATCGCCAAGCTCTCCAGCCGCGCGCTGTCGGCCCGTACGTACACCGACATCCCGTACAAGGTGTTCACCTCGCCGCGGCGGGTCCGGTTCGTGGAGATGGAGTACGCGCTGCCGCGCGAGGCGGCGGTGGCCGCGCTGCGCGAGCTGAAGGCGATGATCGAGAGCTCCCCGCTGAAGATCAGCTTCCCGGTGGAGGTGCGGACCGCGCCGGCGGACGACATCGCGCTCTCCACCGCCTCGGACCGGGAGACGGCGTACATCGCCGTGCACGTCTACAAGGGCACTCCGTACCGCGGGTACTTCAACGCGGTGGAGCGCATCATGACGGCGCACGGCGGGCGGCCGCACTGGGGCAAGGTGCACACCCGGGATGCCGCGTACCTCTCCGAGGCCTATCCACGCTTCGGCGAGTTCATCGCCCTTCGCGACCGCCTGGACCCGGACCGGCGGTTCGGCAACGACTACTTGCGCCGGGTGCTGGGCGACTGACGGGCCGTCCGGCGAGGCGATTGGTTGCATTTCGGCCCATTCCGTGAAGAACGCCCCGTGTCACGGGAGTTCACGCAGACTCAACTCCCGTACCGGCGCAGAACTTCGGCGGCGCGGCGGTCCACCCAGGTGGCCCGAATGGAGTACTGTGGCGAACCCGGGGCCGTGCTCCCTCGCGGGTTCACGGAACACCGGGTGGGGGCCGAAAGCGGCACTCGAACCGGCGGCGCCGCTGCACCGCACGGCGCCCTGCTGCACAGCGTGACCGACCGGTCACTCTGCGTTGCAAATAGGTAACCGTGCCATAACGGCGTTCCAGGGTCCAGGCCCGACACGCCGGGCAACTCGGCAAGGTTGTGGCAGGCTGCACCCGGGCAGGCCACACTCGACTAGCGGAAGCAGCGACGCACGTGACGTCGGCAGGCACCACCCGGGAGGTCCCCATGCCCGAACTGCGTGTCGTGGCCGTCTCCAACGACGGCACACGACTGGTGCTGAAGGCTGCTGACAGCACGGAGTACACGCTTCCGATCGACGAGCGGCTCCGCGCCGCCGTGCGCAACGACCGCGCACGCCTCGGCCAGATCGAGATCGAGGTGGAGAGCCACCTCCGGCCCCGCGACATCCAGGCGCGCATACGCGCCGGTGCCTCCGCGGAGGAGGTCGCCCAGCTCGCCGGCATCCCCGTCGACCGCGTCCGCCGTTTCGAGGGCCCCGTGCTCGCGGAGCGGGCGTTCATGGCCGAGCGGGCCCGCAAGACGCCGGTGCGCCGGCCCGGCGAGAACACCGGACCCCAGCTCGGCGAGGCGGTCCAGGAGCGGCTGCTGCTGCGCGGCGCGGAGAAGGACGCCGTGCAGTGGGACTCCTGGCGGCGTGACGACGGCACCTGGGAGGTGCTGCTCGTCTACCGGGTGGCCGGCGAGGTGCACAGCGCGAGCTGGACGTACGACCCGCCGCGCCGGCTCGTGCAGGCGGTGGACGACGAGGCGCGCTCGCTGATCGGCGAGACCGACGACACGATCACGGCCCCGGAGCCGAGCTTCCCGTTCGTGCCCCGGATCGCCCGACTGCCCCGGGACCGGCCGCTGGACCGCGCCCTGGACCGCCAGATGGAGCGGCAGCAGCCTCCGGCGCCGCCCGTCGAGGAGGAGAGCGAGCGGGACTCGCTCACCAGCCTCCTGGAGGCGGTGCCGAGCTTCCGCGGCGACATGGTCGTACCGGACCGGTCCGACGAGGCTCCGGCCACGGAGCCGGACCACGAGCCCGAGGCGGAGGAGCCGCCGGCCCCGGCGGCCTCGGCCGGCGCGGGCTCGGCGTACGCCGACGTGCTCATGCCGCGCGCGGTGTCGGGCCACCGGGACCGTCTGATCGGGACCACTGACCGGCAGGCGGAGGCGGACGGCGTCCGTCCGGGCCGCCGGGCGGCGGTGCCGAGCTGGGACGAGATCGTGTTCGGCACGCGCCGGAAGAAGCAGGATTAGCGGGACTGAAGCGTCAAAGGGAGGGGCCGGTACCCGAGTCGGGTACCGGCCCTTCTTGTCGTGCCGCTCCGTGTCCGACTACGGGTTCGGGCCCGTGGCCACCGGCCGGTTCGGGTCGCTGACCCACTCGGACCAGGAGCCCGCGTACAGGGCCGCCGGAATGCCCGCGATCTCCAGCGCCACGAGCTGCTGGGCGGCGGAGACGCCGGAGCCGCAGTAGACGCCCACCTCCGGCGCGTCCGCCGCGCCGAGCGCCTTGAAGCGGGCGGTCAGCGTCTCGGCGGGCAGGTACCGGCCGTCCGCGTCGACGTTCTCCATGGTGGGCGCCGACACCGCGCCCGGGATGTGGCCGGCGACCGGGTCGATCGGCTCCGTCTCGCCCCGGTACCGCTCCCCCGCCCGCGCGTCCAGCAGGAGTCCGGTACGCGCAAGGGCCGCCGCCTCCTGCGCGTCCAGGAGCCGCAGCGCGCCCGGCTCGGGGGCGAAGTCGCCCTCCTGCGGGGACGGGGCCTCGGTGGACAGCGGTCCGGTCCAGGCGGGCAGACCGCCGTCGAGGATCCGTACGTCCGGGTGGCCCGTCCAGCGCAGCATCCACCACGCGCGGGCCGCGGCCCAGCCCTGCCCGCCGTCGTACACGACCACGGGGGCGTCGGCCCGGACGCCGGCCCGGCGCATCACGGCGCCGAAGGCCGCCACGTCCGGCAGCGGGTGCCGGCCGCGGCCGCCGCCGGGCGGGTCCGCGAGCTCCGCCTCCAGGTCGACGTAGACCGCGCCGGGGAGATGCCCGGCCTCGTACGCGGGACGTCCCGGCGGGCCGCCCATCTGATAGCGGACGTCGAGCAGCACAGGCGGACGCGACCCGGCATATTCGCTCGCGAGTTCGGATGCGGAGATGATGGGTGTCATGGGAGCCATCCTCGCGCAGTCGCGGCCGGCCCTGCCGTGACCGTGTCGAGCAGGAATTCAGGCAGGGAGCGACAAACCAGACATCCTCTCGCGGGATCGCGCCGTAATCGGCGCGGTCGGGGCGCGCGACACGCCAGGTGGTGCGAGCATCGGCACGGGACACGCGACACCACGCCGCCTCGGGCCTGATCCAGGAGGACGGGCCCGGGCCCTCGACGGCCGGTCGCGTACGCCCCTGTCCCCCCGCACGGCCACCGGCGATGGTCCGAGGAGAGAGTGACGATGACCGAGGCGACTCGGCGCACACCCGGTACACCCTGTTGGGTGAGCCTCATGGTGCACGGGCTCGACACCACCCAGGAGTTCTACGGCGCACTGTTCGACTGGGAGTTCCAACCGGGCCCGCAGCAGCTCGGCCCGTACTCCCGCGCCCTGCTCGACGGCAAGGAGGTGGCGGGCATCGGCCAGCTGCCCCCCGACCGTCATCTGCCGATCGCCTGGACCACCTATCTCGCCACCGACGACGCGGACGAGACCGCCGAGCTGATCCGCTGCTGCGGCGGCACGGTCGCGGTCGGGCCCCTGGACGCCGAGGACGCCGGCCGGCTGGCGATCTGCTCCGACCCGACGGGCGCGGTGTTCGGCATCTGGCAGGCCGCGGCGCACCACGGCACCGCCATGGCGGGACCGCCCGGCACGCCGGTCTGGAACGAGCTGCTGACGCACGAGACCTCGACGGTCGGCAAGTTCTACCAGACGGTCTTCGGGTACGAGATCGAGCCGGTCGTCTCGGCCGACTTCGACTATCTGACGCTGCACCTGGACGGCCGCCCGGTGGCGTCCCTGCACGGCGTCGGCAACGCGCTGCCGCGCACCCGGGGCGCGCACTGGATGACGTACTTCGAGGTCGCCGACACCGACGGCGCGGCCCGGCTGATCACCGAGCTGGGCGGCCAGGTGCTGCGGCCGCCCCGGGAGGGCACGGCGGGCCGGCTGGCCCTGGTGACCGACCCGGAGGGCGCGGTGTTCACGATCGTCTGCTCGGCGGAGCAGGGCTGAGGGCCGCGCGAGCCCTGTGACCTACGCGTCAGCCCTCAGCGGCCCGCGCGGACGAGGCCGCGGCGCAGCCGGGACCGCTGGCGCGGCACCGTCCCGCCCTGGAGCCCCAGCTCGGTCAGCCGCTCGCGCGGGAAGCAGTGCGCGGTGCGCTCGTCGCGGGCGAGGTCGAGGAGGAGCCCGGCGACCTCGTCGCGCAGGGCGGGGTGGCTCGTCGGCCGCATGCAGTACCCGACCGCGCGGACCAGCGGCGCCAGCGTGTCGGGAGCGGCCCCGGGCACGGCGGGCGTCTCGCCGCCCTCCAGGTCCGGGACCAGATGGTCGACGACGGTCAGCGGCACCCGGTTGCTGTTCTCGTACGGGGTGAGCCGCTCCAGGACCGTGCGGGTGCCGACCCGGGCGACCGGGACCTCGTAGTACACCGACGCGGTGAGCATGGCGGTGGAGAAGCAGCCCACGACGAGCTTGGGTCGGCAGCGCTCGTAGAAGGTCTCGGCGAGCAGCGGCCCGTCCAGGACGGTCAGCCGCACCCCGGCGGCCTCGGCCGCCTCGTTCAGGGCCAGCGAGTAGCGGGCCGGGGCGGTGGGGTGCGGCTTGAAGACCACCGAGTCGTGGCCGGCCTCGGCTGCGGAGCGCAGCATCCGGACATGCAGCTCTTCCTCCTCGTCGGCGGTGAGGATGCCGAGCGCGGCGAGGTACTGGCCGAGCAGCAGGGCGGTCGGCGCGGCCGCGACGGCGCGCTCGACCTGGGGGTCGCCCTCCGCGGCGGCGGCGATCTCGGAGAGGACCCGGCGGAAGGCCGCGTCGGGGACCAGCTCGGCCTCGACGCCGTACTCGGTCAGCAGCATCGGGCGCAGCCCGGGCACCAGGTCGAGGTGGAGGAGCCGGTGGATGCGGCAGGCGATTGACTGGGGCAGGTCGTCGCGGGTGGGGCCGTAGCTCATGAGGCCGTCCGCGTACACCTGGATGGAGCTCTCGGCGAAGGCTGCGGCGAGCGCGCGGGCCGGGTTGACCTGGATGGACTCGACGATCAGCTCGACCGGGGCGTCGTCGAGGTCCCAGGCGGTCCGGAAGACCCGCTGCCACAGCGGGGCCTCCTCGGGGCGCGGGCTCCAGGTGCCGGGGTGGTGCGGCCGGATCGCGTCGTTCCAGTCGATCACGCCGTCGAAGCGGGCAGCGATCGCGTCGTAGCCGGTCATCTCCGCGAGACGCAGCGCGGTCTCGGGGATCTCGGCGTTGTTGGAGACGAGCAGCAGGCGGCGGGCGTGGTCGCGCGGGCCGAACTGCCCGGCGTCCAGGGCGGCGGCGAGGGTGGCCGCTCCGTAGAGCGTGGACACCTGGAAGAGCTGTGTGCGCATGGGGGGTTCGGGCTTCCTGCGGGGTTCGGGCGTCATGGCGGTTCAGGCGGCCCTTCGGGCGCCGCGCAGGCGCTGGAGCAGCGTGCTGCGGGTCGTGTCCATCGTCGCGAGCGTCTCGTCGAGGACCCCCTGCGGCATGCGGGCGAGCGCGTCGGTCACGTCGCGCCTGAGCCGCTTGGCCACGGCGGGCTCGTACTGGTCGGCCTTGGCCATGTGGAAGGCGATCATGGCGCAGTAGGTGCGGACCGCCTTGGGCAGGAAGCGGTCGGCATCCGGGTCCTGCGAGACCTCGTCCAGGAGCAGGTCGTACGACGGAATGAAGTCGAGCTGCCGGTTGTCGGTGATCTGGGTGAGCGAGGTGGTGACGCCCCGCCGGTAGAACACGCCGTGCAGCGAGAGCGCCGCGTACGTGGTGGCCTTGAGGTGCAGCCGCCAGACCCAGAGCCGGTCCTCGGCCGTGCGCAGCTTCGTCTCGAAGCGCGACTCGCCGTCGCGGAAGAGGCGGCCGCTGTAGATCCCGAAGGGGACGAACGGGTAGTCCACCATCGTGACCATGCTGGCCGGGGCGATCCCGTCGCGCGGGTTCATCACCGTGTCGCGCGACTTGGCCGGGGCGTACCGGATCTGGCGGTTCCGGCCGTTCGACTGGACGTGGTCGGTGCGGGCGAAGTCGCAGCCGAGGGCCTCGACGCGGTCCACCATGGCGCGCAGGTGGCCCGGGGCGTACCAGTCGTCGCCGTCGAGGAACGTGATGTAGTCCCCGGTCGCCGCGTCGATGCCGGTGTTGCGGGCCTGGGCGACGCCCTGGTTGGCGGCGTGCCGGATCACGGTGGCGTTGGGGACGCGGCCGCTCCAGTGGTCGAGCACGTACGGGGTGTCGTCCGTCGAGCAGTCGTCGATCAGCAGGAACTCGAAATCCGGGTCCGCGTTGTTCGCGAGGCTGCGCATGGTGTCGGGGGCGTACGGCCCGACATTGTGGAACGGTACGACGACGGACAGCTTCGGCACACGGATTCCCCACACTCGAACGGCACTCCGCGCGGCACGCTAGCCGTCCCCGATTCCGGCGGAACGAGCCTGAGTGGCACGGCCGGTGAACTCTTGCCGTCGTACGGAGAAACCGCGCCCGGGCGGTCGTACGGAATGACCGCGCCGACGCCGGTGCAGCAGTCCGACGGCGGCCAGGGCGAGCAGCGCCGTCGCGCCGACCGCGCCGCCGAGCCGCAGCCCCGGCGGCCGGAACACGCAGGTGACGGAGTCCGCGCCGGTGCCGAGCGGGACGGCGAGCAGGCCGAGGTGGCGGGCGGCGGGGGCGGGCTCGGCGTCGTCCGCGGCGCAGCGCCAGCCGGAGATCCGCGGCGCGGCGACGACGGCGGTCCCGGTGCTGCTGGGCGGCAGTTGGGCGGTGAGCGTGTGGCCGGTGACCCGTACGTTCGTGGCGCCGGTCGTCGTCAGCGCCCGTACGGCGCGGTCCAGGCGGTCCTGGACCAGGCAGCCGACGGGCTGCCGCGGGAGAGCGGGGTCGGCGGCCTTCGCGGCCTGGAGGGCGATCCGTACGGCGCCGGAGGACGGGACGGCGCCGAGCGACTGCATCGGGCCGCGGACGGAGGGCGGCTTGCCGGCGAAGTCGACCGGCGGCCGTCCGTCGAGGGCGGCGGTGCCGGTGTACTCGGGCGCCCAGAACCACACCTCGGAGCCCGCGGGGCAGGTGCCGGTCAGGGTGACCGCGCCCTTGCCCGTCGCCGTACGGCGCGGGTCGCCGGGCGCGGCGTACACCTCGGAACCGAGCAGCAACTCCTGGTTCACGAAGGCGGAGTCGCCGAAGCGGGCGGGTGAGTCCACCCGACCGGTCCGGACGGTGACCAGGGGCGGGGCGGGCCGCTCGACGGTGCTGACGGTGGCTTCGGGGAGGGTGTCCTCGTCGAGCGGGGCGGTGGGCTTCGAGCGCATCCGCGCGCCGATGGAGAAGATCGCGTCGGTGACCGGGTTGTCGAGGCTGACCGGGTGCCGTCCCTTGGCGTAGTAGCCGAAGCCGAGGGCCGACAGGGTCTCCGAGTACACCTGGGAGGTCAGGCTGCTGTAGTAGTCGGCACCCTGTCCGCCGACCACCAGGACGTCGTTGCCGCCCGGGGTCTCCCCGGGGTCCGTGCGCCGGCTCGGCCAGGCGTCCGCGCGGGCGGCCGCCCGCGCGACCTCTTCGTGCCAGGGGCCGAACCGCGGGGCCCAGGACACCTTGCTCAGCTGCTCCCGCTCGATGCGCGCCCCGGTGACGGCGGCTTCGCCGGCCTGCGCGGCGACGAGCAGGGCGACGGCGAGCACGGGCAGGGCGCGGGCCACGGAGGGCCGGGACGCGAGGGGCCCCCTAGGGCCTGTCCGACCCTGATCCGCCGGACAGGCCCTGGGCGCAAGGGCGGCGCAGCCCGCGGCGAGCACCGCGAGAGCGGCGGCCGCCCCCAGCGCGGGGAAGGTCCACCGGTCGACGTCCACGCTGTCCCGGGCGGCGAAGGCCAGTACGGCGAGCAGCACCCCACCGCCGAGCAGCGCCGGGAGCCGCGGCAGGCCCTGGGCCGTGGAGAGCCAGGCGGCGACGAGCAAGAGACCGCACAGGACGAAGGTCTGGCGGTACGGGATCCCGTTCGGCGAGGCCCCGGCGTGCCAGAGCAGATGGGTCGGCTCCCACTGGAGGGAGAGGGCCACCAGGATGATCGCCGCCGTCCAGACGATCCGGTCCCGGCGCGACACGGCCGTGTTGAACGGCAGGGTGAGCGCCAGCGCAAGCGCCGCGGTGCCGATGTACAGGGCGGGTGTCGCCACGCTGGCCGTGGCGGGCAGCAGCCGGGCGAACACCTCGGTCCATGGGACGGCCGCGAAGGAGGTCGGGGGCGTCGGGTCGGCGACCCGGGTGGCGAAGAAGACGACGGCGACGAGCGGTGCGGCAAGCCCGAGGCCGAGCAGCACGCTCCGGGACGCCCGCAGCAGCCCGGCGAGGCGGCGGCGCGTGCCGTCGTCGGCTGTGGCCAGCCGGACGATCAGGACGACGGCCGCGCCGATGGTCGCCATGTACGCGGTGTAGAAGTTCGCGATCCAGGCCAGGGCCACGACGAGCGGCCCGAGAACCGGCCTGCGCCCGGCCCGCGCCCACTCCCCGACCAGGCACAGCAGCGGGAAGGCGACGAGGCCGTCCAGCCACATCGGCACCGTGGCCCCGTAGTTGAAGGTCCAGCCGGAGAGCGCGTACGCGGCGCCGAGCACGGCGGCCACCGGCCAGGGGCCGCGCCGCAGCGTCAGCAGCAGGCACGCCATGGCGGCGCCGGCCGCGGTGATCTTGGCGGCGGTGACGACGTAGAGGGCGAGCTCGATCCGGTCGGCCGGGAAGAGCACCACCAGGAGGTCGAACGGGCTGCTCAGATACGTGCCGAAGTCGCCGAGGAAGTTCGACCCGAAGCCGGAGCTCCAGTTCACGAACAGATCCCCGTCCGCCTCCCCGTGCAGGAACCTCCGCCAGTACGCGTGGAACGGCAGGTACTGCTGCCCCAGGTCGACGATGTTGCGCGTGGTCGGCCCGAACGGATACGTCCCGGCCAACAGCCCCGCGAGGCACAGCACGACACAGGTCAGCCCGCCGGCCGCCGCCGCGGCCCGGAGCCGTATGCGCGCCCCCTGCCGCCGCGGCGGGCCCCCGTCGTCGGCTGCGGGGACGGTCCGGTCAAACAGGGTCTGGGCGGCAGTCGGCACCCGGCCATTACCCCCGGGCCGGGCGACCCGCGCCCGATCACCAGGCGAGGTCCGGGCGCACCGAAGATGAACTCCGGGTGCGTCGCAGCGGCCTCGGTGGCCTCAGCGGCCTCTGCGGTCGATGTGCTGCGCGACCGGCCGTGTCGGGTCAGCTTCGCCTTCTGCCGATGGCGTAGGCGAGGCCCCAGGCCGCTGCCGCGGCGACCACGAGGCCCAACAGGGAGAGCAATTCCGTACCGCTCTGGCTGCCCCACCACGCCTTGGCCGGGAAGAAGGGGTCGGCTGTCAACATGTCGCCGACGAAGGCGGGCGTTTCGCGCTCGGCGATCACGAGCGGAATCGCGTTGGTGTAGCCGAAGAAGGCGCCGAGCGGGGCGACGATCGCCGCGGCGATCCGGGCGCCGTTGCTGCTGCGGCCCACCAGGCCGACCAGGGCGCCGACAGTCACTCCGTTGAGCAGGGCATGGAGTATGTAAAGGGTGTGCGACTGGCTCTCCGACTGGTCCTTGTACGTGGCCAGGGTGATGCCGGTGTAGAGCAGAGAGACGACGAACGAGGCGAGAAGCCCGAGAAAGACCGCCCCGACCGGGTGGCCGGGCTTCGGCCGCTGTCCGGCGGGCGCGGGGTGGGGGTACGGCTGGCCGGGTTGCTGCATCGGCCAACCCGGCTGGCCCGGCGCCTGCCCCGGCATGGGCGGCGGGGCGCCGTACCCCAAGGGCTGCTGGGATGCGGCGGGTTGGTTGTACGGGTTGTGCTGCGGCGGCTGATGCTGGCTCATGATCCCTCGCTGAACGAAGAAGGCAGGGGGAAGCAAGCTATCAACCAGGTCAGCAAGGCCGAGGAGGGCGGTCAGGCGTGGCTGACCGGAAGGACGTCCGGCGAGAGGGCGCTCGCGTGGGCCGAGGCCGAAGTCATCCGCTTGCGGTGGTGGCGGCGGCAGAGGACCTCGTAGCCGATCTCCTCCGCCGGGCGGTTGACGTCGCCGACCACGACCTGGGCGCCTTCCACGACCATTTCGCCGCCCACCGTACGGGCGTTGTGCGTGGCGCGGGCGCCGCACCAGCACAGGGCCTCGACCTGGAGCTGTTCCAGGCGGTCCGCCAGCTCGATCAACCGCTGCGAGCCCGGGAAGAGTTTGGTGCGGAAATCCGTGGTGATGCCGAAGGCGAAGACGTCGAGGCCGAGGTCGTCCACGATCCGGGCCAGCTGGTCGATCTGGGCAGGGGCCAGGAACTGCGCCTCGTCCACGATCACGTAGTCCGCCTTGCCGCCCTTGGACAGCTGCTCGACCAGGTACGCGTACAGGTCCATGCCCTCCGGCGCCTCGACCGCCTCCGTCACCAGGCCCAGGCGGGAGGACAGCTTGCCCTCCCCCGCCCGGTCGTCACGGGTGAAGATCACGCCCTGGAGCCCCCGCGCATCGCGGTTGTGGGCGATCTGGAGAGCCAGAGTGCTCTTTCCGCAGTCCATCGTTCCGGAGAAGAACACCAATTCGGACATGGGGAGGTGACGGCCTTTCAGGTCTCGGGCAGCGCGGTGGAGGCGCTCCGCGGCGGGGTGGGGCGGACGCTCAGGAGCGGACTTCGAGGAGGGGGACGAGCTGCTCGGCCGGGGTCATCGAGCCGTGCATCCCGACCATGGCCGACTCGTTCGGCTCGTTGACGGAGGCGGTGATCACGACGTCGTCGTGGGCGGCCGCGACCACGTCGCCGATCCTGCCGAGCACGCGCTCGTCGCAGCTGCCGGGCGGACCGAACCAGCCCGCGGCCAGCGCCTCCTCCCGGCTCGCCACCCAGAACTGCTCGCCGAGCACCTCGCGCCAGCAGGTCAGTACGTCGGCCTCGGCGCCCGGTACCGCGTAGACGTGGCGGGCCCGGCCCTCGCCGCCCAGCAGGGCGACTCCGGCGCGCAGCTCCCAGTCCTCGTCGAAGTCGATGCGGTGCTGCTCGTCGAAGGGGATGTCGACCATGCCGTGGTCGGCGGTGACGTACAGCGCGGAACGCGGCGGGAGCTGCTCGGCGAGCCGCTGCACGAGCCGGTCGACGAACATCAGCTGGCCGCGCCAGGCGTCGGAGTCCACGCCGAAGCGATGCCCGGCGCCGTCGAGTTCGCTGTAGTACGTGTAGACCAGCGAGCGGTCGCCGGCGGCGAGCTGCTCGGCGGCGGTGTCCATGCGCTCCTCGCCGGAGAGCCGTCCGAAAAACGTTCCGCCGCTCAGCGCGACCTTGGTGAGCGGGGTGTCCTGGAAGGCCGGTGCGGAGACCTGCGCGGTGCGCACGCCGGCCTCGTGGGCGAGCTGGAAGACGGTCGGGTACGGCTGCCAGACACGCGGCGAGGTCCACGGCTTCCAGCGGAGCTGGTTCATCAGCTCGCCGGTCTCGGGGTTGCGGACGGTGTAGCCGGGCAGGCCGTGCGCCGCGGGGACCTGTCCGGTGCCGACCGAGGCGAGCGAGGTCGCGGTGGTCGCGGGGAAGCCGGCCGTGACCGGGCGGCCGGTGCCGCCACGCGAGCTGCCGAGCAGCGAGGTCAGGTACGGGGCCTCGTCGGGATGCGCCTTGATCTGCTCCCAGCCGAGGCCGTCGATCAGAAAGACACAGGTGCGGTCCGCCGGGGCGAGTTCGGCGATGCGCGGCTCGAACCCGGGCACGCCCTGGCCGGCGACGAGCGTGGGCAGCAGGTCGGCGAGGGAGCCGGTGCCGTACTCGGGCACGGGTGCGGTGTCGAGCGCGAGGGGCGCGGGCTCGTCGGGCCAGCCGGAGGCGACCGTCGTCGGCTGGACCATCAGCGGGTCGCCGCGGTGGCTTCGGACAGCGACTGCGCGAACGCGAGCGTCTGAGCCACGGTGTCCGGGCCGTCGCCGGCCTCGCTGACCCGCAGGCTCAGGTCGTCGGCGGTGGCGTTGCCGGTGTAGCCGTGGTCGGCGTCGCAGTTCGGGTCGCCGCAGGCGGCGGGCTCCAGGTCGATCCGGGAGACGGCGCCCCAGCCGATGGTCAGGACGACCTCGCGGGGCAGGCTGCCGGGCTTGTACGACTCGGGGTTCGCGACGACGCGGCTGACCACGACCGACGCGATCCGGTCCAGCTTGACGGACTCGGTGGAGGTGGTGGCGTACGGCGTCGGCGAGCTGGTGTCGGCGGCCTGCTCGTCGGTGTGGCTCACGATGAAACGGTTGGCCGTCAGGACGAGGACCGTGACATGGCGGCGGACCTCGTTCGCGTCGAAGGTGGTCTCCTGGTGCACCACGTACGACGCGATCGCCTCGCCGCCGACGGCGGCCTCCACCGCCTCGGCCACGAGGGCCGGGTAATAGCCGCTGCGCTCGATCGCCGCGCGCAGCCCCTGGGTCGTCGTACCGGTCTTCGCCATGGACTCCATCCTAATCCGTCGCAAGGGGCGATTCGGCGGCCTCGGAGCGGGCCGGCCGATGCGCCCGCGGGCGGGGCGTCAGTAGCTCGGGAGGGTGCGCGGGCCGAGGTCGGTGCGGGCGGGGGGCGGGGCGAGGCGGACGGTCGCGCCGAGGACACAGACGCCGCGCGATGCGACGACGACGGGTTCGAGGGAGACCGCGACGACCTCGGGGTGCTCGTCGACCAGCCGGGACAGGCGCAGCAGCAGCTCCTCCAGGGCCGGGGTGTCGACGGGGGCCGAGCCGCGCCAGCCGAACAGGAGCGGGGCGGTCCGGATGGACCGTACGAGCTCGGCGGCGTCGCGGTCGGTCGCCGGGACGAGCCGGTGGGAGGTGTCGCCGAGCAGTTCGGAGGCGGCGCCGGCGAGTCCGAAGGAGAGCACGGCGCCGACGGCCGGGTCGATGGCGGCGCGGACGACGGTGTCGACGCCGCGCGGCACCATCGCCTGCACGACGGGCTGCAGTTCCTCCGGCTTGCCGAGCACGTCGGTGAGCTCGGCGTACGCGGCCCTCAGCTGGTCCTCGGCAGCCAGGTCGAGCCGTACCCCGCCGAGGTCGGGGCGGTGCCGCAGATGCGGGGCGGTCGTCTTGAGGGCGACGGGGTAGCCCAGCCGGGCCGCGGCGGCGACGGCGGCGTCCGGGGTGGGCGCGGGCAGGGTGGGCCGCACCTCGATCCCGTACCGCCCGAGCAGCTCGGTCACCTCGTCCACGCCGAGGGTCACGCCCTTCTCGTCCACGTCGTCGCCGAGCACCCGCTCGATGAGCGCGGCGGCCCCGCCCTCGTCGATGTCCTCGTACTCCGGCACCCGGCCCGGCTCCGCGGCCTGCCGCCGCCACTGCGCGTACCGCACCGCCTCCGCCAGCGCCCGCACGGCCCGCTCGGCGGCGGGGTAGGCGGGGATGTTGCCGGGGGTGGGGGGTTCGGTGGGGGTGGGGGTGGCAGGGGGAGCGGAGGTCGGTCCGGTGGGTGGGGGGCCTGCCGGTACGGACCCGGCCCGCCCGGCTTCCGCGGCCGCACCGGCCTCCGGCTCCGCCGGGCGCGCCTGGGTACGGGACGCCGCGCCCGGGGCCGTGCTCGTCGCCGCTGACAGGGCCTCCGCCAGGGCGCCCATCTCCACGTGGACGACGACGACCGGCTTCGCCGGGGCGGCGGCCGTGGCCACGGCGGTGCGCAGGGCGGCGGCCAGGACCTCGCCCTCGCCGGACTCGGTGTCCCCGTTCTCCCCGACCCAGGGGATCGCCGTGACCACCACCGCGTCGGACAGCGGGTCCGCGAGCGCCTTGCCCAGCGCGACCCGGAAGTCGTCCGGCGTCGCCGACGTCGTCAGGTCCAGCGGCCGGAGCGGACGCAGGCCCTCCGTCAGGCACGCGTCGTACGTGAGCAGCCCGAGGGACTCGGAGTTCCCCAGGATGGCCACCCGCGGCCCGACCGGCAGCGGCTGGCCCGCGAGCAGCAGCCCCGCGTCCACCATCTCGGTCACCGTGTCGACCCGGATCACGCCGGCCTGCCGCAGCAGCGCGGAGACCGTCGCGTGCGGGATCCGGGTGGCCGGCACCCGGTGCCCGAGCGGCGCGCTTCCGGTGTGCCGCGCGCCCTTGACCACCACGACCGGCTTGACCGCCGCCGTCCGCCGGGCAAGGCGGGTGAACTTCCGCGGGTTCCCCATCGACTCCAGGTACAGCAGGACGACGTCCGTCTCGGGGTCGTCGTACCAGTGCTGGAGGAAGTCGTTGCCGGACACGTCTGCTCGGTTGCCGGCCGAGATGAACGAGGAGAGCCCCGCGCCGCGCCGGTGCAGACCGGCCAGCAGCGCGATGCCGATCGCGCCGGACTGGGTGAACAGCCCGATCCGCCCCGCCGCCGGCGGTTGCGGCGCGAGCGAGGCGTTCAGCCGGACGTCCGCCGCGGTGTTGATGATCCCGAACGCGTTCGGCCCGATGATCCGCATCCCGTACGAGCGGGCCTGCCGCACCAGTTCGCGCTGCCGCCGCCCGCCCTCCGCGTCGCCGCTCTCCGCGTACCCCGCGGAGAGCACGACGAGGCCCTGCACCCCGTGCTCGCCGCAGTCGGCGACGGCCTCCGGCACCCGCTCGGCGGGGACGGCGACGACCGCCAGGTCCACCGGCTCGCCGATGTCGCCGACCGACCGGAACGCGGGCACGCCCTCCAGCTCGGCCCGGCCACCCTCCGGCAGCGCGTTGTTGACCGCGTACACCGGCCCGGTGAAGCCCGCGTCGAGCAGGTTCCGCAGCACCGCGCGGCCGACCCCACCGGGCGTGCGGCCCACGCCGATCACCGCGACCGAGCCGGGGGCGAGCAGCCGCTGCACGGAACGCGCCTCGGCGCGCTGCTCCCGGGCGCGCTGCACGGCGAGCGAGCGGTCGGTGGGCTCCAGGTCGAGATGGAGCCGGACCGACCCGTCCTCGAAGCTCCGCTTCTGCGTGTAGCCGGCGTCCGTGAAGACCTTGATCATCTTGTTGTTGGCCGGCAGCACTTCCGCCGCGAACCGCCGGATGTCCCGCTCCCGCGCCACCGCCGCGATGTGTTCGAGCAGTGCGGACGCGACGCCGCGCCCCTGGTGGGCGTCCTGCACCAGGAAGGCGACCTCGGCCTCGTCGGCGGGCGCGGGGGCCGGCCGCCCGTCGTCGTCGATGCGGTCGTACCGGACCGTGGCGATGAACTCCCCGCCGACGGTGGCCGCGAGCCCGACCCGGTCCACGTAGTCGTGATGGGTGAAGCGGTGGACGTCCTTGGCGGAGAGCCGCGGGTACGGCGCGAAGAAGCGGTAGTACTTCGACTCGTCCGACACCTGCTCGTAGAAGCTGACCAGCCGGTCGGCGTCGTCGACGGTGATCGGCCTGATCCGCGCGGTGCCGCCGTCGCGCAGCACGACGTCGGCCTCCCAGTGGTCGGGGTACGCGTGTTCCGACGACGTCTGCATGTCGCAAAGCCTACGGCCGGGACACGGCGCGAGCACCGGTCGCGCACCCGGTCGGCCGCGGGCAGGGTAGGGAGGACCGGAGGGCCCGGCGACACGGGGACGAGGGTCGGCACGAGCACCTCGCGAGCCGTGAGAGACTGGTCTAGACAACTCCCTGAGACTCGAAGGGCAACACCATGGCAGAGCGCCGAGTCAACGTCGGCTGGGCCGAGGGCCTGCACGCCCGCCCCGCCTCCATCTTCGTCCGCGCCACAACGGCCTCCGGCGTTCCGGTGACGATCGCCAAGGCCGACGGCAACCCGGTCAACGCCGCCTCGATGCTCGCGGTCCTCGGCCTGGGCGCGCAGGGCGGCGAGGAGATCGTGCTCGCGTCGGACGCGGACGGCGCCGAGGTCGCCCTGGACCGCCTGGCGAAGCTGGTCGCCGAGGGCCTCGACGAGCTGCCCGAGACCGTCTGAGTCACCTCGGGCCCGGCGCCCGAGACCGTCTGATTCACCTCGGGCCCGCGCCCGAGACCGTCTGATCACCTCGGGCCCGCGCCCGACACCGTCTGATCACCTCGGGCCCGCGCCCGACATCGAGAGCCGCCCCGCCGTGGAATTCCGGCGGGGCGGCTCTCGTATTCCGGGAAGAGCGAATTCATCCCTGCAGGCGTTCAGGCGCCACAATCGGGCAGCACGAATTCAGGCCGACGGAAATTCCGCCGTCCCGAATACCACGTCTTTGTATACAGCCCGCCTGTTAATGAGCGGAGCCCGCCGTGTTTACTGCATGTTGCGAAGTCCTCACACGGTCCCGATCGGGGTGCCGTAGCCGGTGCAGCGACAGGGTGCGCTCGGCGTGCAGCGCGGTGAGCGAACGGGCCCGTTCCGCGTCGCTGCGCGCCACCGCGTCCACGATCGCTCCGTGCTCCGCCCAGGTCTCCACCGGCCGGCTGGAGGTCTCCACGACGTACATCCAGGCGATCTTGTGCCGCAGCTGGGTGAGCAGCGAGGTGAGCGCGGGGCTGCCCGAGGCCTGCGCGAGGGTCTCGTGGAACCAGCCGCCGAGCGAGCGCAGGTCCTCGCCCTGGCCCCGCCGGGCCCGCTCCTGACCCAGCCGGACCAGGCCGCGCAGCACCTTGAGGTGCGCCTCGGTGCGCCGGTGGGCGGCCCGCGCGGCGCCCAACGGCTCCAGCAGGGCGCGGACGTCCAGCAGGTCGGCGGCCTCCTGCTCGGTCGGTTCGGCGACATGCGCGCCCGCGTGCCGGCGGCTCACCACGAAACCCTCGGACTCCAGGGTGCGCAGCGCCTCGCGGACCGGGACGCGGGAGACTCCGTACCGCTGGGCGAGCTGCTCCTCGGTCAGCCGGCTGCCCCGCTCGAAGACCCCGGAGACGATGTCGTCCCGGATCGCCGTGCACACCGAATGCGCGGGAATGCGCATGTCCGACCTCCGCCTTAATCTGCGTGAAACCCATCCGACGGGTCTTTGTTCGCCGACTCTTCGGTGACTCTATTGCAGCGGAGCGATATTTCCGACGGCTACCTGTTAACCATGGATCTCTTTTGGCCGCCAAAAAGCCCCGACTCCGTACGAGCCGGGGCTTTTCTCCGTGGCGGGGAGGATCCGAGGATCAGACGTTCACGCCGCGGGCGCGCAGGTACGCGACCGGGTTGATGTCGGAGCCGTAGTCGGGGCTGGTGCGGGCCTCGAAGTGGAGGTGCGGGCCGGTCGAGTTGCCGGTCGAGCCGGAGACGCCTATCTGCTGGCCCGGCATGACGGACTGGCCGACCGAGACGCTGATCGCGGACAGGTGGCCGTACTGGGTGTACGTGCCGTCGTTCATCCGGATCACGATGTTGTTGCCGTACGCGCCGCCCCAGCCGGCCTCGACGACGGTGCCGGCGCCGACGGCGACGACCGTGCTGCCCGAGGGAGCGCGGAAGTCGATGCCGGAGTGGCTGCCGGAGGACCAGAGCGCGCCGCCGGCCTTGTAGCCGGTGGTGACGTGCGAGCCGGCGACGGGCAGCCGGAAGGAGTTGAGGCGCTTGCGCTCGGCCTCGCGGGCGGCACGCTCCCTCTCCTCGCGGATCTTCTTGGCGCGGGCCTCGGCCTTGCGCTTCGCCTCGGCCTCGGCCTTCGCCTTGGCGGCGGCCTCGAAGGCCTCCTGCTCCTGGGCGGCGGCCTGAGCGTTGATCCTGTCCGCGAGCGAGTCCACGCTGATGGCCTGGGTCAGGCCTGTGTCGTCGAGGGCGCGGGCTTCCGTGTCGGCGGCGAGCGCCGGGGAGGCGAGGGTTCCGATGACGCCGGTGGTGGCGAGGGTCGCGACGCCGGCGATGCCCGCGCTGCGGCGCGCCAGACGGCTCGGACCACGATGCTTCCCGGTGGCACGGGTGAACGCCATGTAGTGGCTGATCCTTTCCTTCCTTCTCGCCTACCGGGTTAGCTGACGGGTTCGGAGCAGGAAGGTCTCCTACGGGCCCCTCCGCCTGGCGGCGAAGGCGTCCGATTCACCCCAGGGACTGAGTGGGTCCCCGGCTCCCCAGGCTCGCGCCTTCGGGGACTCGGCGATGACTGTCCGTTGCCGCGAATGCGGCGTGTGCAACCGACGAACAGCCGGATCGACGCTAAACGGACCATCTTTCAATCGCCAAACAGACACGCCCGTTTGTAGCGCATCCCACAGGGCATAGGCTCGCGTTCTCCAATCAACCGGACAAAGGGGAGGACCCCGACGTATCGTGACGTCGGGGTCCTCGCGGGGCCTCTCGTGGCCTCTGGCTCGGTTCAATCAGCCCGTCACGACGGTGACTTCGCCGATGCCGAGCGCGCGCACCGGCTCCTCGATCTCGGCGGCGTCGCCGACGAGGACGGTCACCAGCCGGTCCACCGGGAAGGCGTTGACGACGGCCGCCGTCGCCTCGACCGTGCCCGTCTCGGCGAGACGCGCGTACAACTGCGCCTGGAAATCGTCCGGAAGGTGCTGCTCGACCTGGTCGGCGAGGGTGCCGGCGACCGAGGCCGCGGTCTCGTACTTGAGCGGCGCGACGCCCACCAGGTTCTGCACGGCCACATCGCGCTCGGCGTCCGTCAGACCGTCGGCCGCGAGGGTGCGCAGCACCTTCCACAGGTCGTCAAGTGCCGGGCCGGTGTTGGGGGTGTCGATCGAGCCGCTGATGGCGAGCATCGACGCGCCGTGCCCCTGGCCGTCCGAGCGGAGCACCTGGCCGAAGGCCCGGACACCGTAGGTGTATCCCTTCTCCTCGCGCAGCACGCGGTCGAGCCGGGAGGTGAGGGTGCCGCCGAGGCAGTACGTGCCGAGCACCTGGGCCGGCCACACGCGGTCGTGTCGGTCGGCGCCGACGCGGCCGATCAGCAGCTGGGTCTGGACCGCACCGGGGCGGTCGACGATGACCACGCGGCCCGTGTCGTCGGCCGTGATCGGCGGGACCGGACGCGGCTCGGCCGTGTCGCCGCTCCAGTCGCCGATGGTGTCGGCCAGCACGGCGTCCAGGTCGACGCCGGTGAGGTCGCCGACGACCACGGCGGTGGCCGTGGCGGGCCGGATGTGCGCCTCGTAGAAGGCGCGCACGGCCGCCGCGTCGATCGCGGCCACGGTCTCCTCGGTGCCCTGGCGCGGCCGCGACATGCGCGAACTGGCCGGGAACAGCTCCTTGGAGAGCTGCTTGGCCGCGCGGCGGGCCGGGTTGGCCGTCTCGTGCGGGATCTCGTCGAGCCGGTTGCGCACCAGGCGCTCGATCTCGGTGTCGACGAACGCGGGCGCGCGCAGCGCCTCGGAGAGCAGGCCCAGCGCCTTCGGCAGCCGGGAGACCGGGACCTCCAGGGAGACCCGTACGCCCGGGTGGTCGGCGTGCGCGTCCAGCGTGGCGCCGCAGCGCTCCAGCTCGGCGGCGAACTCCTCGGCGGAGTGCTTGTCGGTGCCCTCGGACAGCGCTCGCGCCATGATCGTGGCGACGCCGTCCAGGCCCGCCGGCTCGGCCTCCAGCGGGGCGTCGAGGAAGATCTCGACGGCCACCACCTGCTGGCCGGGGCGGTGACAGCGCAGCACCGTCAGCCCGTTGTCGAGCGCGCCGCGCTCGGGGGCCGGGAAGGCCCACGGGCGGGCGGCGCCCGGCTGCGGCTGCGGGTGGAACTCCATGCTCGTCAAAGACGCGGCAGCGTCGCTCACTGGTCGGCTCCCTCTTCCTCGTCGCTGTCGCTCTGTCCGTCGCCCTGGCCGGCGGTGACCGGCTCGTACACCAGCACCGCACGGTTGTCGGGGCGCAGCTTGGCCGCGGCGACCGCCTGCACCTCCTCGGCGGTGATGTCCAGGACCCGGTTCACGGCGGTCAGCGCCAGCTGCGGGTCGCCGAACAGCACCGCGAACCGGCACAGTTCGTCGGCGCGGCCGGCGACCGTGCCGAGCCGGTCCAGCCACTCGCGCTCCAACTGCGCCTGGGCGCGCTCCATCTCCTCGGGCGTCGGGCCCTCGGCGGCGAACCGGGCCAGCTCCTCGTCGACGGCCGACTCGATCAGCGGCACCTCGACGCCGCCGGAGGTCTTCACGTCCAGCCAGCCGAGCGAGGGCGCGCCGGCCAGCCGCAGCAGGCCGAAGCCGGCCGCGACGGCCGTGCGGTCGCGGCGGACCAGCCGGTTGTGCAGCCGGGAGGACTCGCCGCCGCCGAGGACGGTCAGGGCCAGGTCGGCCGCGTCGCACTCACGGGTGCCGTCGTGCGGCAGGCGGTACGCGGCCATCAGCGCGCGGGCGGGCACCTCCTCCTCGACGACCTCGCGCAGCTGCTCGCCGATCGTCTCCGGGAGCGTCCCGTCGCGCGGCGGCTGCTTGCCGTCGTGCGAGGGGATGGAGCCGAAGTACTTCTCGATCCAGGCGAGGGTCTGCGCGGGGTCGATGTCGCCGACGACCGACAGCACCGCGTTGTTCGGCGCGTAGTAGGTGCGGAAGAAGTTCCGGGCGTCCTCGAGGGTGGCGGCGTCCAGGTCGGCCATGGAGCCGATCGGGGTGTGGTGGTACGGGTGGCCCTCGGGGTAGGCGAGCGCGGTGAGCTTCTCGAAGGCGGTGCCGTACGGCACGTTGTCGTAGCGCTGGCGGCGCTCGTTCTTGACGACGTCGCGCTGGTTCTCCATGGACTCGTCGTCCAGGGCCGCCAGCAGCGAGCCCATGCGGTCGGCCTCCAGCCACAGCGCCAGCTCCAGCTGGTGCGTGGGCATGGTCTCGAAGTAGTTGGTGCGCTCGAAGCTCGTGGTGCCGTTGAGCGAGCCGCCGGCGCCCTGCACCAGCTCGAAGTGCCCGTTGCCCGAGACCTGCTTCGAGCCCTGGAACATCAGGTGCTCGAAGAGGTGCGCGAGGCCGGTGCGGCCCGGGACCTCGTGGCGCGAGCCGACGTCGTACCAGAGGCAGACCGCGGCGACCGGGGTCAGGTGGTCCTCGGAGAGCACCACGCGCAGGCCGTTGGCCAGCCGGTGCTCGGTTGCTGTCAGGCCGCCGGAGCCGGCCTGGGCTGTGGCCGTGTGACCCATGGGCATGTACGTCCCTTCGATCGCGATGTGGCAAAGTCCTGCCACTGTATGCAAGCGCACCGGCACCTCGCGAAGTTCCCGCCGCATCGGACTGTCCCTCTTCCGGGTCGCGGTCGGCACTGTCGGTGGGACGGTCCACAATGGTCCGCGTCAGATCAACCTTGTTGGTAAGGAGCCGCAGCCGCGATGGCCCGCCGCAGCACGAAGACACCGCCGCCGGAAGACGCGTTCGAGGAGAGGATCCTCGACATCGACGTCGTCGACGAGATGCAGGGCTCCTTCCTCGAGTACGCGTACTCGGTGATCTACTCGCGGGCCCTGCCCGACGCACGCGACGGCATGAAGCCGGTGCAGCGCCGCATCGTCTACCAGATGTCCGAGATGGGGCTGCGCCCCGACCGGGGGTACGTGAAGTGCGCCCGCGTCGTCGGCGAGGTCATGGGCAAGCTGCACCCACACGGCGACGCGTCGATCTACGACGCGCTGGTGCGCATGGCGCAGCCGTTCTCCATGCGACTCCCGCTGGTCGACGGTCACGGCAACTTCGGCTCGCTCGGCAACGACGACCCGCCGGCCGCGATGCGGTACACCGAGTCCAAGATGGCCGCCGCGGCGCTGATGATGACGGAGTCGATCGACGAGGACACCGTCGACTTCTCCCCGAACTACGACGGCCAGGAGCAGGAGCCGGTGACGCTGCCGGCGGCGTACCCGAACCTCCTGGTCAACGGCGCGTCCGGGATCGCCGTCGGCATGGCGACGAACATGCCGCCGCACAACCTGGGCGAGGTGATCGCCGCCGCCCGGCACCTGATCCGGTACCCGCACGCGGACCTCGAGGCGCTGATGCGCTTCGTGCCCGGCCCGGACCTGCCGACCGGCGGCCGGATCGTCGGCCTGTCCGGGATCAAGGACGCGTACGAGTCCGGCCGCGGCACCTTCAAGATCCGCGCCACGACGTCGATCGAGAACGTGACGCCGCGCCGCAAGGGCATCGTCGTCACGGAACTGCCGTTCACGGTCGGCCCGGAGAAGGTCGTCTCCAAGATCAAGGACCTGGTCGGCTCGAAGAAGCTCCAGGGCATCGCCGACGTCAAGGACCTCACCGACCGGGCCCACGGCCTGCGGCTGGTCATCGAGGTGAAGAACGGCTTCGTGCCCGAGGCGGTCCTGGAGCAGCTGTACAAGCTGACGCCCATGGAGGAGTCCTTCGGCATCAACAACGTGGCGCTGGTCGACGGCCAGCCGCTGACGCTGGGCCTGAAGGAGCTCCTGGAGGTCTACCTGGACCACCGCTTCGACGTGGTCCGGCGCCGCTCCGAGTTCCGCCGCGGCAAGAAGCGGGACCGGCTGCACCTGGTCCTGGGTCTGCTGGTCGCCCTGCTGGACATCGACGAGGTCATCCGGCTGATCCGGGAGAGCGACAACTCGGCGCAGGCGAAGGAGCGCCTGATGGAGCGCTTCTCGCTGAGCGAGATCCAGACGCAGTACATCCTGGACACCCCGCTGCGCCGGCTCACCAAGTTCGACCGCCTGGAGCTGGAGACCGAGCGCGACCGGCTCACCGGCGAGATCGACGAGCTGACGAAGATCCTGGAGTCGGACGCGGAGCTGCGCAAGCTGGTCTCGGCCGAACTGGCCGCGGTGGCGAAGAAGTTCGGCACCGACCGGCGCACGGTCCTCCTCGAGTCGGCTGGCGCGCCGGTCGCGGCGGTGGCCCTGCAGGTCGCGGACGACCCGTGCCGGGTGCTGCTCTCCTCCACCGGCCTGCTGGCCCGTACGGCGACGGCGGAGCTGTCGGCCGCCGAGGACGGCAAGCGGGCCAAGCACGACGTGATCGTCTCGGCGGTGCCGGCCACCCAGCGCGGCGACGTCGGCGCGGTGACCTCGGCCGGGCGGCTGCTGCGGCTGTCGGTGATCGACCTGCCGCAGCTCCCGGACACGGCGGCCGCGCCGAATCTCGCGGGCGGCGCGCCGATCGCGGAGTTCCTGTCCCTGGAGGCGGACGAGACGGTGGTCTGCCTGACCACCCTCGACGAGTCCTCGCCGGGCCTGGCGCTCGGCACGCTGCAGGGCGTGGTGAAGCGCGTCGTGCCGGACTATCCGGCCAACAAGGACGAGCTGGAGGTCATCACCCTCAAGGACGGTGACCGGATCGTCGGCGCGACCGAACTGCGCACCGGCGAGGAGGACCTGGTCTTCATCACCACCGACGCGCAGCTGCTGCGCTTCCAGGCCTCGCAGGTGCGGCCGCAGGGCCGCCCGGCGGGCGGCATGGCGGGCATCAAGCTCGCCGAGGGCGCGGAGGTCATCTCGTTCACCGCGGTGGACCCGGCGGCGGACGCGGTCGTGTTCACGGTCGCCGGCGCGACCGGCACCCTGGACGCCTCGTCCGCCACGTCGGCGAAGCTGACCCCGTTCGACCAGTACCCCCGCAAGGGCCGCGCCACCGGCGGCGTCCGCTGCCAGCGCTTCCTGAAGGGCGAGGACATCCTGCTCCTGGCCTGGGCCGGCGCAACCCCCGCCCACGCCGCCCAGCAGAACGGCACCCCGACGGACCTCCCGACCATCGACCCCCGCCGAGACGGCTCAGGCACCCCCTTGGCAAAGCCGGTGGCGGTACTGGCGGGCCCGGCGAGCTAGGGCCTCGCGGCCCCGGCCATGATCCGCCGGACAGGCCCTAGTCGGTCAGGACTCGGCCGGCTCGTCCTCGGTGCGAGGTGCGTAGCGCAGGACGCCCCACATGCTCTGTTCGTCGGGGGTGTCCTGCGGGCCGTTCTGTTCGCAGGCGGCCAGGGCCTTGCGGAGGGCTGCGGCGTCGATGTCGGAGCCGATGAGGACGAGCTGGGTGAGGCGTTCCTCGCCGGGCGGCCAAGGCTCGGGGTAGAAGCGCAGGAAGCGGCCGACCGCGTGCACGGTGTAGCGGTTGGCCGGGTCGGCGGCGCCGAAGTCGACGAAGCCCTTGATCCGGTAGAGGCCCTCGGGCCGGGAGTCGAGGAACGTCATGAGGCGGCGCGGGTGCACCGGGACGTCGGAGGCGTGCGAGAGCGTCTCGTAGGCGGCGTGCGGATGCGCGTGGGCGTCCTCGTCCGCGTACAGGATGTCCTCGATGGACATCTGCCCCTCGATCTCGCCCTCGGGCGCCACTCGGTCGAAGAGCAGCTCCGGGTCGAGCCGGCCGTACGCGGCGGTGATCACCGCCGCGCGCCCCGCGAGCCGGCCGACCGCCTCGCGCACGGCCGTCAGCTCCTCCTCGCCGACCCGGTCGGCCTTGTTGACGACGACGAGGTCGGCGATGGCCAGATGGCGGTCGGTCTCCGGGTGCCGGTCCCGGGTGGCGTCGAACTCGGCCGCGTCCACGACCTGCACCAGGCCGCCGTAGACGATCCGCTCGTTCTCGCTGGCCAGCACCATCCGGACCAGCTCCTGCGGCTCGGCGAGCCCGCTGGCCTCGATCACGATCACGTCGAGGCCGACCTCGGGGCGGGTGAGCACCTCCAGGTATGTATCGAGCTCGCTCGCGTCGACGGCACAGCACAGGCACCCGTTGCCGAGCGACACCGTGGAGCCGACCTGACCGGCCACGGTCATCGCGTCGATGCCGATGTCGCCGAAGTCGTTGACCATGACCCCGATGCGGGTGCCGCGGGAACTGCGCAGCAGATGGTTGAGCAGGGTGGTCTTGCCGGAGCCGAGGAATCCCGCGAGGACGATCACGGGAATCTGCTGCGTGCTCAAAGAGCTGCGCCTTTCGCTGGCTGGTGCGGTTCTCTGCCTGCCGAGGGCAGGCCCTGGGCAGGCCCTCCAGGATAGGCGGGGGCTCTGAAGGGCCGATCTTGTCCGAGATTTCCGGTCGCCCTCCCCTGGCCTTTACCGTTCCTCCCATGACCTCACCCGCCGCAGCTCCCCCGCCGCCCGCCGTCCGGCGGCGTCGGCTGGGCTGGCCGCGGCGGATGTTCTCGCAGGTCCTGCTCATGCAGCTGGCCATCGCCACCGGCGTCACCGTGCTGGCCACCGGGCTCTTCCTGGCCCCGCTGAGCGCCCAGCTCGACGACCAGGCCATGCGCCGCGCGCTCGCCATCGCCGAGACGACCGGGACGCCGCGCGTCGCGGCCGACGTGGTCGGCACGCCGCCCAGCGCAGCCGGGCCGGTGCAGGCCGAGGCCGAGCGGATCCGGCGGACCACCGGGGCCGAGTACGTGGTCGTGATGGACACCCGGGGCGTGCGCTGGTCGCACACCGACCCCGCCCAGATCGGCAGGGTCGTCTCCACCGACCCCAGCGCCGCGCTCGCGGGCCACGAGGTCATGGAGATCGACAGCGGCACCCTGGGCCGCTCCGCGCGCGGCAAGGCCCCGCTGAGGGACGGCGACGGGCGCATCGTGGGCGCCGTCTCCGTGGGCATCGAGTACGACAGCGTCCGCGACCGGCTGCTGGCCGCGATCCCCGGGCTGCTCGCGTACGCCGGCGGCGCCCTGGCCGTCGGCGCGCTCGCCGCGTACCTGATCTCCCGCCGCCTCCAGCGCCAGACCCGCGACCTGGCCTTCTCCGACATCGCCGCGCTGCTCGCCGAGCGTGAGGCGATGCTGCACGGCATCCGCGAGGGCGTCGTCGCGCTCGACCGGGCCGGCCGCGTCCGGCTGATCAACGACGAGGCGCAGCGGCTCCTCGGCGTGGGCCCCGAAGCGGCCGGGCGGCCGCTGGACGAGGTGCTGGGCGCGGGCCGCACCACCGACGTGCTGGCAGGCCGGGTCACCGGCGAGGACCTGGTGACCGTGCGCGGGCATCGCGTGCTCATCGCCAACCGGATGCCCACCGACGACGGCGGCGCGGTCGCCACCCTGCGCGACCGCACCGAGCTGGAGCAGCTCGGCCGCGAGCTGGACTCCACGCGTGGCCTCATCGACGCCCTGCGCGCCCAGGACCACGAGCACGCCAACCGCCTGCACACCCTGCTCGGGCTGCTGGAGCTGGAGATGCACGACGAGGCCGTCGAGTTCGTCACCGAGGTCGTCGGCGTGCACCGGGCCACCGCCGAGCAGGTGACCGAGAAGGTCCACGACCCGCTGGTCGCCGCTCTCCTGGTCGGCAAGGCCACCGTGGCCGCCGAGCGGGGCGTCTCGCTCCGGATCGCCCCCGGCAGCCTGCTGCCGGACCGCGTGGTCGACCCGCGCGAGCTGGTCACCGTGGTCGGCAACCTCGTCGACAACGCCCTGGATGCGGCCGCCGGCACCGCTGACGCCCGGATCGAGGTCGCGCTGCACGCGGAGGGCCGCACGGCGGTGCTGCGGGTGACCGACAGCGGCCCGGGCGTCCCGGAGGCGCGCCGGGAGCTGATCTTCACCGAGGGCTGGACGACCAAGGAGCTGCCGTCGCACGGCAAACGCGGGCTGGGACTGCCCCTGGTGCGCCGGCTCGCCGAGCGTCAGGGCGGCAGCGCCCGGGTCGGCGCGGCGGCGGACGGCGGGGCCGAGTTCACCGTCGTACTGCCGGAGGCCCTGACGGACGCGCCGGAAGACCGGCCCGGCGCCGACGAGGGCGCCGACGGGAGCGCCGCGGGCACGGGCCCGTTCCCCAGTCCCGCCGCCGCGACCGAGGAGTCCCGGTGATCGAGGTCCTGGTCGTGGACGACGATGTGCGCGTCGCGCAGATCAACGCCGCGTACGTCGGCAAGGTTCCCGGCTTCCACGTCGCCGGGACCGCCCACTCCGCCGCCGAGGCCCTCGCCCGCCTCGACGACACCGCCGTGGACCTGATCCTCCTCGACCACTACCTGCCGGACGGGAACGGCCTCGGCGTCGTCCGCGAACTGCGACGGCACGGCCGCCACACCGACGTGATCATGGTGACCGCGGCCCGCGACGTGGCGACCGTCCAGGCGGCGATGCGTCACGGCGCGCTGCAGTACCTGGTCAAGCCGTTCACCTTCGCCGGCCTGCGCGCCAAGCTGGAGGCGTACGCGGGGCTGCGCCGCACCCTCGACGGCGGCGGCGAGGCGGAGCAGGCCGAGGTCGACCGGATCTTCGGGGCACTGTCCGCCGGGGCGACCGCCCCCGAGCTGCCCAAGGGACATTCGCCGACGACCGCCGAACTGGTCCGGCAGGTCCTGCTGTCCGCCGACGGGGCGCTGTCCACGCAGGACATCGCGGAGCGGGCGGGTGTGAGTCGGCAGACCGCCCAGCGCTATCTCAAGCTCCTGGAACGCTCGGGCCGGGTGCGGCTGTCGCTCAAGTACGGCGAGACGGGCCGGCCCGAGCACCGGTACGTCTGGGTCTCGTCCGTCTGAGCCTCGTCCGTCTGAGAAGCCGCCCCCAGCGACCCGCCCCCCCCCGGCCGTCACACCGCGCCCGCCCCCGTGAGCGCCCTGACCTCGGTCTCCGCGTGCTTCGCCGCGTCCGGGGCCTCGGTCGAGGTGACGGTGCCGATCCACCCGGCCAGGAAGCCCAGTGGGATGGAGACGACTCCGGGGTTCTGCAACGGGAAGACGTGGAAGTCCACGCCGGGGAACAGCGCCTCGGGGCTGCCGGAGACGACCGGCGAGAGCACCACGAGCAGGACGGCCGGGATCAGTCCGCCGTACACCGACCAGACCGCGCCGCGCGTGGTGAAGTTCCGCCAGAACAGCGAGTACAGCAGCACCGGCAGGTTTGAGGACGCGGCCACCGCAAAGGCGAGGCCGACCAGGAACGCCACGTTCAGGTCGCGGGCGAGCAGGCCGAGGCCGATCGCGGCCACACCGATCCCGACGGCGGCGGCCCGGGCGACCGCGACCTCGCTGTACGGCTTCGCCCCGGCGCGACGGCTGCGCAGCGAGGCGTACAGGTCGTGGGCGACGGAGGCGGACGAGGCGAGGGTGATGCCCGCGACGACGGCGAGGATCGTGGCGAAGGCGATGGCGGCGACGATCGCGAAGAGGACGGTGCCGCCGCTTGTTCCCGCGCCGCCGCCGAGGTCGAGGGCGAGCAGCGGCACGGCGGTGTTGCCCGCGGCGTTGGACGCGCGGACGGCGTCCGGGCCGATGATCGCGGCCGCGCCGAAGCCGAGGACGATCGTCATCAGGTAGAAGCCGCCGATCAGGCCGATCGACCAGACGACCGAGCGGCGGGCCGCCGCCGCGGTCGGCACGGTGTAGAAGCGGGACAGGATGTGCGGCAGACCGGCGGTGCCGAGGACGAGCGCCAGTCCGAGGCTGATGAAGTCAAGGCGCGCGGTCCAGTCCCCGCCGTAGCGCAGGCCGGGCCCGAGGAAATCCGTCCCGTGGCCGCTACGTTCGGCGGCGGTGGTGAGCAGCCGGCCGAAGTCGCCGTCGAAGCGCACCAGGACGAGCACAGTGAGTGCGATCGCGCCCGCCATGAGCAGCACGGCCTTGACGATCTGGATCCAGGTGGTGGCGCGCATCCCGCCCAGGGACACGTAGATCACCATCAGCGCGCCGACGCCGATCACGGTCCACGAGCGGGCGGCGCCGCTGGTTCCGCCGAGCAGCAGGGCCACCAGGCTGCCCGCGCCGACCATCTGCGCCACCAGGTAGAGCACGGAGACGGTGACGGAGGACGTGCCGGCCGCGATGCGCACGGGGCGTTCGGCCATGCGGGCGGCGACGACGTCGGCGAGGGTGAACCGGCCGCAGTTGCGGACGAGTTCGGCGACGAGGAGCAGCACGACCAGCCAGGCGACCAGGAAGCCGACGGAGTAGAGCATGCCGTCGTAGCCGAAGAGGGCGATCAGTCCGGAGATGCCGAGGAAGGACGCGGCGGACATGTAGTCGCCGGCGATGGCGAATCCGTTCTCCATGGGCGAGAACAGCCGGCCGCCGGCGTAGAACTCCTCCGCCGAGCCGCGCCGGTTCCGGCTCACCCAGGTGGTGATCGCCAGGGTGACCGCGACGAACGCGCTGAACAGCACCAGCGCCAGGGCCTGATGGTCGCTGCTCACTGCGCCGTCCCCTGTGCCGGAGTTGCCGACTGTGCCGGAGTTCCCGACGTCGCCCCTCGTGCCGCTCCTCGGGTCATCTCCTGGGTGTCCCAGCGCAGTTCGAGCGCCGCCGGGTCCCGGCGCAGCCGGGCGTGCCGGGCGTACGCCCAGGTCAGCAGGAAGGTGCTGAGGAACTGGCCGAGTCCGGCGACCATCGCCACGTTCACGGCCCCGGCCACGGGCCGGGCCATCAGCTCCGGCGCCACGGTCGCCGCGACGAGGTAGACGAGGTACCAGAGCAGGAAGGCGACGGCCGCCGGGAAGACGAACCGCCGGTAGCGGCCGCGCACTTCCTGGAAGGCGGCGCTGCGCTGCACCTCCAGGTAGATGTCGGCGGCGGTGTGGGCCTCCTGGCCCGGCACGCGACCGGGCGGTCCGGTGGCCGGGTCGGCAGCGGCCGTGGCGGCCGGCTCTCCCCATCCGGACGCGAGCGCGTCGTACCAGGGGTCGTCGATCCGCCCCGCCGGGGCGCTCGGCCCTTCCTGCTTCTCCACCCGTGAACTCTCCTTGTCAGCGAACCGTTTCGGCCGCGTGCCCAAGGATGGACAGAGCGGGAAGATCCAGGACTCTTCTCCCCGGTCACTTCACCCCATCAGGTGATGGAACTCCCGGGTGGCCTGACAAGGCCGTGCTGATACGCGTACCGGGCCGCCCGCGCCCGTTCGCACACCCCGGTCTTGGCGAAGAGTTTGTTGATGTGGGTCTTCACGGTGACCGTGGAAATGCGCAGCTGCCCGGCGATCTCCTGGTTGGAGAGCCCGTCCCGGGCCATGGAGCGGGCCGCCACCACCCGTTGGAGGATCACCTCGCGGTCCGCGCCGGCCTCGATCTGGAGCCGTGCGGCCTCCAGATGGCCAGCAGGCCCAGCGAGGGCAGCAGGCGATGGCCGAGGGTGGTGCGGTGGAAGAGGGCGGCGGCCGTCGCGCACACGGCGAGGCCGAGCGGCGGCAGCACCCCGTACGCGCCGGGGAACGCCCCGGAGAGGTACGCGCTGATCAGCGTCCAGGCGGCGAGCCCGGTGACCAGCACGCAGTCCAGGACGTCACGCCCCCGGGGCACGCCGACCCGGCTCAGCGCCTCGCGCGTCGGCCAGACGAACCGCCGGCCGGCGGCTGCGATCTCCCCCATCCCGGTCCCCCTCCGTCGCCTCGATGCTACGGCGGGAGGGGGACACAGTGATCGCCCTGTGGATGGAGCCGGAGGCTCCACCCCCGGGTGGAGGAGCGGCGGCGGCCGGACGCGTGGGTCCCGCGGCCGCCGGACTCAGGCGTCGATGCGCGAGCGGTCCAGGGTCGCCGCGGAGCTGGTGATGAACTCCTTGCGGGGCGCGACGTCGTTGCCCATGAGCAGGTCGAAGACCTGCTCGGACGCCTCCAGGTCGCCGATGTTGATCCGGCGCAGGGTGCGGTGCCGGGGGTCCATCGTGGTCTCCGCCAGCTGGTCCGCGTCCATCTCGCCGAGACCCTTGTAGCGCTGGATCGCGTCCTTGTAGCGGACGCCCTTGCGCTGGAACTCCAGCAGGGTCTGCCGCAGCTCGTTGTCCGAGTACGTGTAGACGTACTTGTCCTGGCCCTTCTTGGGCTGGACCAGCTCGATGCGGTGCAGCGGCGGGACGGCCGCGAAGACGCGTCCGGCCTCGACCATCGGCCGCATGTAGCGCTGGAACAGGGTGAGCAGCAGGCAGCGGATGTGCGCGCCGTCGACGTCGGCGTCGACGAGCAGGACGATCTTGCCGTAGCGGGCCGCGTCGATGTCGAAGGTGCGGCCCGAGCCGGCTCCTATGACCTGGATGATCGCGCCGCACTCGGCGTTCTTCAGCATGTCCGAGACGGACGACTTCTGGACGTTGAGGATCTTGCCGCGGATCGGCAGCAGCGCCTGGAACTCGGAGTTCCGGGCGAGCTTGGCGGTGCCGAGCGCGGAGTCTCCCTCGACGATGAACAGCTCGCTGCGGTCGACGTCGTCGCTGCGGCAGTCGGCGAGCTTGGCGGGCAGCGACGAGGTCTCCAGGGCCGTCTTCCGGCGCTGCGCGTCCTTGTGCTGGCGGGCCGCGATACGCGTGCGTGCGGCAGCGACCGCCTTCTCCATGACGACCCGGGCCTGCGCCGCCGCGTCCCGCTTCGTGGACGTCAGAAACGCCTTGAGCTC
>NZ_DATCVQ010000710.1:0-2009 GCF_036566765.1 Streptomyces sp.
CCTGGGCGCCGGGCAAGGCGAGAGCGGTGGTGGCCGCGAGGCCCGCCGCGACGGCGAGCAGTCGGGTGCGCTTGATCCTCACTGAAATCCTCCTCAAAAAGTGGAGGGGCCCGGGGGTGGCGGGCCCGTGAGGCGCCATCAGGATGATGTGTCCCTGACATGCACCGCCAGCGATAGTGGACCGGTACGGGACCGCGCACAAGACCGCGCGACGGACGGGACCGCGGTGACGTACGGGGCGGCCGCGCCCGGCCGCCCCGTCCACCCCCAGGTCAGGCGGTCAGCACCTGGCGCTCCCCCGCCGGTACCGGAACCGCCAGAGTGTTCCCGGGCGGCGGGAACGGGCAGATGAAGTGGTCCGCGAACGCGCACGGCGGCAGCAGGGCGCGGTTGAAGTCGACCGTCACCGAGCCGTCCGCGGCCGGGGCGGCCGGCCGCAGGAAGCGGAACCGGTAGCTGCCCTTCCCGCTGGTGGCGTCGGCGAAGACCGCCCAGAGCGAGCCGTCGTCCTCGACCGCGACCCGCAGGCTGTGCTCCGCTCCCCCGATCGCGAACACGATCTCCCCGGCGAGCCCGAGTCCGCGCTCGCGCCCGTCGGCGTTCTGCACCCGGACGCTGTGCGCCGCCTCGTACGGCCGGTAGACGCCCTGCAGCACCCAGCCCGCGTCGTACCCGGTCGCCTCGATGCCCCGGTAGGCGCGCCGCGCCGAGGACTCGGGGTCGAAGTCGCGTACCGCCCACAGCCCTTCGCGGCGCAACACGACCAGGCGGCGCCCGGCCGACTCGACGCGGGACTCCGGGATGGGGCCGTGGTCGGCGGTGAGCCGGACCGTACCGATCAGCGGCTTGCCGTCGACGGTGATCGCGTCCTCACCGCCGGCGGTGAGGACCACCTCGTCGCCGTCCTCCCGCCACTCCCCCGGAACGGCCGGAATTCGCCCCTCCGGGTGGTCGGCGAGCCAGTACGTGCCGGTGAGGGAGAGCGGACCGTGCGGTTCGGCGACCGCGGCGGAGCGCCGCTCGTGCCAGTGCTGCCAGTGCTGCCGGTCCTGCTGTGCATCCGTGCTCATGGTGCTCAACCCTTCCACACGGGACACGGAAGTAGGCGGCAGCAGGGGGTGAGGGGGCGTCAGCAGCCGCAGTCGCACCCGCAGTCGCAGCCGTCGCAGCAGCCTCCGTCGCCGCCGCCCTCGCCCCCGCTCCCGCAGCAGTTGCAGCAGTCGCCGCAGCCGCTGCAGTCGCAGTTGCCGCAGTCGCACTGATTGCACAGGCCCTCGCGGCGCTCCCGGTCCCACGGGTCCTCGTACGTCCCGCAGCACATCTGGCAGCTGCAGGCCAGCGCCATCCAGACCGCGCAGCCGGCTATGAGTCCGCGCCGGTTCGGCGGCTCGGGCGGCAGCGGTCCGCCGGGCCCGCCCGGGCCGCCGGGGCCCGGAGCGTACGGGTTGCCGGGCACCGGGCCGTACGGACCGGGGGCGGACGGCCCGGGCTGCTGCGGGCCCGGCCCGTACGGCCCCGGCTGGTGCCCGCCCTGGTGGGCGCAGCTCGTCGTGCCGAAGGCGCGGTCGATCGAGCGGCCCAGCTCGTGCGCGAGCAGCACATGCGTCAGCTTGCCGTCGACGAACTCGGCGTCCCGCAGCGCCAGCCGGATGCCGTGCAGCGCGTCGTCCGCGAGCCGGCGGGCCTCCTCCAGGGAGGTGCCGGTGGCGGTCAGCGGGTTCCACGCGCCGGACGCCTCGTCGGCGGTCCGGTCCTCCACGGCGTCGAGGAGGTGCGCGAGTCGGCCGAAGAGCCGGCCCGCCTCGGCGAGCGGCTCGGCGTTGCCCGGCCGCCCGGCGAGGACCGCGGTGTGTGCGAAGGCCGCCGCGGTGGCCGTCTCGGTCGGCTCGGTGACCGTCAGGATCGGCGTCCCGGGCCCGGCCAGGGTCTCGATGCCGAGCTGCCGGTCCACCGCGTCGACGAGCACGGCGGTGTTGAACCCGACCGCGGACCCGCTACGGGCCCCCGCC
>NZ_DATCVQ010000711.1:0-5919 GCF_036566765.1 Streptomyces sp.
CCGAAACCGGCCGCTTCATCAGCCAAGACCCCATCGGCCACCAGGGCGGAACCAACCTCTACCAATACGCCCTCAACAACCCCACCACCTACACCGACCCCACCGGCAACAACCCCATGCTCATCGGCTGCGCCATCGGCGCAGTGGTTGACGCAGCCTGGGGGTGGTACGACCAAAAGACGTCCGGACGCAAGGTCAACTGGGGCAGCGTCGCAAGCTGGGCTGCCATCGGTTGCCTGAGCGGGATGCTCGGGCACTACGCGGCGTGCGGAAATGCAATGTGTGGCAAGATCGCGCACATCGGACCCTGGGAGGCTACGAAGGAGGCAGCCGCAGGGTTCGGAATGCGCCGCAAGGACAAAATCTTCCACTTGCCGGGCAAGCGCGATGAAGACTACAGAGCTGCAATGGATTTCATCTACGATGTGATCCGCAAGAGGCAGCGCGTGAGCGTACGTGGTTTCCCGGGCCCTAAGGACATGATGGCCGGCTACAAGCCCAGCATGTTGGCTGAGCAGCTCGATGCTCTCAAGCGGGCTGGATACAGGAAGACCAAGGGGTACCTCGCGCCCCCCAAGCTGAAATGGTGGCTGTGGTGAGCTTGCTTTCAGAGGAGCAGTGGGAGTCACTAGACCCTGCTCTGTATGACGGATACAGGAGTCGAGAACTGCCATGTTCTCTCGATTCGCACATAGAGGTCGCCATTGATTCCATTACGGGGTCTGATGACTTCCACGCGATTGCTCGCTTCACTCGCTCTGATGCAATGTTCTATTTCGCTGAATATGCCGTCAGGGCCGCCTCCCTAGCCGTGCGCCTGGGGGATCTCACGATGATTGAGAGGGGCCTTGTCGCATGCTTGCTGGCGAGGCAGAAGTCAGACGATGCAACGGGCCTGTGGTATCCCCAGGTCTGTCTGCTGTATCGATCATGCGAAATGCTTGACCTCGATGCAGCGGAGACCTTCCGACAAATGGCGGATCGCCCCTCAGTTCCTGGCGAACTGAAGCAAGTCCTTGCAGAGTTCCCCGAGTACTCGCGTGGTCGTCGCGGTCTCGAGAGAGGCGGCTACCGCGAGGGATCAGACTCGAACGGATTCAGATTCCTCTAAGTGGTAGCGCCTGACTGCGGCGACATGAAGTGGAACTGACCCTAATCGGATCCTGCGTCCCCGGTCTCAACGGACCGGGGACGCGGTCTCGCCAGCCTGCTGCGGCGCAGAACTGAATCCTCCCGAGTGCCATCGCACGCCGGCCTATGTGGGGGTGGGCTCCCGAGGGACAGTTGCCTGGGAGCCCACCTCGCTGGGGTGTGCTCAGCCGTGGTACGTGATGTAGCCGTTGCCGTCGCGGTCGTTGTCGCGCTTGGTGTAGGTGTGGACGTCGGCGCGGGCTCGGGAGGGCTTGATCAGGTAGATGGTGTCCTTGTCGTTGTTCCACATGAAGTTGCAGTTCTGGCGGTAGGCGACGTTGCCCGAGTCGGATTCGGTGCCGCGGCCTCCGCGCAGGTTCACGTAGTCGCCGGGCCCCAGGTAGTGGTTGGCGGTGAAGGTGTACCTGTTGCCGGCGGCGTCGACCACGAGGTAGCCCCGGAGGTTGACGGTGGTCCTGCTCGAGTAGTTCTTGATCGTCAGGTACTCGTTCTTAGTGTTGCCGCCGATGCACCGGTTGTCGTCCGTACCTGGTGCGTCGTACTGAATGCCCTTGACCTTCAGTTCCGAGGTGTACTCGGCGGCCTGGGCGGGAGCGGCGGTGACGGTGGCCAGCATCCCGGTAGCAGCGGCGGCGGTCGCGACGGCGTAGCGCAAGCGCATGAGGTGATCCCCCCTCAGTGGCGTGAATGATGCACGCGAGATCGTACCGAATGCGATCAGAACGTGGGGGTGTCGCGTAGAAATCGTGAACATGCCGGTGCGCAACCCGGGCCGTCGGGGTCCTCCCATCGGAACGCGGCCATCGGCCCCTCGTGAGCCCGAGAGTCCTCGGTGCTTAGGATCGCTCTCACAGAAGTCGTCCGTAACAGATCTATCGTCAGTTCAGCTGTGCGCCCGGGATCCTGGCCTGTGATTCACGATAAGCTCACATATCGCGAATCACGAGTTCAGCATGGGGGAGAGGCGTGGACCTGCCCGAGCTTGCACATCTGACGGACCGACAGCGCGCCAAGCATCCTGCAGACGGGCATTCGGCAGCCAGCATGAGCACCGACAACCTCCCGACCGCTGCCGCAGGCCCCCTGCTGCCAGACGAGTACGACGACGCGCTCCGTACTCGGCTCGCCGCGCTCGACGCCGCGTCCGACGCGCACGCGCAGGACCAGCGGCCCGACAACACCACCCGCTCGTACGCCTCTGACTGGAAGACCTGGACCGCGTTCTGCGAGACGCTCAGGATCCCGCCAACTGCCGCTACCCGCGGCACACTTCGCGCCTTCGTCGACTTCCTGTGGAGCCGGGAGAAGCGTGCCTACGCCACCATCGACCGCAAGCTTGCCGGCATCTCCGTCACCCTGAGGCAGCACCACGGCGTTGTCGTCGACCCCGAGGCCACGAAGTCAGCCCGTGAGCTCCTGAAGGACTACCGACGGCAGGCCTCCGAGAACGAGGAACCCGAGCGCGGCCGCGGAAAGGCACCGGCCATGCGCATCGACGCACTCCGACAGATCGTGGAGAAGTGCTCCGACGACATCTTCGGCGTACGTGACCGGGCCATGCTGCTGCTCGGTTTCGCGATCGCTGCGCGCCGAGCCGAGCTCGCAGGGCTGAGGCTGCGGAACATCGTCGAGGACCCGGACGGAAACGGACTCCTGGTCGACGTCCGTGTCTCCAAGACCGACCCGAGGGTCGTCCCCGTTCCGTACGGGAAGCACTCGGCGACGTGCCCTGTGCTGGCCTGGAAGGGCTGGGCCGAGCGGGCACAGATCACCGACCCCGACCGGCACGCCTTCCGCGCGATCCATGCCACCGGCTCCGTACAGCCCAAGGGAATCACTCCCCAGCGCGTCGGCGACATCATCACAGCGGCCGGCGCCCGCGCCCGAATCCCCGTGCTGTTCACCGGGCACTCAGTGCGCTCCGGCATGGCCACCGAGGCCAGGCGGGCGGGCAAGGACCCGAAGGCCATCGCCCAGATCACCGGGCACAAGCCCAACAGCAGCGTGCTCCACGGGTACATGCAGATCGTCGACCGGTGGGATACAGAGGACAACGCGTTGATGGGGATCGGGCTGTGAGCGGCGCACTCCCTCCGCAGGGGGATCGGCAGAGACGGTCCTGAAGGACGTGCCAGCCGATCCGGCCGCGGGGCCGGTTCCGGCGCAGCACCGCCGTACTGCCGATCGGGTCATCCCCGTTGCAGAGCCGCTGGTCGGATGACCCCGGCCGTGGAGCGGGATTAGTAATGGCTTCGTCGTGGAGCACGACGACGAGGACGTCTGCCCGCCGCCGGGCAAGGCAGGGTGGGTGTGGTGTCTCCTCCGCTGACTGTGTTGCACGGCCGGCACGCGGCGAGGAACGAGGAGACATACAAACCGGGCCACGCGCCAACCAGTTCGGCTCGTCGTCACCCCGGTGTCTCGGTGGCCGGGGGCAGGCAGCCACCCTCGCGCCATACTCCGGTCGGCGCGGTGCATCCTCCGGGGCGGACGCCGCCGGGTCAGCCGTCGTAATCGGCGTCCTCGAGGCGCCGGTCCAGATCGTCGGCCCACGCCTGGGCCCAGGCGCGCAGGTCGGCGATCTCCGCCTCGGCCAGGCCGTAGGCGGCAAACTCCTCGTCGTCGTACCAGTCGGCGCCGCCGAGGCGCTCGCGAAGGTCATGGAGCCGGAATTCGTCGCGGCCATGGCGGTCGCCGAGCCGCTCGAGGTCCGCATGGGTGCGGTGCTCGGCCGCAGCATGGACGTCGATGAGGTCTCGGACCGCGCCTCTGTCGGCCAGGGCGCGGACCTTGGTGCCGATGACGTCCTCGAGGGCCAGGACCGGTCCGTACTCGGTCTCGTACGGCTCGGACCACAGGTTTTCCTTGAGGACGTCCACCTCGCACTCCTCGCCGGTCGCCCGGTCGGCGGCCATGAGGCGGGCAGAGAGGGGGTCCACGCTGATGACGGTGACGTCCCAGCCCCGCTGGTCCAGTCCCCGTTGCAGGGTCTGAGCGATGTCCGCCATGGGCGCCGGATTCTCCGTGGCGACGTCGAGGTCCTGGCTCAGCCGGTTCACCAGACCATGGGCCTGAACGGCGTATCCACCGGTGATGACCAGCGGGTACGGGCTTCCGATGGAAAGGACGTCGGCGAGTAGCCGCCGGTGCAGTGCGCTGAGGTTCACGCGGCGGAGGCCGGCCGGGCGGCGTCGGCGAGCCTGGGGAACGCTTCCTCCCACGCCTGGCGGACATGCCGGCTGACGAGGCTCCGCAGCACGGGCCACTGGGCGATCAGCAGATCCCGGTCGAGGAGAGCGACCACGTCGTCGCGCTGCCCCTCGGCCAGAACAGTGCGGTACAGGCTCATCCTGAGCCGAGGCTTGCCGAGGTCGTACGTGCGCAGACCGGACCAGGCCACGTGCAGCGGCAGCTCGACCCTTCCGGCGGCCGGGCCGGCGAGATCCTCGAGCCGTTCGGGCAGCCTGCCCGCGTACCGGGCCCGCAGGACCTCCCCGGCGGGCGGCAGGGGTGCGATCGGATTGCGTCGAGCGGCCATGGCGCGATTATCCCGTGTCCTGCCTCCATCCGGTACTTCGGCACCGCCGCGCTCTCCCGCGGGGTCGTGAGCCGTGACACATCGCGGGCTCTCGTACGGGTACGGCCGGGGCTGGCTCGGGAGTACGACACGCAAGTCCGCCCGCGCCGGATCCGGCGCGAATCCGCGGGCGGCATACGCGTTGATCAGCTCCACGATCGCCTTCAGCTCCACGGCGGCGTACTCCTGCTCGGCGTAGTCCTGAACCTCGCACCAGGACAAGAACAGGCACAGCTCGCGATGAGACGTACGCGGCCCGCCTTCAGATCGCGAGCTTGAGCAGCGGTGCCCCGCCGCCGGCCGGCCGCCACCGGCGCGCCCTGCTGGTGCTGCCGAGACGCTGGGTGGTAGAGCGCACGTTCGCCTGGCTGATGAACTCCCGCCGTCTGGTCTGGGACTACGAGACGTTGCCGGCTGGCTTTGTCCCCGTGAGTCAGCAACGTTTGTTGGTCAGTGCCGAGAACGGCCTGTCGGTGACTGAAAGCGTGTCGCCGAGTTCTGGAAACGCTCCGGTAGTTGCGGGTAGCCGTTGCGTGTGAAGGCTGGATCGGTCCGCGGGGTCATGGGGTGGGCCAGTTGCCGAGGGCCCTGCTCTGACCTCCGGGTACGGCGTGGCGTTGCCGCTCTACCGCTCGGCGGTGCCGTCCTCGCCGTCCATCTCGTAGATCCGTTCTTGAAGCCGTTCACCGGCCCAGTCCAGCCCGACGCCCAGGTCGAACCAGTGCCGATCCTTGCGGCCTTCGGGCGGTGAGAGGTTCACCGCGGCCCAGGAGAAGACCCCGAGGAGGATGGAACGTCCGTGCTGCGCTGTGCGCACGGACAACGCAAACGGCGCGGCGAGTGCAGCGCGGGTGACCAACATGACCTGTTGGTCCTCAGAATGGGGCCGCCCACCTGTGAGGAATCGGGGCTCTTCGAGGATCTTGACCCACTCGACCACTGCGTCTGCCGCCTGGGCGCGCAGGGACTCTTCGATGCCCTTCCGGACGGCGGTCGCGGGGTCATCTCCGAGCCAGCCAAGCCAGTGATCAGGATCAGTGAGCTTGCCGAAGTCGTCCTGTGGCACCCCGTGACGGGGATTCTCCTGGTACTCGCCTGTCAGTTTCCCGCTGCTATCCACCAGCCACGCACCGCGGATTGCCTCGGGAGGTACGTAGCCGTTCGGGTCGTCGATGTACGTCGGGTCGATC
>NZ_DATCVQ010000712.1:0-3708 GCF_036566765.1 Streptomyces sp.
GGCCGCGACCAGCGCGTCCAGCGCCTCCTGCGGGAACCGGCCCTCCTCGTCCACCGCCGCCGCGAACGGAGTGATCTTCGCCTCCGCGAGCGAACGGACCGTGTCCCGGAGCATGTCGTGCTCCTCCGACGGCCGGTACAGATCGAAGTCCTTGCCCATGATCCTGGCGCTCCCCTACAGCAACGGCTTCAGCTTGGCTTTTGGCACTGAGTACCCTCAGCAAAACACACTCAGTGCCACGATGCCAGCGACTCGGGGAACGGGGTTCCGTGACGAAGCTCGCGTACTCCGCTTGGTACGGCCGAACGAAGGGTAATGCCCTGGTTTATGCGGTTTATAGGTCTTCTCTGATCGTCGGCCCGGTAGAAGACAGGCGTCCGACGTCTTGCCGCCGCACCGGGAGTACCGAGAACCGATGGCACATGCACGCACTCTGACCGTGGCGACCGCGGTGGTGGGGGCCGCGGGGGCCCTCCTCTGCCTGACGGCGGCGACCACCGCCACCGCCACCGTGACGCCGGCCCTCCAGCCGCTCGGCCGACCCGGCTCCGTCCACTCCGTCCCGGTGCCGCACGGCGCCGACCCGGGCGCCCGGGCCCTCTCCGCCCGTACCACCGGGCCGTTCAGCATGATCGGCCTGACCTGGGACGACCCGGACGCCAAGCTGGACGGCACCGCCCAGATCCGTACCCGCGACGCCCGGACCGGCCTCTGGACCACCTGGCGCACCCTCGACACCGACGCGCGCACCCCCGAGTCGGGACGCGAGACCGCGGACGGCGACGTACGGGCCGGGGCCCAGCCGCTGTGGACGGGCGCCTCCGACGGCGTCCAGTTCCGGGCCACCGGCGAGGGGCTGCCGGCGGGGCTGCGGGTGGAGCTCGTCGACCCGGGCGACCCGGAGGTCGCCACCGAGACCCCCGACACCGCCCCGGAGGTCCCCGCCGAGACCTCCGACACCGCCTCGGCCGCGCCCGCCGCCGCGGGCCTGCCGCCGATCACCTGGCGCTCCTGGTGGGGCGCCGACGAGTCGCTGGTCACGTCCTCGCCGACGTACACCGACGACACCAAGGCGATCTTCGTCCACCACACGGCGGGCACCAATGCCTACGAGTGCAGCCAGTCGGCCTCGCTGGTCCGCGGGATCTTCCTCTACCACGTGCAGAGCCAGGGCTGGAGCGACATCGGCTACCACTTCCTGGTCGACAAGTGCGGCACCGTCTTCGAGGGCCGGGCCGGCGGCATCGACAAGCCGGTCAAGGGCGCCCACACCTATGGCTTCAACACCGACACCAGCAGCATCTCCGTCATCGGCAACTACAACACCGCCACCGCCGACGCCGTGGTGAAGACCGCCGTCGCCCGGGTCGCCGCCTGGAAGCTCCGCCTCTTCGGTCACGACCCCGCCGGCGCCGTCACCCTCACCTCGGGCGCGAACAACGGCTACTACACGACCGGGCAGCAGGTCTACCTCCCCCGGATCTCCGGGCATCGCGACGGGTATCCGACGGAATGTCCCGGATCCAACCTCTACGGGGCGCTCCCCGAGATCCGGCACACGGCCTACGTCGGCGGCTGACCGGCGCCGTCGATTTCCGGTCAGTCGGGCAGGCGCTCCGCCCGTCATGTCCGCCGGTGCTGTCGGTCCGGCTGGGTAGCGTGAGGGAACAGAAACCCAGAGATCACTTTCACGGCACATGTTGTGTGCAGCGCGTTTGTGGGGAACAGGCGCAGGAAGGGATTCCTCATGCATTCGACCACCGACAGAACGGGCGTCGTCTCCCTGTCCACCGCCGGCCTCGTGGGGCGCGATTCCGAATTCCGGGAACTGCGTTCCCGGGTCGACTGCCCGGAGACCCGCCTCATCACCGTCACCGGGCCGGTGGGGGTGGGCAAGAGTCGCCTCGCCGCGGCCGTCTTCGACGCGGCGCTCGGCGGCTTCACCGACGGCGGGCGCTTCCTCGACCTGAACGAGGCGTCCGCGGCGCGGGACCCCGAGGAGACCCTGGCCGGCCTCCTCGGCCTGCCGGCGGACGGCCTGCGCGAGGGGCTGCGGGACCGCTCCTTCCTGCTCGCCCTGGACGGAGTCGACCGCATCCGCACCGAGCTCGCCCCGGCCGTGCAGAGCCTGGTGACGGACTGCCCCGGACTGACCGTGCTGCTCACCGGGCCGGAACGGCTGGGCGTGTACGGCGAGGCCGTGCTCTGCCTCGACCCGCTGCCGACACCCGAACCGGCCGCGGCGCCCGACCTCGCCGCGCTCGAACAGAACCCGGCCGTACGCCTTTTCGTCGAGCGCACCCGGCTCGTGCGGCCCAATTTCGTGCTCACCGAGGACAACCTGGACGCGGTGGTCCGGCTCTGCGCCCGCACCGACGGGCTCCCCATGGCCATCGAATTCGCCGCCGCCCGCATGAAACTGATGTCGCCCCAGCGCCTGCTCGCCGAACTCGACGAGGACCTCGGCGCGCTCTCCGGCAGCGATTTCGACACGCTGTCCCGGCACTGCGGGATGCACGCGGCCATCGAGCACTGTCTGAGCATGCTCTCCGACGAGGAGAGCCACATGCTGCGTCGCGTATCCCTCTTTCACCGGGAATTCGACCAGGAATCCGCCGAGGGCGTCGCCGGCGCCGGCCCGGCCCGGACGCACCGCCTCCTGGAATCCCTCGTCGACAAGAGCATTCTGCGGACCAGCGAATGCCCCGACGGGGATCTGCTCATCACCACCCTGGGCCTGACCCGGCAGTACGTGCTCGAACAAATGCGGCAGGGCGAGGAGCACCTCCCCGCCCGCCGCGACCACGCCGGGTACTTCGTGCGTCTGATCGACGAGGCCCGGGCGGACCTGATCGGCCCGGGCCAATCGCTCCGGCTGATCGAGTTCGACCACTGGATGTCGGACATCGCCGAGGCCCTGGCCTTCCTGTCGGCCACCGGCGACCGGGAGAACGTTGTCAGATGCGTCACCGCCCTGCTCCCGTACTGGTACGCCCGCGGCCGCGCAGCCGACGCGGTGGCCTGGCTCCGGGCCGCGCTCGGCCCGGTCGACGACGACGAGTCCGTACCGACGATCGCGACCCCGATCGCGACGCCGATCACGCCCCGGACCGCCGCCGCCGGCGAGCGGGCCCTCGCCGAACTGCTCGCGGCCACCGGCGCGTTCGCCGACGCCGAGCAGTGGCTGGCCAGGGCCCTGACGCACGCCCGCGCGCTCGGCGACGAGTCGGGGACCCTCGCCTGCCTGCGGCTCGCCGGGCTCGCGGCCTTCCAGCAGGGCGACCTGCCCGCGGCGGAACGGTTCCTCGCCCAGTGCGCCGCCGAGGCCGGCCGGCACGATCCGCACGAGCGGGCCGCGGCCCTGCGCGCCCTCGCGGACGTACGCCGGGCCGCCGGCGACGCGCGCGGGGCGACCGCCCCCGCCGAGGAGGCGCTGGCGCTGCTCCAGCGGGTCAAGGACGTCCGCGGGGTCGTGCGGACCAACGTCGTGCGCGCCGACATCGCCTTCGACGCCGGCGACCCGGACGCCGCCGTCGAGCTGCACCAGACCGCGCTGCTCCAGGCCGCCGAACTCCAGGACGTGGAGGCCGGCGCCCTCGGCCTGGAGCGGTTCGCGATCCTGCTGACCCGGAGCCAGGGCCGGTCCACCGAGGTCTGGCGGCGGGCCGCCCAGGCCCTCGGGGCCGCCGCCGCGCTGCGCGCCGCCAC